>CAYUDW010000001.1:0-16348 GCA_964442595.1 uncultured candidatus Brocadiaceae bacterium
GGGCCTCAGAGGATCGTCACGCCCGCGTCCTGCGCGACGGAGCGGATATGGGCTGCGGCCAGATCGTATTGCTCCGCCGAGGCAAGGTGCTCCAGCATGAGGGGCGTGTCAGCGTCAAGGCGGTCCAACTCGGTCAGGAACGTGCGGTAGTCCAGGCCCCCCAACCCGGGCCGCACTTCGTCGAGGTGCACAGTGAGCTGCTCGCGCAGGATTATGTCCTTGGCGTGACAGCTCTTAATGAACGGACCGAGCTTCCGGAAGCAGTCGCGGATGAGCGCGTCCGTGGCGTAGTAGCGCTGCGGGCTGCAGACGAGGTTGACCGGGTCCAGATGCACGGCGAACTGCGGCCGGTCGACCGCCTTGATGATGTCAAGGTAGCTGCCCGGCGAGTCCGGGAAGATCCACGGCATGGTCTCCAGCGTGTAGAAGGTGCGGCTCGGCCGGACGCCATCGATGATTTCGCGGACCGACTCGACGATCCGGTCGAACGTGTCGGGGCTCAGGTTCCGCGGATCGGGGCCGTCCCATTCTCGGCCGCGCGACCCGGCAATGTTCACGCAGCAGCGCGCCCCGATCCGGTCGGCCAGCGCCAGTCGCTCGCGGCAGAGCGCCAGGGCCGCCCGGCGGGTGCCTTCGTCCGGACTGATGGGGTTGCTCCACGCCCCGACTTCCGCGATGACGATGTCCTGCCGCTCGGCGGCCTGCCGGTAGGCTTCGATGGCGGTCTCGTCCGGTGCCTCCTGGACGGGGCAGTACGCAGCGCTGTAGCCGCTGGCCTTCACGGCCGCCGCCCATTGCGCCGGATCCGACCAGTCCCGAGAGATGGGTCCACCCAGCCTCATTCCTTCCCCTCCTCCTCCAAGAAACGTCCGGACGGCAAGGCAGAGTACCGGTCCCGCGCGTGCGCCGCAAGCGAACGGGCCAGACGTGCCACACAAACGGCGCTGCCGGCCGGAGGGCGGGCCTGTCGCTCGGGCGCGGCTGCGCAATTCCTGCCCAATAAGTTGGGGCTCCGCAAGAGCCTGAGGAGGCCTTCCTGGACTCGCAGAGCACTTCTCGCCTTTCCCTGTTGAAGCCTACGGTGCAATAGGCAGACAATGTCATGCTTCGTGCCGGCAGCGGAGCCCGGGAGGCCGTCCTTGGGACAATTGCCCCCAGGCCGGGGCAGTTGTGCGCCCCAGGAGGGCGGCTCGCCGCTGCCGCAGATCGGACTATCCTGAACCTAGATAGCGAACGAAATGTCAGGCGCCGGCGGCTACACCTACATCCGACTGCACCCGCACATCCTGCAGCCGGCAACGACTCCGCCTTTCAACGTCTACGTACGGCAGAAAGAAACGGGGGTTTTCACAGCCTTCAAGGTCGCAGGCGAACCGGTCTACGCCGACACGTGGGACAAGCTCCGGGAGTCGGATACCGACCTGCTGTACGTGGCTGACGAGGAGGTGGATGACTGTTTCAACTACGTAGAAGACAATCTGTCCGCGATCCTGACGGAAGACCTGATCCCCTCCCGGCAGGCAGCGGAGTGGGTCTACCGCCTGGCCTGCAGGGGGATGGCTGCCCTTCTGGAGGAGCCCTACTCCACGCCCACGTACGCGCGCGTGCAGCAATTGTTGCACGCCATCGCGGACATGGTGCGCCGTCACCCCGGCTCCGAATGGCACATGATGGACTGCGCGCCGCTGACCTATTACACGCACAGCCATTGCATAAACGTCGCCGTGCTGCTTGCGAGCCTGGCCACTCGCGTGCTGGGAGTGGACGAGAGGGGGCTGCTCGGCCAGGTGCTGCTGGGCGGAGCCCTGCACGACCTGGGCAAAGCCCTCGTGCCCACCGAGATACTGCAGAAGCCGGGCCCCCTCACTCCGGAGGAGTTCAAGCACATAGAGAGGCATCCCCGGGACGGCGTGAAGATGGCAAGGCCGTACCTGCGCCAGGCGCCCATCGCCAAGTGCGTCATCCGGCAGCACCACGAGGACGTGTGCGGGGGCGGCTATCCCGACGGGCGCAGCGGAGCCACCATCAACCTGTTCGCACGTGCCGCCAGGATCGTCGATGTGTTCGACGCCCTGACCAGCCACCGGCCTTATCGCAGCGCCATGGACAGCCAGAAGGCGTTCAGCATCATGACGGGCGACATGCGCGGCAAGCTTGACGAGGACATCGTGCAGCGGTTCATCAACCTGCTGCCCTCCAGGTTCACGATCGAAACGCCCATCCCGGCTCTGAGGACCGAAGCCCCCCGGCAGGCCGTGCCACATCCCTGGGGCGAGGGCGAGTTGCGCTGGCGCTCTGCCCCTCCCGACAACGCCGCCGCAGTCTCAGCCAGCGGGCACGATTCGGCTGGACAAGAGGGTGCGGAACGGCTACCGGCTTCCGCGGGGGCCGGCGGCACGGACTCAAAGACCATCATCGCCATGGAGCCGACCCCCAAGGATCGACTGGAGACACTCAGGGAACTGATCGGCGAGAGAACCGAGGCCGTTGCGCAGATTCGGGACATCTCGAACGCGTTGCAGAAGGCGATCAACGGCAAGCCTCTCGAAGCCGCAGACGAAGAATCAGGCACTCAGGCCGCTCTCGACCACAAGGAGATCGGCGCCGTCCTCTCGCCACTGGCCGACCAGGGCGAACTCGCGCTGATACAGGGTCTGCTGGCCATCTGGTGGGAGCTGAACGCATGGCACACCAAGTTCGAGGCATCCCCCGAGGTCAAAGAATCGGGCGAGGAGCTGCGCGCCGAAGTCCTGAGGTGCCTGGAATCGCTCCACCAGAGCATTGCCGGAACGCTGCGCGCACACAACGTGCAGATCAACGGCGGATGAGGCGGCGGGCAGTGAGTCCCCCCGCACCGCTTGATGTGCCCCCCCGACGTGCTCGTTGCGCCCCTGGCCGGCGCGAGTCAGCCCGCGATCCGAGCCCCCTGCGCATACGCCCGCAGCATCCTGCCCCCCTGCTGCACCTGGCCGAGCTCGCGCCTGACCTCGAGCATGGCATCCATGACAGCCCCGGCCAGACGCCCGTAAGCCCGCTCCGCCGTCTGGAGGAGGCGCGCGGCTTCGAGCATCCGGGAAGCAACCTGCCTCTGGAGGCCGGGCGGAAGCTCCTCGGTTCCCTCCGTCGCCGCTGCGAGGACGGCCAGGCTGTCGCCGATCGCCCCGCGCAGCACGCGAGCCTGCACCAGATGGCGGCCGATCGGACCCTCCAACTGAGCGGACGGCGGGACGTCCAGGTCAGCCAATGACTCGGCCAGCTCACGGCACAGGCGCCGCAGTTCGTCGGCCGATGCTGCTAGTTGTTCGGTCGTGGCGTGTTCCGCGCTACGGGACAGCATTCTTCAGTTCGTCCCTCATGTCGTCGAGTATGATCCCGAGCCGATCCAGCGCGAGCAGGAACTCCCCTTCGAGCTGCCGGGCCACCTCCGCCCACTGCCCGAGCTCCTGCGGGGCATGGACGGCCTCGAGGGCGGCGTTCAGCCCCGCGAGCAGTTCATCCGATGTCCCCACCGGTCCGCAACTCAAGGCGCATGAGTTCTGCACGTGGTAGATGCAGGCGAGGAACCTGTGCAGAGCATCGAACAGGTTGAACAGGTCCGCGTTGCCCTTCTTGATGTCCCCGCCCCTCAAGCAGGCGGCGACACCGCGAGTTGCGTCCTTCAGAACGGCCAGCATGCCGGACGCGTCGGCGAGGATGCGGCGCGCGTAGCCCCGGAGGCCCGCGGTTGTGATGGCGATCTCCTCGACGTCGTCCAATTCGACGCCGGCCAGCCGGTCCATGTCTTCCGCCTGCCAGGGCTGCTTGTCCACCGCAAAGCGGACGACGACCTCGTCGTCAGCCACGCGGCCGCTGCGGCGCAGGCTGTCCAGCAGGTCCTCGAGCGTCTGCCCGTCAAGCTCGGACGCGTCCACCGGCTGTTCGTTCACGCACACTCGCATGATTGCCACCTCATTGATCGACGTTCAGGCTTCAGAGAAAATCGAAGATGGAGGGTTTGACGGTCTCGGCAGCCACCTTCATGACCACTTTCAGGCTCGCCATCAGGCTGCTGTACTGGACGGCGAGTTCGGCAACGTCCGCGTCCCTCAGGTTCGCGATGACCTCGTCGTTGCGCTGCAGGAACGCCTCAGAAGCGTTCGCCAGAACCTGCAACTGATCTTGCCGTTCTCCCAGCGTGCCCAGCGCCTGGCGGATGTCCGTGTGGCTCACGTCCAGTTCGCCGATCAGGCGGTTGATCTCGTCCTGGTCGCCCACCCGGATGGCCTCGCGCAAGTCGATGACGGTCTGGAACAGGTCGCCGTCCCCCCGGAATATCTCCTGGCCCACAAGGTTGACCTCGGTCACTGCCCTCGGCCCTACGTTGACCTGTGTCGTAACCATCGCCCCCTCGTAGGCGACCGACTGGATCTCCCCCGCGGCGTCCTTCGTCGTGGCGAAGGAAGCGGTGTGGACCGCCTCTCCGGAGAAGGCGTAGGTTCCCTGATACTCGATGTTGCCGAGCGCAACCAGCGTAACCAGCGACGCATCCACGCCGGCTGCGATGGTCTGAAGGTTCGAATCGTTGTAGGTCTCCGTGGCCGCCTGGATGGCCAGCTCCTTAACACGCGCGATCGTCTCGGAGGCCTGCTCCAGCGACGTCGTGGCGAAGGAAAGCATCGTGTCCGCCAGCCCCAGGTTGCGCACGTATGATTGGATGGCCTCGTTCTCGCGCTCCAGCCGCAGGACGCGCCCGCTGGCAAGGACGTCATCCGAGATCGTGTTGAGTTTCTGGCCCGTGCTGAGCTGCTCGTTCACCGTGGCCAGATCCTCCAGGTTGCGGCTGATCCAGTAGGTCACGTTTCGGTTGAGCATGCTCTGCGTCACTCTCATGGCTCACCCCTACACCAGCGTGGCCAGGTCATCGAGCGAGTCATCAATGGCCTTGATCAGCCTGAGCGCCCCCTGGTAGATGGTGCTGGCGGCCATCAGGTTGATCATCTCCTCGTCCACGCTCACGCCCGAGACGGCGTCGCGCTGGTTCTTCAGATCGTTGACAAGTTGATCCTCGGTCTGGTACTGCAAATCCCTGGTGTTCCTGGTGGTGGCTATCTCGCCCAGCATGATGCGGTAATGGTCATGGAGTGTGGCCGACCCGGAGGCCGCGATCTCGGCTGATTCCAGCTCGATCATTTCGAGCAGGCGGTGGTTGTCTCCGGGCGCCTCGCTGATGCCGATAGCCAGGTTCGCGGGGTCCTGGCGGACGGGATCGGCCACGCGGATGGACGCCGCGCTCAGGCCCGTGAACAGCACGTTCAGGCCCAGAGCGTCCAGGACGCCTGCGGTATCCATGCTGGCGCGCGCCGTGAACGAGAACCCGTCGGCGGCCGCAACGTTGCCCGCGCCGAGCGAGTACTTCAGGCCGTTCTCCAGTTCCAGAGCCGCGCCGGGATCGTAGGTTTCGTCTATCGTGTGCGTGAGCGTGCGCAGCAAGGGTCCACTGGGCTCGCGCACGTCGATCTGCACCGTCATCGTGTCCACGCCGATCTCGCCGCCGTTCAGGAAGCTGAACTCGTAGACCAGATCCCTGTCCCCCGCATAGGCGTCCATGATCGTAGGCGAGGTGGGACTGGCCGCAGTGATGTCGCCCGGCTGCGCGGGATTCGGATCGTAGGGCGTGGCAAAGCCGAACGCATACCCGTCGTCGGCCTGCAAGACCAGCCGGCCATTGTCCACGCTGGCGGCGACGTGGGGGACGCTGGCGTTTATGTCGTCGCGCAGGGACGTAATGAACACATTGGCCGCCTGCGTGGTGTCGAGCGTCAGTTCGTACTGGGTCACGTCGCCGGTCGCCTCGTCCTCTACGTTAATGACGAGCGTCTCACTCGTGCCCGAGGGAACGCCGTAGCCGAGGTCGCATAGCGGGGTGTCGCTCGTCAGCAGGTTCAGACCCTCCAGGCGGTCGAACCGGCCGTTGCTGCCCAGGCCCGTCGAGTGTACGAGGTTGATGGCACGACGGAACGAGTCGGCCAGGTCGGCCAGGATGGACTGGTAGCGGGGCAGCAGGTTGTTGGCCACCTGCAAGGTGCCGGCGAGGCTGCCTTCGCACACGTCCACCTGATGACCCACTGCACCCGAGCGCCTGATCAACATGCCTTCATCGCTTGTGACCAGCTCCAGCTCCGAATTCTGGGCGCCGCTGACCAGCAGCGTGCCCGCGCAGCTCACGTTGACTACGCCGTAGGCCTCCTCGTACACGGTAACGTTGACGAGTTCGGACAATTCGGTGATGAGCTGGTCCCGCACGTCCTTGAGGGTGGGCGCTGAGGTGCCGCCGGTCTCGCTGAGCTTTATCTGAAGGTTCAGCTCTGCAATCCGCTCGGTAAGGGCGTTGATGTTTTCGACCGCCAGTCCCGCAACGTTGAGGAGGCTGTCGGCGATGTTTCTGAACTCGGCGTCGAGGTGGTTGAACACGTCGCAGACGGCCTGGGCGCTCCAGACCACTTTCTCCCGCACGATCATGTCGTCGGGCGTGCCGGCCAGTTCGGCCAGGCTCTCGAAGAACTTGCCCAACTGCGCGTCAAGCCCGGCGTCGGTGGGCTCGTTGAGGAAGGTCTCCAGGTTCGCGAGCGCGCCGGCCTCGGCACCAAACCTCGCACGGAACTGGGAGTGCATCAGCAAGGCGTACTCGATCAGTTCGTCACGCACGCGGGATACGTCCTGCACCGTGCACCCCAGGCCGATGCGCACGCCGCCAATGGAGGGGCCTGAGATCGGCGTCACTGTGGCGCGCTTGACGTGGTATCCCTCCGTGTTGGCGTTCGCCACATTATCGCCGGCGACCTGCATCTGCTGAGCCGCCGCCCGCAACGCGTTCACGCCGATGTTGAAGCCCGCCATGCCCCGCTCCTAAACGCTCCTGGGGAAGATGGCCACCTCGCCGTTGCGCTCGACCGAGCCGTCGCGCGAATACGTCTCCCCTTCAAGCGGCACCCCGGCCAATGCCGCCAGCAAGTAGGTGTTCAGGTCCATCGTGTGCCGGACCAGCCGGGTCAGAACGGCCGATTCCCTGCGGAGGGCCTGCACGACCGTCAGAAGCCGCTCGCGCCGGTCGCTCAGCGCAATGGCGAGCGGGCCGTCCGCTTCCTGGACCAGACAACTCAGCTTGAAGTCCCCCGGGGCCATGCCCGTAAACGATGCGATCTGCGAGCGGGCCTCCTCCATGCGGGCGGCCAGACCAGTGATGGCCGACTCCAGGTCGCTCTGGTCCCGCATGAGTCCTTCCAGCCCCCCCAGGTCTCCGGCCACCACGCACTGCCGCATCCTTCTCATCGCGTCCAGCTTCCGCTGGAGCGCGTCCAGCAGGCCGTCCAATAGCGGCAGGAGCTCCTCAAACACCTTCATCGACAATGCCTCCGCAGCGCGCGCTGAGCTGGTCATGCACGTATCGGGTCAGGGCATCTCCCGGCTGGCCGGTGATGGCCCGCGGCAGGAACATGGTGAAGAAGCCCCACGCGCCTTCACTGACCGGCCCGGCTTCTTCATCCGAACCGACGCTCTTGCGCATCTGCTGGACCAGCACGGAGTAGAACAGCGAGGCGAAGTCCCGGGCCACTTCTTTGAGCGGCTGTCCTTCCGGCGCCTCTGCGTCCGCCGACGGCAGGCGTCCGAGCAAGGCGTCCGCCCGATTCGCAAGGCAGCTATCCAGCGCCCATGGCGCCGGGTTACATAACCTTGAGCTCAGCATGGAGCGCTCCGGCCTCTTTCATGGCCATAAAGATGGAGATGATGTCCCTGGGGCTGGCGCCCAGCATGTTCAGAGCGCCGGCCACCTCGCTCACCGTGGTGCCCTTGTTCAGCACCGTCAGGCCGCCCTCTTTGAGGGGGCTCTCGATTATGCGCATGCCCGTCCGCGGAACGACCACGGTGGTGCCTTCGGAGAGGGGCGGGGGCTGGACGACCTGCGCGACTTCCTCGGTGATGACGGTCAGGTTGCCGTGCGAAACAGCCACGGTGCTGATGGTCACGTTCTGGCCGGCCACGACGGTGCCCGTGCGCTCGTTGATGACCACGACGGCGCGGGAGTCAGGGTCCACTTCGAGCGACTGGATCTCGCTGATCTGCCGCATCAGCTCGTTCGGCGCCAGGGGGTGGTCGAGCACGACCTTGATCTTGCCCGCGCTGACGATCTCCGTCGTCGCGTCCGTGTTGGACTCGACGGCGGACGCGATGCGCCGGGCCGTCACGAAATCCGGCTGATGGAGGCACAGCGCGATGGCACGACCATCCAGGAAGGTGGTGCCGACTTCCTTCTCCACGATGGCGCCGTTCGGTATGCGGCCCACGGTCGGGTGTCCCTGCTGGGCGGCGGCGGCTTCGCCGCCGAACGCGAAGCCTCCGACCGTAACGGGTCCCTGCGCCACGCCGTAGACCTCGCCGTCGGCGCCGACCAGGGGCGTCAGCAGCAGGACGCCTCCGCGCAGGCTCTGGCTCTCGTCGAACGAGTTGACGATCACGTCGATCGTAGTCCCCTTCGCCGCGAAGGGCGGCAGCTCGGCCATGACGATGACGGCGGCGATGTTACTGGCGTCCAGCTCCGAGAGGCCGCGTCCCACGCGCATCTTCGCGAGCATGTTGCTGGCCAGATCGCTGGTGAAGTCGCCGCCGCCCCCCGTCCCCGCCAGGCCGACCACCAGGCCGAAGCCGTAGAGCTGGTTGGATCGGATGCCTTCGATGTCCGTGATGTCCTTGATCCGGGCGGCCCGTGCCGCCGGGTTCAAGGTCAACATGCAGGCCATCGCCAGGACGGCAATCGGCCCGATGCCCTTCAGCGACTTCCGCTCCATGCCTGTCTGCCTCCCGGGGTCTGTCAGATTATTAGAAGGGCCACAGCAGGTTCAGGACGGCGTTCAGGATGCCTTCCTTCAGGTAGCTCTCGGAGTTCCCGCTCGTTTCGTAGTGGATCTTCAGATGCGCGACGCGCTGGGACGAAACAGTGTTCTCGCCGGAGATGTCCTCGGCCTTTACGACGCCGGTCAGCACGGTCTCGACCTCCTCGCCCGAGACGGCGCGCCAGCTTCGCCCGGCGACCACCAGATTGCCGTTGGGCAGCTTGTCCACAACGGTCACCGTGATGCTGTCGAGCAGCCTGCGGGTCGCCGTATAGTCGCTCGACCCCTTGAACTTGCGGGAAGAATTCTGCTTGGCGTTCTCCGCCGGCCAGGTCATGTCGACCAGAGCGGTCTCGACGGCTATCTCGGCGCTGTGCTCGGTCGTCTTCTCCGCCCCGCGCTCGGCCTCGATGGAGAAGGAGCTCTGGTCGGCGATGAGCACGGTCAGGGAGTCCCCGACCTCCGAGGCGGCGTTGTCCATGTAAAGAAAGGCGGCGGACCGTGTCCTTCGGTCCCAGATGGAGTCCGCGCGAGCAAACGGCGCAGCCACCAGGATCACGACGATCACGGCGCATAGGGTGCCTGCTCGACCCCTGGCCGGTCCGTGCGCAAGTTGTCGGTCAATTCGCATGGGGAGCACCTCCCAGGGGAACCTGGATGGTCTTATCATCTACGGCGATTCCCACGACGTCGCGCCCGGTGGTCAGGTTCTTCGCGCGCGCCATCTCCCCCTTGCGGGCAGGGGCCACGGCGCGGCCCAGCGTGACCACGCGCAGCGTCTCCGTCTGCACCAGGAGGAACACGCGCTGGTTGGCTTTGATGACGAGCGGCGATTGCGGGTCATCCACCATTCGGCGCGTAATGACTTCGCCGGGCTGGATGGTTCTGGAGGCCACCTTGCCGGCCAGTTCCTCAGGGCACGAAAAGCTCCCGTCCCCCAGGGAAGTCACGTCGCGCGTGGCGAACGTGAAGTCCGCCGGTCCCAGCCTTTGCCCGGACGCTATCCTGTCTGCAGCCACCGCGACGCGCCTGGACAGCCTGACCGAGAATCCCACGGGCACCCTCTTGAGCCGCGCGCCGTCCCTGATGACGCTGACGTCCACGCGGCTGGACCCGAGTGGAACGCCGCTGCCCGAAACGGCCGCCCGCAGCTCAGGGGGACCGCCGGCGGCCGGCAGTTCCACCGGCTGCACCTCCCGCAGCAGCTCGATGTGCACGTCCGGGCCGCCCTCGGGAAAGAAGGACTCGAGACACTCGCGGGCGGCCGCAACGATGGCGTCCGGCTCGACGCGCACGGTGTCGAGCTCAGCCACACAGATGTCGCTGCCGCAGAAGGAGAAGCGGCTCAGATCGAATCCGGCCGAGACCAGCCGGACCTTGATCAGGGCCCGGCTCACCTCGCGGCAGTTGCCGGGCCATGGCGCATTGCCCAACGACAGGCCGGCGGCCCCTGCCGGCACGCCCTCGCCGAGTTCCGCCACGTCCGCCAGCCGGATCACGTCGCGCGTGAGGATGGCTTTGTCCTTCAGGCTGATCCGCGCGGGTCCCTCCTCCGCCCGTGCCGCAGGACAGGCCGCCGCCGCAAGGGCCGCGGCCAGCACGATCATGGGAATGCATCTAGCTTTCATCTCAGCCCGCAATGTAGTTCGTGGCCTGTAGGATTCTGTCGCCCGCCTTGACGACCTTGGAGTTGAGTTCGTAGGTGCGCTGAGCGACGATCAGATCGACCAGCTCCGTTACGACCTCGACGTTGGACATCTCCAGGTAGCCCTGCTTGATTTCGCCGAGCCCGTCGAGCCCCGGGGTGCCGGTGGTGGGCGTGCCGGAGGCCACGGTCTCAGCGAACATGTTGCCGCCTTCGCTGGACAGCCCTCCCGGGTTCGTGAACTTGACCAACTGGATGTTCCCGACGGTGCTGGTGTCCCCGTCGGCGGTCAGGACCGTTACCGTCCCGTCGCTGCCGACGGAGATGGCGGAGGCGTTACTCGGAACGGAGACGGCCGGGTACAGGGGGAAGCCCTGCGAGTTGACTATCGCCCCGTCGGAGCCGACGCGGAAGTTGCCGTCGCGGGTGTACTTGGTCTCGCCGCTCGGCGTCTCGACCTGGAAGAAGCCGTCCCCCGTAATGGCCAGGTCCAGCTCGCCCGCGGTGTTGGTGACGATGCCCTCGGTGAATATCTTCAGGGTCGAGACGGGGAAGACGCCGCTGCCGATCTCGAGTCCCGTCGGGGCCTGAGTCTGCTCGGTCTGGCCCACGCCCGGCCGCCGCATCATGACGTAGATCAGGTCCGCGAAATCAACCTGGGACTTCTTGAAGCCCGTGGTGTTGGCGTTCGCCAGGTTGTTCGCGATGGTGTCAATGCGGATGGTCTGGGCGTCCATCCCCGTGGCTGCCGTGTACATCGCCTTCATGCCGGTGTCTCCCTTATGCTGCGGACCGGACGAGCTGCCCGTTCAGGGCGTCCATTCGCTTCAGGATCCGCGAAGCGGTCTCGTAGGCCCGCATGATCTGGACGAGCGAGATCGCTTCATTGACGACGTTGACGTTGCTCTGCTCAATGGCGCCCTGGACGACCTCGGCCCCGACGGCGGGCGCAGCTCGCGGGCCATCATTGCGGTAGAGACTCGACCCCTCTGCGACGAGGCGCTCGGGCTGACGTATATCCACCACGAGGAGCCGGCCGAGCACTTCCTCGTCGGCCATTACCTCTCCGCTTCTTGATACGGAGATGTCCTCCGCATCCTCGGGGATTCGCAGCGCGCCGCTATCGGCCACGAAGCGGTTCCCGTTCCCGTCGGTCAACTCGCCTTCCGCATTCAGGCAGATCCTGCCCTTGCGGGTGTAACGCTGGCCGGCGGGAGTGTCCACAACGAGGAAGCCCGGCCCGCGGATGGCCAGGTCCAGGGGACGCCCCGTCATGCGAACCGAGCCCTGGGAGAAGTCCGTCGATCCCGTCCGGAGCTGGCACCAGTCCGGCGCGAATGCGCTGGCGGAAGCGCTCGCATCCGCCGCACTCAGCAGAGGCCGGAGAGCTTCGGAGAAGCAGCAGGTGGCGCGCTTGAATCCGGGCGTGTCCGCGTTGGCCAGATTCGCCGCGACCACGTCGAGGTTGGCGGTCAGTTCGCTCATGCGACCGCCCATGAGGTATGCCACGCTGTCCATGCGCCTTCCCCTCGGCAAGGTTAGCTGCCGGATCGGGCTAGGGAGCAAACGCCATGCCGACGAGGCCGGCAGGCGGGGCATGGGAGGGCGCCGCCTGAGGGGCGCACGGGAGGGGACCAGGCCGCCGCTCGGCCGGCAGGTCACACGGGCCGCCCCGGCGAGGCACGGCGCGCTGCGGAAGTTCTTTCCAGTGCGGGGAAACCTATTCCGTCGACCCCGCGCGGCGCGCCTGGAACTCCAGCATGTTCACCAACCGGAACAGGTAACTGGCATCGTCATCGTTCAGGGCCCGGAACTCGACGTGGTAGAGGCAGGTGCCTTCCTCCACCTGGCGCGCGGACAGGACCATGCCGCGAAGCTCGCAGTCCTGCAGTTCGCCCGCCGCACCGGCCCGCCCTCCGAGCCACCGGGAGGGGCTGATCCGCAGGACGAGGATGTGGCCGGCGTGGTAGTACGGCGCGCCCTCAAACGCCAGGCCCCCCGCGCTCAGATCGCACAGGATGCCCTCCCGCTGAACGTCGGGCTCCTCCTCCTCGGACCTGAAGACGATGGGCTGGTTCACGCTGACCCGGTGGGATTCGCGCACGCCTGCGCGGCTGACGTCGGCGCTGTGCAGCAGCAGACAACTGCGCCCCGCAACGTCCAGCTCCACCACGACCGAGGCGAAGCCGTAGGCCCGGCCATGACTGAAGAAGAGCACCTGGACGTTGCTGCCGCGCGGCGCGTCGTCCGCGGGGTTCAGCTCGGACAGCGTGAGGAAGTCCTCCCGCACCTGCGACACTCTGCCCTGGACGCCGGGCCGCTGCGCATCCTCCGGGAAGGTCAACCGGACCTCCTGGCCCGGCCGAAGCTCTCGCGTGCTGTAGTAGATGACCCCGGGGCCTCCCTGGAACCCGAGCTTCCGGCGGACGGCCTGGATCCGCTCGGCGACTGATCGGGCGCCCTTCCGAGCGCCGCGCGCGGAACAAAGCGGCTTCAGATAGTTGTCCACGGCGCGTTCGAAAGCCTCAATCCTACGCACGATGTCCGTGGGCGTGTAGGGGGCTTCCTTCCTGGCGAGATCCTTCAGCAGGGCCATCTCCGCATCGGTCAGGCCGAGGTCGGACACGGAGTTTGCGAAGCCCTGCCATTGCCGAACGAGCCGACGGTTGCGCCTGAGCTGCACAACCAGGACGTGGACGAGCAGCACGCAGATGAGGGCACTGGCCAGGCCAACCACGAGCCACATCCACTGGGGCTCATTGGTCCCTTCCAGCCCATGCCTGATTGCATTGATGGCTTCCGGTCCCATATGGGCCCTCTCGTGGCAGCAAGGATGCAGAGAAAGTCGCAGAGCCCGACCGGTGCGCCCGCGAGCCATGCATCATAGCCTGAGGGGCGCCCCATGCCAAGCGGCTGAGGGCGGCAGCGCGCCCGCCCCCGCCGCAAGGCCCGCCTGCCATCAAGTAATGATGTTAGCCAGTTGCTGCAGCATGTTGGTGGCGGTGCGCACGGTCCGCGAGTTCACCTGGAAGCCGCGCTGGGCCGTGATCAGTTGGGTGAACTCCCGCACGATGTCCACGTTGGAGTCCTCCAGCATGCCCTGGCGGACTTGGCCCGCCCGGCCCTGCGTTCCAAGCGAGTAAACGGTCGACCCGGCGGCGGGCGTGTAGCGGTAATAGTTCCCGCCGGCACGCTCGAGTCCCTGCGCGTTGTCGAAAACGGCCATCCTGAGCGCGGCTACCTCCAGCGTCTCGCCGTTGCTGAACGTGCCGCTGATCACTCCGTCCGCGCTTACGCTGACGCTCTGCAGGGAGCCGGTCCCGTAGCCGTCCTGGAAAATCGCCCCGGCGGAAGACGCGCCGCCCATCTGCATCAGGCCGTCGTAGAAGCCGATGCGACCGAAATCGGGCACGACATCCTGGAGCGTAGTGATGGACGGGAACCGCAGGCTGATGTTGCCGTCCAGCTCCTCAAAACCGGGATCGGACGAGCTGTTGCCGAAGTAGTCGATCCCCGTGATGCCCTGGTAGATCCCGTTCTCGTCGAACATGACGCCCGATATGCGCCGGTCGGGGATCTCGACCGTGTCGCTACAGGTGTTGATCACCAGGTCCCACACGTTCTCGTCCGTGGCGTGCCGCACGAACGTGATCGTCAGGGAGTGGCTGCGGGCCTGGCTGTCGTAGATGCTGATGTTGGTCATCTGGGCTGCGGCGCCGCCCACCTCCAGGTAGTCGAAGTCCGCCGCAACAGCGTCCGCGTGAGAGCTCGACGTCAGGTGGATGTCCAGCAGGCTGTAGCCGGAGTCTGCCTCCTCAAGGGTGATCTTGCCATCCTCTATGGCAGCGGTGCACTCCGTCGACCCGCCGAAGCCCGCCGTAATGACGTCGAGGAGATCCTGCACAGTGGTGCCGTCCACCCCGAAGGTGAAGGTTGCACTGACGGCGGTCCCATCGGTGGTCCTGCCCGTTATGTCAATGGTGTCGCCATTGACGAAGGACTGGAGCTCCACTATGTCGGCGAAGTCGCTGGTGGCGTCCGCCAGCCCCCCGCCGATCAACGTGTAATCCAGTCCTGAGGCCTGCAGTTTGGTGGTGGTGGGCTCGTAATCGTCGGCGCTCAGGTTGCCCTTGAAGCCCACGGTTCCGGTTCGCTGTCCGGGCAGCTCGGTCTTGTAGGGGATCTGGATGCCGGTGTCCCCGGACACCTGGAAGCCTTCTTCCTCGCCGGTCGTCCCCAGCCTCTGGACGCGGTACCCAGTGGCGGGATCGACGAGGTAGCCGCCCGAGTCGACGGCGAACGTGCCGTCCCGCGTGAACACGCTGGCCACGCCATCGTTGACAACGAAGAAGCCTTCCCCTTCGATGGCCATGTCGAAGTCCTTGTCGGTGGCCGTGAAGCTGCCCTGCGACATGTTCTTGTCCACCGACGCGATCCGGACTCCGAGGCCGACCTGGATGGGGTTGGTGCCTCCGACGTCGTCGCTGGCCCTCATGCCTCGACTCAGGGTGCGGGAGAAGACGTCCGCGAAGCTGACGCGGTCTTCCTTGAACGCCCGCGTGTCCGCGTTCGCGATGTTATTGCCCGTCACATTCAGCAGCTCCTGGTAGGCTTGCATGCCCAGGACTGCCGTCTGCAATGAACTGGCCATCTGTGGCCTCCTTCCTGTCAGAAGATCCTGCAAATGTCGTCAAGAGCGACTTCCGTGCCGTCGACCACCAGTTTCACGGTGTCACCGGCGGTCGACACGCCCGTGACAGTTCCCTGGGTCAAAGAATCGCCATCCAGGTACTCGGCCTGCAGGCCCATCAACACCGTTCCGTTCAGAAGCTGCTGGAGCTTGAGCATTTCGCTGAAGGTCATCCTGAGGTTGTTCATCGCCTCAACGGTGGTCAGTTGGGCCATCTGGGTGATCATGTCGGTGTTGCTCATCGGCTCCGTGGGGTCCTGGTTCTTCAACTCCGCCAGCAGCAGTTTCATGTAGAAGTCGGTGTCGATCGCCGCGCTCAGTCCGCCGATTGCCGAGGCCATTGCGGTGTGCCTCCTTCTAGATCAAGCAGTCAACGCCCCCGGATTCGGTGAAGTGCGCCCACCCGTCCGGGGGTTCAGTTTCGGATTGCATGAATTGCTCGTAGATCCGGCTGCCCTGGGGTGCCCTCTGATGGGCCGCCGGTCCTCCCTGCCAGTCGCCCGAGGTGCCTGGGTCGTAGGTGCCCACCTCCACCCGCGCGACGTCCACCTCGGCCGCCCTGAATGCCCTGTTCAGGCTGGAGAGCTGGCTTTGCAGGGCCTCCCGTACGTCGGGGTTCTCCGCCTTTATGCGAACGGTCAGCTCCCCGTCCCGCATCTCGACCTGCACTTTCAGGCGGCCCAGCCCGGGGGGGTGAAGCCTTAGCGTGAGCTCCGATCTGCCATCCCGGCGCGCAAGTTGCGAGCCGCGGATCACGGCGGCCCGCACCCTTTGGGTCAGTGCGGGCGCGGCTTGCCGGACCAGCGGCGAGTTGGCAGCGGTTTCTCCCGCATAGGACCCGCTCAGACCGGGCGCCCACTGCGCATTCTGCAGGCCGGCCGTCGAGGACGTTTTCCCGGCCGCCTGAGCGCTCACGCGACGCGCCTGGCCCGCCGACACAACCGGCGCTTCCATCCGAGGGGTAGCCGTCGCCTGCGAGCCGGTCCGGGACGAATGAGCCGCCGGCTCGGACGCATCCGCGCCCTCCGACCGTCCGGGGGCCGAATCGCCGCCTGAACGGACGTCGGCCTCCGTCCGCCCTTGCTGCGTGCCCCGCCCGGCGCCTTCGCCGGGGTTCTGCCGGACCTGACTGCTGGCCTCTCCTGC
>CAYUDW010000001.1:16448-44765 GCA_964442595.1 uncultured candidatus Brocadiaceae bacterium
CCCGCCCGGCGCCTTCGCCGGGGTTCTGCCGGACCTGACTGCTGGCCTCTCCTGCCCCGCGCCCTGATTGGGGCACGGCCTCCACGACGCGCGCCTCCGCAGCCGACGTCTCAGCAGCCCGGGGCGCTGGCAGGGGGACCTGGTCCACAATGCGCTGAGCTGCCGGCGGGGCGGTTCGCGCCACAGCCACTCGCGCCGGCGACGCCGCGCCCGCAGTGTCACCGGCGCTCGTGGCCACAGCGGGAGCGGGAGAACTGGGACGTTCAGCCATCTCCGCGCCGGGCTCCCGTTGCACGAAGCTGGCGCGGCCCGGCAAGACGATGCCTCTGACGCTCTCCTGCACCGACGCTGCCTGGGTCCCGCCGCCGAGCAGAGCCGGTTGCCCGTTCCCAGCCGTTGACTTGGCTCCGTTGCCGAGCACGATCGACATCCCGGTCCGTGGCGACTGCACCTGGAGCTGCGGCGGATCAGACGGAACGGAGTCCGCGCGAGCAGGCTGGGCCAGTACGTTGCCAGTCGAGGGCGCGGAGGACCGTGTACTCGCCGCCCCAGTCGCATCGCGTGCGACGCCGGAAGAGGTCGCGACCGAGACCTCCACGGCTGTCCCACGCGGAGCCGGAGCGGGCGTGGTGACGACGCGCCCGGTTGAGCTGCCTCCCCGTGTGCTGCCGCCGACGGCGTCGCCCGCGCCTTCGCCGCCCGCGACGCTGGTCCGCTCACCTGTGGCAACGGCGCGGCCATCACGGACCGCTGCCGGCCGCGCCGGTCCAGCGGTCGGTCGGCTGCCGGGGTCGACCCCCTCGCGCCCGGTCTCGACGAGGCCCTTGCTCCGGATGGAGGCAGTGTCTGCTCCGTCCGCGGCGGGGGTGGCCGCAGGAGCGCTGCGGGGGGCAGGCCGTACGAGCTCAGCGCTCGAGGCCTGGCGCGGGACGAAACGACCCGACGCAGGGGGCGCGGCGGACCCGGCTTTCCGCCCGGCGGGCTGGCCCTGCGCCGACACCCCTTGCTCGGGCGCCTCTGCGTCGTCGCTGTCCCCTGCAGACGGCATCCGGGGAGACGCCGGAGAATGCTCTGGCTCTGCGCGTGTGGGTGCGTCGGCCGCAACGGCTTTCGCACTCGGCATCGCGTCCTCTGTGAGGCGGACTCGCAGCTTCCCGGCGCGCGACCGGCCTTGCACCTGATCCGGCCCCGCGGGGACGCCCTGGGCCCCGCCTTGCGCACGCCCGGCCGATCCGTCGCCGAGCGCGTCGCTGAGGGCGAACTCGAACGAGGCAGCGGCTTCGCCCCCCGTCGGGGCCGCAGGCGGAGAGGCCGAAGTGGGCCGACCTGCCGATGGCAAATTCGCCACATGGACTGATGCCGCGGTCACCCTATCCCTCACACGCAGTAGACAAACGAGGTGCTATTCAGGGCAGGGCCGGTTGCAATCGGTGTGCCGCGGCGGGCCTCGCAAGGCCGGCAAGTGTTCCTCAGCGGCGGGAAGGCCGCCCAGGGGGGCCTTCGCTGCTTTCGATCACCCTCCGGCCCGCAGGCACGTGCGGAGGGGGAGAGCAGGTGAGTTTTTCCGAGGGATGCGAAGAACTTTCCGCCCTGCCGGGGGGAGCAGGGGGCCGGGCCGAGGAACATCCCTCGGCCGTCGGCGGCAACCCAAAGCGCCGCTCAAAGGGCGGCAACGATCCTGTCGGCCACGGTGCCGGCGACGAACCCGAGGAAGTAGCGCGGCGAGATAAGAAAGAGGTCGGGCCCGAATCGGCAGTCGTCGCTACCGATGTTCTGCCGGTAGTAAGCGTCGATCTCTTCGCGCACGTCCTCTCGGCCGCTGTCCCACTCCTGCGTATGCTCGAAGAGCACGGCAGCGGACGCCGTGTCCAGAACCTTCACGCTAACGTGCACGGACGGTGGGTAATAGGGATCGTGGGCATAGACGGCCCCTATCACCAGGGCATCCGCCATGTACGTGGTCCGTGCCCTGACCAGAGCGTCGATGGATATGGCGCCGGCTTCGAACGGGTCGAGGCCGGGCCCCATGACGTCGGAGGGCACGACGACCACGTCGGTCCCCGCGACACGCTCCGCCAGTTTATCCCGCAACGTTCGGGTGAACCCTTCGGCCGTGCCGCTATGGGCGGTCCTGTCCACGAATTCCACCACCGCCACCCGGCGCCGTCCGATGGCCTTCGGGGCGACCCGCGTCGGTGAGCGCTCCTCCGCGGTAGCGCACCCGACCAGCACACAGGCCAGCGCACCGAGCGCCGCCGTCACTGCAACCATTGCGCGGGGTCTCATTGCGGCACCCCTTCCTTCTGAAAGCTCTTGAGGATCAGCAGTATCTGCTGAAGCACCTCGATCTCGGCCTCTTCGGCCTGCCTCATTTCGTCCCGAAACCCCAGCACGTCCTGCTTCCACTTTCCGAGCGAGCCCTCCAGGGTCTGGAGCTGCTCCGTGAATGCATCACGTTCGAGGGTGAGTTGGGCGATCGTCCTGTCCTTCTCGGCCAACTGCTGCCCCAGGGCCGCCACCTCCCGCCTGAGCCGCTCGTTCTCGGCCTTCTCCTTCTCCAGCATGCCCAGAACCTGGCTCAGGGTTTCCGTGAGGGCGGGGGACTGTTGGGCCAGTTTGATCTGGCGGCCCGGCACTTCGGGCGGCGCAGCCAGGGGCTGTTCCGGCGCCTCAGGCGTTCCGTCTCCCTCGACGGCTGCGGCCCCCAGAGTGTCCGCAGACGAGGGAGCGGCCACGGGTTGCGTTTGAACTTGTGGCTCGGTGGGAGTGACTTCGGCGCCGGCTGGTTCGGCGGCGGTTTCCTGCCGAACCGGGACGTCCGCCGCGCGGACGCGCGCGGCAGGAGCCGCACACGACGTTGAGGCCAGAAGCACCAGCACACTGATTCCCAGCCTAAGAGTCCTGTCCATCTTGATGGCCCTCTTCTTCGATGTAATCGCACTGCAAAGTTATCTGCCTGCCGCAGGTGCAGCGGACAGTTATCGCGCGTATGGTCCCGTCGTCCGCCCGGACCACTTCCACCTCGGGTTCCTGGGCGGCTGGCGGCGCAGCGGCAGGGTGTGGCAGAGAGCCGGCAGGGACAACTGCCGCCCCCTCCCCCATGGCTACGCCGTCCCGCCCTATCAGGGCGTCCTTACCGTTGGTGCGGGGGCTTGGCATGTTCAGGTTCTCACGTCAAGGTTGCGGCCGCGTTCCGGCTCGGGGTCGGGAGAGTCGCCCGCGGCGGCCTGGTCGGAACCGGTTTGCCGACGTGGGCTGGAGTCCGCACGTTCCTCTTCCGACTCGCGCTCCCCGACCAGTTCGGCCAGCTTCTTGTGGAAGCGCTCCTGGTCCTCGTCGTTATCTTCCCTGGAAAGCCGCCTGACGCGGTGCGGCCTGTAGATGCTCGCTGGCTTTATCTCTTCTGCCATCATCCTTCCTCCAGCTTGCGCGTCAGGTTGTAGATGGCGCGCGTGTGCAACTGCGAGACACGAGATTCACTGACGTTGAGGATCGCCGCCATCTCAGCCATGTAGAGATCCTCGTAGTAGTACATCACTATGATCTGCTGCTCCCTCTCCTCGAGCCGCTCGATGGCCCTGACCAGGAGTTCCACCTGTTCCCTGCGCTCTGCGGCTTCCAGCGGCGTCTCGCAATCGGCCGCTATCAGGGACCCCAGCACAGTTCCCTCGTCGCCGCGGTTGTTGATGGAATCGTTCAGGGAGCTCACGTAATCGCACTTCTCGTAGGACAGGTAACGCAAGACCTCCGACTCGGGCATACCCGCCTCGGCGGCGAGCTCCGGGATCGTGGGCCGCCGGGCCATGCGGCCGCGGAAGTCCCGCACGATCTTCCGCAGGGCCGTGAGCTGGTTGCGCGCCGACTTGCCGAGCCAGTCGTTCTGGCGCAAGCAGTCGACGACGGCGCCTTTGACCCTGGGCGCTGCAAACGCAACGAACGCAGCGCCGCGGGAGGGGTCGAAACGATGGGCGGCCTCGACAAGGCCGACCGTACCCGCGCTGATCAGGTCGTCTTGGGAGATGGCGCCCCCCACGGTGACGGCCAGCCGGTTAACGATGCGTTTCACGAGGGGCAGGTGCTCCATCACCAATTGCTGGAGATGCCCCTTGCAGCCGGCTGCGTCTTCGTAAGCTGTTTCCGCTGGCGTTGCCATCGCCCAGGAACCGCCTGCTAACTGGTCTCGTCCCGGTCGACTCCCTTGCGGAGCCCGTCCCAGACGACCCCGATTGCAATGTGGGTGCAGAACCACGCCACGAGCAGCACGGCCAGCCCCCCGAGCGCTCCCCTCTTCAGGGCGATCAGGGGCGGGCAGTCGCGCAAGAGCGCAGCCAACAGACCCGCGTTGAAGGCCGTTATCCCGCTCAGCAAACCCACGTTCTTTGCCAGGTTACTCATCGTCGATCTGCATCATCCTTCGAAAGAATCTGCCCCGCCCGGAACCGCCATCCGGGCCTGAGCTGACCAGGCGCGCCGCGATCTTCCGCACGTCTCGGGTGCAGGGCGCGCCCGCGTAATGGGTCAGGAAGTCCACCTGGCGCTTGCTCGCCTCCGTGACGGTATCGTCCCGGACTACGGAGCCCAGGTACTCCACCCGAAGGTCCAGGAAGCGCTCGGCTGCCAGGCGCAGGCGGTCGAAGGCTCGCAGCGCTTCCTCCTTGCTGTCGATCTGGTTCATGATCAGGAGGATCGGCTTATCGGCCACTTCCGGCCGGCGGCTGGTGATCTTGAGCAGGCCGTAGGCGTCGGTCAGGGCCGCCGGCTCCGGAGTGGTGACCAACAGGACTTCGTCCGCCGCCATCAGGCAATTGATGACGGAGGGGGAGACGCCGGGCGAGGTGTCCACGATGACGAAGTCCATGTCCTCGCAATAACTCTCGACCTGGCACAGGAAGGTCTGGATCTTGTGCTCGGGCAGCCGGGCGAGCCGCTCGACGCCGGAGGCGCCGGGCAGGATCTTCAGCCCCAGCGGGCCGTCCAGCACGACGTGCTCGATCGGCCGGCCGTGCAGGAGCACGTCCTTCAGGTTGAGCTGCACTTCGAGCCCCAGAAGTACGTCCACGTTGCCCAGTCCCATGTCGGCGTCGAGCAGCAGGACCTTTGCCCCGAACATGCGCAGGGAGCCGGCCAGGTTGACGGCCATGCTGGTCTTGCCCACGCCGCCTTTGCCGCTGGTTACAGCCATGACCCTGGGTCCCTTGCCGGATGCGATCACGCTTGTTCCTCTCGGCCCTGCGTTTGTCCTGCGCCTGCCGCCGCGCGCCTCCCGGCGCCCACAAGGTCGTCCTCCACGGGCGCGATGACGCCCACGTTCCTGACCTGCACGCCCTCCGCTATCTCGTCATAGGACATGACGGGCACGTCGGGGAAGACTCGACTGACGATGCCGCGCACGTAGGGTCGGATCTCAGAGTCGGTCAGGATGACGTTTTCCGAGCCGACGCGGAAGGCCGCCTGAGCCTGCTCCGAGATGCCGGCGATGATCTGGCGGAGGCGGCCCGGCGGGATGTTGATGCGCACCTCGGAGTCGGTCTTCTCCAGCGAGTCGCGAATCTCTTCTTCCAGGTGGGGGTCCAGGCTCAACGCGTTCAGACACCCCTCGTCGTCAGAGAACTTGGCGCAGATGGCCCGGGCGAGCCACTTCCTGACCAGCTCGTTCAGGAGGATGGGATCCTTGACCTGGCCGGCGTAGTTGCCCAGCTTCTCGAGGATGTAGGAAAGGTTGTTGATCGGCACGCCCTCGGCCAGCAGATGCTGCAGCACCTGCTGAACCTGTGCCAGCGAGAGGACGCTCGGCACCAGCTCCTCCACTATGGCGGGGTTCTCTTCCTTGATCCCGTCCACCATGTGCTGCACGTCCTGGCGGTTAAGGATCTCGCGCGCGTGCCTCCGGAGCACCTCCGACAGGTGCGTGATGAAGACCGAGTCCGCGTCCACGACGGTGAAGCCCTTGGACAGGGCGTCGTCCCTTTCGCTGCGGGAGATCCAGACGACGGGCAGCCCGAAGGAGGGATCGGTCGTGCGTATGCCGCCCAGGCCCGTCGGCTCGGCGTCGGGCTTCATGGCCATCAGCCAGCCGGGATGGAGTTCGCCCTCGGCCACCTTGTGGCCCGAGAGATTGATGACGTAGTTGTTGGGTGGAAGCTCCACGTTGTCCAGGATGCGCATCTTCGGCACGATGACGCCGAGATCCCTGGCGAACTTCTTCCGCAGGGCCCTGATGCGATCCAGGAGCGTGCCGCCGCGGTGCGGGTCGATGAGCTGGATGAGATTGTAGCCCACTTCGACGGAGATGCGGTCGGGTTCCAAGAGCGATCGGATCGTTCGCTCTTCGCTCTCTTTCTCCTCTCGCTTGTCCTCTACGGACTGCTCCGGCGGTTCCAGCCGGGCCTGTTCCCTGTCGCGCACCGCGAAGTAGATGCCGGTCAGGCCCAGGCCCAGGACCATGAACGGCATCATCGGCAGGCCGGGCATGAGCATGAAACCGAAGACAACAGCGGCCGCGATGCCGATGGCCCTCGGCCGGGCAAACACCTGCAGTCCCAGCTCGCGGCTCAGGCCCATGTTGCTGACGGACTTGGTGATGAGAATGCCGGCGGTGGTGGACATGATGACGGCCGGTATCTGCGTCACCAGGCCGTCGCCCACGGTCAGCAGCGAGTAGGTCTTGATCGCCTGGCCGACGTTCATGCCCTTGGTCAGGCCGATGATGATGCCGCCGATGATGTTGATCAGGACGATGACGATGCCGGCGATGGCGTCTCCGCGCACGTACTTGCTGGCCCCGTCCATGGCGCCGTAGAAGTCCGCCTCGTCCATGATGGCCTGCCGGCGGGCGCGGGCTTCGGCCTCCTCGATCAAGCCGGCGCTCAGGTCCGCGTCTATGCTCATCTGCTTGCCCGGCATGGCGTCCAGCGTGAACCGGGCCGCCACCTCGGAGATTCGTTCCGCGCCCTTGGTGATGACGATGAACTGGATGACGATCAGGATCAGGAAGATGATGAGCCCGACCACCATCTCGCCGCCGACCACGAACTGGCCGAACGATTCGATCACCCGCCCTGCGTCCGCGTTGAGCAGGATCAGCCGCGTCGAGGCAACGTTCAGCGCCAGGCGAAACAGGGTCCCGATCAGCAGCAGCGACGGGAAGGTCGAGAGCTCCAGCGGCGAGTTGACGCTCAGAACCACCACCAGGAGCAGCAGCACGTAGGAGAAGTTGAACGTGAGCAGCACGTCCAGGATGGGTGTGGGCAGCGGGATGATGAGGGCGACCAGTATGCCCATCACGCCGGCGGCCAGCACAATGTCGCTGTGCCTGACCAGCAGCGCGCTCGTCTTGTCCAGGCCTGATCGCACTGTCTACGCCCTTCCTAAGCCCTCTTGCCCTTCCGGAAAACGAACGCCAGGACCTCCGCGACCGCGGCGTACAGCTTGGCCGGTATCTCCATGCCCACCTCGACCGTCTCGTAAAGGGCATGGGCCAGCATCCTGCGTTCAACGACCGGCACACCATTCTCGCGAGCCACCTTGACGATCCTCTGAGCCAGCCGGTTCTGCCCCTTGGCAACCACGGTGGGAGCGCTCATCTCCTTCTCACTCCAACGGAGGGCGATGGCGATGTGGGTCGGGTTGGTCACCACCACGTCCGCCGTCGGCACGGCCTGCATCATGCGGCTGCGGGCCAGCGCGCGCCGCATCTGAGCCTGGCGGGCGCGCACTTCGGGGTTGCCCTCGTCCCTCTTGTATTCGTCCTTCAGTTCGTTCTTCGTCATCATGAGCTGCTTCTCGTAGCGCCACCGCTGGTAGGCGTAGTCCAGCAGGGCCACGACGAACATGGCAGCCACCACCCTGGTGATGAGCGAGAAGCAAAGGCCGCTCGACGCCGACAGCACCTGCCAGGCGTTCTTGCCCGCCAGCGAATAGAGCCAGTGCACCTTGCCCCGCACCACCAGGAAGGCGATGGCTCCTATGGCGGTGATCTTGACGACCGCCACCAGCAGCCGCATCAGCGCGGCGAGAGACAGTATGTTCTTCAGCCCCTTGATGGGGTCCACGTGGCTCAAGTCGGGGGCCAGTTTCTTCGGTGTGATCATCACGCCGGTCTGCACAAGCGAGGCGAAAAGCCCGACCACCCCGACCAGCACCATGAACGGCATGGCCGCCGCGGCTGCCCTGCCGGCCGACTCCGCGGCGAGTGCAACCACACCTTCCACGGTCAGTTCCGGTCCGGCCAGGCAGCCCAGGTGTTGCGTCAACGCTTCCAGCATGGTCAGCAGCGTGCGGCCTCCAAAGAGGACCAGCGCCCCGACAGCGGCCATCAGCACCAGAGCGTTGTTTACCTCGCTGCTCTGCGCCACCATGCCCTGCTGGCGGGCGCGTCGGCGCTTGCGTCTGGTTGGCTTCTCGGTCTTTTGTCCCGCCGATGTGGGCACGTCCCTTTCGCTCCGCCAAGCGTTACCCGCCGCCGACGACGCCGGCCATGAAGCGACCCATCATGCGGGCCACCTCGCCGCCGTAGTTGACCAGAACGGGAACAAAAAGCGTGAGGCCCAGAAAGCCCACGCCGATTCGCAATGGAAAGCCGACGATCAACACGTTCACCTCGGGGACCAGCCTGGCCATTATGGCCATCACCAGGCTGACGGTGAATCCGAGCAAGAGGAGCGGCGCGGCCAGTTGGAAGGCCATGCCAAAACCGCGGGCCGCGGCGCTGACGCTGACGCCCTTGATGAACTCGGGGGCCAGAAAGGCGCCCAGCGGCCACCGAACGAAGCTCTCATGCAGGGCGCGGAGCATCCAATGGTGGCCACGCACTACGAAGAAGACCAGCACGCCCACCGTTTCGCAGAAGTTGCCGATCGGCGTTGCCTCAACGCCGCTGAGCGGATCGGCCACAACGGCCAGAGCCATGCCCATCTGCTGACCCACCATCTCCCCCGCGATGCGGAGCGCCTTGAACACCAACAGCGCGCTGAAGCCCAGCAGGGCGCCGAACAGGACCTCCGCCGCCACGTAGAGGAGAAACTGGAGCGGCTGCCAGGCCAGCACCGGGGCGGCCGCGCTCCCCAGGGGCGCCAGGGCCAGCGACATCACGACGGCGGCAAGCGCCTTGACCGCCGCCGGGACCGTGCCCTCTCCGAGGAACGGCAGGAAAGCAAGGACCGTGGCCACCCTGACCAGGACCAGAACGAAACCCATCAACTCGCCCAGCTCCATCCGTCAGGCTCCGTAGTAACGCATCCACTGAAAGACGTTCGCCGTGTAGCCGACCACCACCTTCAGCATCCAGGGAAGCAGCCAGAGCAGCACGCCGACGACGGCCACGATCTTGGGGATCATGGTCAGCGTCATCTCGCGTATCGAGGTGACCGCCTGGAAGATGGCGACCGCCAACCCCACCAACAGGCCGGCCAAGAGCAGGGGCCCGACCACCGTCAGGCCGGTGATCAAGGTCCGCCTGGCCAGAAACACCACCATCTGCTCGGTCATAGCTACAGGCCGCCGAAACTGAAGACCAGGGATTCCGTGACCAGGTGCCAGCCGTCCACAAGCACGAACAGCAGCAGCTTCAGCGGGGCCGAGATCATGACCGGGGGCAGCATGATCATGCCCATGGACAGCAGCACCGACGCACAAATGAGATCAATCACAAGGAAGGGCAGAAAGAGGACAAAGCCCAGCTCGAACGACCGCTTCAGCTCGCTGATGACGAAGGCCGGGATCAGGACGTGCGTGGGGACGTCGCCCCGGTCCTCGGGGGCGGGCATTCTGCTCAGCCCCACGAACAGCGCCAGGTCGCTCTCATCCGTCTGGCCGAACATAAAGTCCCGCAGTGGCTGGACGCCTTCGCCGATGGCTTCCTGAGCGCCGATGCTCCCGCGCACGTAAGGCTGGATGGCCCGGCCGTTGATCTCGGCCAGCGTCGGCGCCATGACGAACAGCGACAGGAACAGCGCGAGGCCGACGACCACCTGGTTCGGAGGGATATTGCGCGTCGTCAGCGCCCGGCGGATGAAGGCCAGCACGATCACGATCCGCGTGAACGAAGTCGTCAGCAAGAGCACGGCCGGCAGGATGCTCAACAGCGTGAGCAGCAGCATGATCTTGATGGGCGTGGCCAGCGCGTCGGGCGACTCCTCGTCGATGCGCTGCACCAACTGGCTTATGTCCGTCAGCGTGGGCATGGCGTTCGGCTCGGACGGCTCGGCATGAGCCGGCACGCACGCGCTGATGAACAGCACCGCTCCCAGGATCACGGCCACCTTAGCCTTCAAGCCTGCCCTCCTGCCAACTTCCGGAATAGCGAGCGGAAACTCAGAGGCCGTCCCTGTGCTTCGGGAGATTCGAGATCGGGGATCGCTTCGGCGGGGAGCTCCGCCAGCCGCGTGACGTTGCTGCCGCAGCAGGCAAGCAGAACAACCCTGTCGGCCACCCGAACCAGGAGCAGTTGCACCTTCCGTCCCGCGGGGCGCACCTCCAGCACTTCCATGTGCCGGCCCCTGTTGAGCGGCAGCCCCCCGTTGAGCTTCTTCGCCGCGAAGACCCCCAGGCATATCAGCCCGACGACCGCGGCCGTGCCCCACAGAAGCCGCCACCAGGGAATGGACGGCGCAGCCGACAGCGGGCCCAGCGCCTCCATGCCCGGCGGCACCCCCGGCTGCGTGCCCTGTGCCGCCCATGCGTCTGCCGACACGGTCAACGTCAACAGGAGGGCCAGGCACGGCAGGAGCGCAAGCCGTTTCGCGACCATCGAGGGGACTCCTGAAAAGGGGCGAAGAGCCGCTCGGGAAGGCGCAAGAGGCGTGCCATTGGCGGGTCCGTCAGCCGGAAAGTGCGAGGCAGGGACGTGGCAGCTAAAGGCTTGGCAAGAAAGAGCTTACAACTTGCGCCTTAGCGCCTTCGAAGGGGCCAGATAGGTAGCTGCCGTACGGCGGAAGGGAAGGCTGCGGCGGACGTGGTGTTTCTCAACGTCAGTTACTTTTGTCAACTCCATCTTCGCTCTGCCCCAGCTCGCGGATGCGCCGCTGCGGGTTGATGATCTCCGTGATGCGCAGGCCGAAGTTATTGTCCACCACGACGACTTCGCCGCGCGCAAAGCGCACGTCGCGCACATAAAGGTCGATGGGCTCTCCGGCCATCTTGTCGAGGCCTACGACGGAGCCGGAGCTCAGGTGCAGCAGGTCGCTGATGGTCATCGAGGCGCGGCCCAGTTCGACCGTGACCGGCATGGAGATATCCAGCACGAGGTCCAGGCTCAGTCCGGCCCCGCGGACCTCGTCCGTCAGCTCACTGAACTGCGCCGGCTGCGCCTGGACCTTCTCCTCTTGTTGTTCCTGTTGGGCTTGGTCGGCGTCTTCGGCCATGGTGATTCAACCCTCCATGATGAGCTTGACCGCGAGCTTGCCCTCCCGGATACCCGGATATCCGCGGAACTTGGGCTTATCATTCACCTTGACAACCACGGCGTCGGTCAGCCGGGTATTCAGCAGGACGACGTCGCCCGCCCGGGCGCGCAGCAGCTTGCCCACCTTGATATCGGCGATGCCCAGCAGCGCGGTCAGTTCGACAGGGACCTGCTTCAGGCTCTGGCGCAGCAGCGCCTCGGAAAGGCCGTCCCCGGCCGCCGGGGGCGCCTCATGGTTCTCGGCTTCCGGCGGCAGCGACCTGACGGCTTCGAAGGGCACGGACAGGACGACCTGGCCGGAGCCGACGCTCGTCTGCATCAGGAAACAGAGCTGGAACAGGTCTTCGGTCGGCGGAAAGAGGTCGAGTCCCTGCGCCTCCTGCATGCCGGGGCCAAGTTCGACCCGGAACTCGCCGATATTGCGCCACAGCTCCGGCAACGGCTCCAGAAAGGCGCGGATGAAACTGGTGAATACCCTGACGTCCAGCTCCGTCAGATTCGCATCCACTTCGCCCTCGGCGGCCTGTCCGCCCATCATCCGATCCAGGCAGGCGGCGGCGAACGGCCGGTCAACGGTGACCACGCCACGGTAGCCAAGAGGTGCCAGCTCGAGGACGAACGTGACGACCTCCTCGCCAAGCTCGTCGCGCAGTGCCTCCCATTTGACGTGGTCCATGCTCACGAGCTGGGTCTTCACCGTGCTTCTGAGCAGCCGCGGCGCCTGAGCCGTAACGTGCCGGACGAGACCCTCGTTGATGCGGCGCAGCTTGTCCAGTTGCGAGCGGTTGAACCGGCTGGGCTGCTGGAAGTCGTAGCCTTGCACGCGGCGGACGGCCTCGCGCTTCTCGGCGGACGCCGGCTCCTGCCGACTCGCCTGGAGCAGCGTTTCGACTTCGTCCCTGGTCAGCTTCCCTTGTTCGGTGGGACTCACTGAATGATGAACTCCTCAAAGAGGATGGCGTCCACCTTGTACTGGCCATCCTCGGCCAGAAGGGCATTGAATCCGTCCTGGATCTCCCGGCCCAACCGGTTGATCGACTCCGTGCCCGTTACGTCCTTGAGGCCCTTGTCCGAAAGGTGCCTGACCAGCCAGTCCGTGTAGACCGCCTTCCGCTCCCCGGCCAGGAGTTCCTTCATGGGCTGAGCGGACTCCTTGCTGGTGCGCAGCTTGATGTTGATCCTCATCAGGCGAGTCAGACGGCCCTCCGAAAGATTGACCGTTACCGGCCCGAAAGGCACGATGGCTTCATCCGAGGACTGTTCCGTCTGGGGGTCTTCCTCCGAGTCGGAGAGGGGGCGTGCCTGGCCGGCGCCGGCGCTGAATGCGTATGCCGCGAGCAGTCCGATGGCTGCCGCGACGACTACGGCGCCCAGCAGGACCAAGGCCGTTCCGAGTGCGAAGGCTTCCCTGCCGTCATTCAGTTTGCGTTTCACTTTCCCGGGTCCGCTCCTGTGTCAACTGGGCTGTATAGGGCTTGGTCAAGAGGATGTCAACCCTCAGGACCTGAGGCGGCGGCATGCCCTCCTCGCCGCCGGCAGTCGGGCAACTGCAAAAGGAGTAGACGCGTTCCGCCGCCACCTGCCGAGCCCTGGGGGGCATGCACCGGATCAGCTCATCTCTGAGGAGCCCCGCGGCGCGCAGGGCCAGGCGCGTCTGCTCGCCTTCCGTCTCAACGGCGGGCCCGATCGTGCAGCCGACGCGGATGATGAACCTTCTGGCCAGCAAGAGCGGCACGAGTCGATGGCCGAGCTGGCGGCAGAAATCCTTCTCTTCCGGGGTGAGAGCCTGCTTCTCCGCGCGGTACGAGCACGGAGTGGGAAGGGTCACCCGCCAGCCCGAGGCGTGGGTGGGCCGGCGCACGTCGAAGTCGCGCTCCAGGGCCGCCAGTGCCCTTTGGGCTTCCTCGGCCTCGGGGTCGATCCGCCGTTCTTGGGGGGTGGCTTCCTGCCCCTCAGCCGACCTGTACCGCGCGCTGGGAAAGCCCTTGAGCATGGAGCCGCTGTCCGGACCCAGCACGCCCCCCAGGCCGAACGTCTTCAGGGCTCGGATGAACGACCCGCGGCCCGCGTAGAACAGGCCCGCGCTCTGAACCGTGGCAAAGGCCTGCAGGATGATGAAGAACGCCAGCAGCAGCGTCATGATGGAGCAGTACGCCACCAGGTAGCGGGGAGCGTACTTCTTCTCGTCTTCTTCCGATGTAGGGATAGGCGATCCGATCGCTCAGACCTCCAACAGGATGACGTCGCAGTGGCCCGGTGGCAGCGGCGGCCGGGACAGCTCCACGTTATCGCTCAGCCCGATGTCGGGGCAGGCATCGCCCGCCCGTGCCCTTAGATACGCAACGACCCTCAGTCCGAGCGCCACCGAACGGGCCTGCCCCTCGGCCGTGGGCCCCTCTTCGGCGGCCCTGGCCCTCACGACGACGCTGTACGCCCGAGAGCGCGTCATCTTTGCGATGTGGTCGAGTATCTTTCTCCCGTTTGCGCGTAGCTCGGAGCCGCCCTCAAACAGCGCAGCCAACGGGATGCGAACTTGCTGGGCACCCCGCAGCTCGTCCAGCGTCGACACGTCTATGTCCTCGTAGTAGTGCGTCAGATCTTTCAGGGGAACGTCTTCGCTCGTAGGGGGAGTCTCGGCTCCCGAGTCGTCAAGCTTGCTGGCCAGCGGCGCCTCATCCTGGGGCGCCAATCCGTCCTCGTTCGCAGAGCCCGTGCTCAAGCCCATCAACTGGCTTCCCTCCAGCAGGCCACGCGAGAGCTCCCCGTAGTCCTCGGTGTTCGGAGTCGAGAAAGTGAGAAGCAGGACGAAGAAGGTCAGAAGCAGCGTCACCGTGTCCCCGTAGGTGACCATCCACGTCGGGGCGCCCTTGGGAGCGGCGTCTTCCTCGGCGGTCTGGTGCAGGTCCGGGCTCATGCTGCTTCCTTTCGCTCGCCGGGCGCCAGGAAAGACGTGAGCCGGTCCTGCAGGACTCCGGGGTTGACGCCCGACTGTATTCCGGTCAGTCCCTCGATCATGATCTGGCGCACAACTTCTTCTTCCTTGCCCCTGGTCTGCAGCTTGCCGGCCAAGGGAATGAACAACAGGTTCGCCAGCAGCGCACCGTAGAAGGTCGTCAGCAGCGCCGTGGCCATCCCCACGCCGATCCGGGACGGGTCGTCGAGCTGCCGCAGCATCTGCACCAGGCCGATCAGCGTGCCGATCATGCCGAACGCAGGCGCAGCCTCGCCCATGAAGCTCAGGATGCTGGCGCCGGTCTTATTGCGGCGCTGCAAAGTGTTCAGCTCGATGAGCATCACCTCGCGGATCTGGTCGCTCTCGGTGCCGTCGATGACGAGCTGCATGCCCTTGGCCAGGAAGTCGTCGTCCAGGCCCTGCGCGGCCTCCTCAAGGGCCAGCACGCCGTCGCGCCGCGCCGTCCGCGCGTACTCGGACATGTCGGCGATGACTCTTTCGGCCAGCGGGATGTTGACGGCGAAGGTGCGCTTGACGACGCTGAATATCTTGAGCATCTCCCCCATGGGGAAGTGCACCAGCGTAGCGCAGACGGTGCCGCCGATGGTGATGAGTATGGCGGGCACGTTGAGGAAGGCGCCCGCCCCGCCACCGATGAATATGGCCACCGCAATCACCACAAAGCCTGCAACCGCGCCCAGCATGGTGGCAACGTCCATCGTCTAGCCTCCGGACTGCTCGCTCTTCATGATGTTCTTCAGCCGCTGCGTGATGTCCGCACTGATTTGCGACTCACTGAAGGCCTCCAGGGTCTTCGCCGCCGCCCGGCTGTCCATCAGGTAAATGAGTTTGACGACGGCGTCCTGCTCCGTGCCGGCGTACATGCGCTCCAGTATCTCGGCTGCCTTGTCCGAGGACATCTTGGTGTATATCTCGGCCGCCTTCTTGAGGTTCGACTCCTCTGCCTGACCGATGGCCACCTGCGAAGCTTCCACCTGAGACCTCTCTTGTGCGAGCTGCTGCCGCTGGCTGGCCAGGTCTTCGCTCTCCTTGTCCAGCTTGGCCCGGACGAGATCTCTCTCCTGCTCCAACTGCTTCTGCCAGGCCTCCAGTTCGCGCTCCCTGCGTTCCAGGCGTTGCAGCCGCACCTCATAGTCGGCCCTCTTGCGGTCGAGCGTCTCGGCAAGGCGCTGAAGCCTTACCGGTTCGCCGAAGCGCAGGAAGGAAACGCCCGCCTGCGGCAGCGCGGCCAGGCTTGGCTCTTCCGGCTCGGCCTCGGCCCCTTCCGGCGCGGGCTGGACTTTCAGGAGCTTGCCCAGCAGGGGCGCCTTGGCCAGACCGGCGCGCGAGGGGCTCAGCCCTCCCCGGACGTTGATGACCACGACAAGCGTGATCAGGAACGCCAGCCCGGCGGCCACCACGGCGCCGGCAATAGTGATTGCCTTGTTCACGATACCCTCTTGGCACGGGAGAACTTGCTTATGGAATGCAGCTCCACTATGCGTTCCTCGGATCTCTCCTGGTCGGCAAGGAACTCCCGCCTCAGCCGGTCGCGGTAGTTCTCGAGCGCCTTGCGGGACTGCAGCGTCTTTTCCAGCTCTCGCCGCACGCGTTCCCTGTCCTGCTCAAGCTCCCTGGCCTGCCGACACAGGCTCGCGATCTGACCCCTGACGTGACGCATGTAGCGGGTGCAGTACGCGTTCAGTTCCAGATCTCCACCGGAGCGGGCGCGGCGCAACTCCTCCAGGAGCCTGCGCCGGACGTCTTGCCATCGCTCGACGTCCGCCTGTTTGCGCAAGATGGCACCGTCAACCTCAGACAGCCGGATCTGCAGCACGCGCTCCTGCTTCTCCTTGACGTCCAGCATCTTCTGGAACGGGAACTTGAACGCGTCCGCAGTCATCAGATCCTCCGCTGCCGGAAGCGGCTAGCGCGCTTCAGCGGCAGTCAGAAACTCCATCGATCCGTTATGGTCTTCAGCTTCTGGAGGGCGCCGTCCAGCGATTCCCTTTGGCCGATCCGCTGGCACAGGAAGGCGTTGACCTCCGGCATCAGCTCCATGGCCCGGTCTATCTGGGGGCTGGTCCCTTTCGTGTAGGCGCCGATCTTTATCAGGTCTTCGGCCTCCTGATAGGTGCTCAGGATGGTCTTGAGCTTCAGGACCATAGCCAGGTGGGCTTCACTGACCACGGACCGCATCATCCGGCTCACGCTGCCCAGCACGTCGATGGCCGGGTAATGGGCGCGGTCGGCCAGGCGCCTCGCCAGGGCGATGTGCCCGTCCAGGGTTGCCCTGACGGCATCCGCCACAGGCTCGGTGAAGTCGTCGCGCTCCACCAGCACGGTATAGACGCCCGTTATGCTGCCCTTCTCGGAATTGCCGAGCCTCTCGGTCAGGGCTGGGATCAGCGAGAAGGTCGACGGCGGGTAGCCGCGACTGGTGGGCGGCTCGCCTGCGGCCAGGCCTATCTCCCGCTGCGCCGTCGCCACTCGCGCTATCGAATCCATCATGTAGAGCACGTCCATCCCGCAGTCGCGCAGGTACTCGGCTATGGCGGTTGAGGTCAGGGCAGCCTTCACCTTCAGCAGGGGGGGCACGTCGGCCGTCGCCACAACCACCACGGATTTGCGCAGGCCCTCGGCGCCCAGCTTCTCATTGATGAACTGCCCGACTTCCCGGCCGCGCTCGCCGACCAGGGCGATGACGTTCGCGTCGGCCTGGGCGTAGCGGGCCACCTCGCCCAGCAGCGTGCTCTTGCCCACCCCGCTTCCGGAGAATATGCCGGTCCTCTGGCCCTTGCCGAGGGTCATCAGAGCGTCGATCGCGCGTATGCCCGTCAGGAACGGCTCGCGTATCTCGGAGCGTTTCAGCGGGTGGGGCGCCGGCTTGTCGATGGGCGCGCTGTCGGGGCAGACGATCGGCCCGCCCTCGTCCATCGGGTTGCCCAGTCCGTCCAGGATCCGGCCGAGAAGATCGGTCCCCAGGCCCACCTCCAGGGGCGTGTAGGCGGACACGACGCGGTCGCCGGCCTGAACGCCGTTCAGCTTCTCCAGAGGCATCAGGATGGTGGTGTGCTCCCGAAAGCCGACGACCTCGGCTTTGACGGTCCCGCGTAGCCCGGCCCTGCGCGTGTGAATCACGCATAGCTGCCCGACCGCCACGGCCGGTCCCTTGGCCTCGATAATCGAGCCGGTGACGCGGTTGATCTCGCCCTCGTAGGCCATGCAGTCTAGCCCGATGATCCTGTCCTGATACTGCTTCAGATCAAACGCCATCCGAGTCTCCGTTCTTCCTCAGCAAGCTGCGTTCTATAGCTTTCAGCCTTCCCGGTATCTCGCTGAACACCTTGCCCGAGTCCGTCTCGATGCAGCACGAGGCGAGCGGAATGGACTCGTCCGGGATCGTGTTGATCCGGGTGGTCCCGAACGACTTGGCCAGTTTCTCGACCGCTGCCCTGGCCATTTCGAGGTCCCGCGGGTTGACGCGAACGGAGATCGGCCCCCTGTCGCGGACGGCACGCAAGGCCGACCGGACGACCTCCCCGATCTTGTACCGCCCGTTCTCGATCTCGTACTGAAGGACTTTCTGGGTTATGCTCAGGCTGAAGGAAACGATCTCCTCCTCGTTGGCCTCGAGCATCTCCAGCTTTTCCTTGTGGACGCTGCTTATGAGGGCCGCCAGCCGTTCGAGCCTTTCACTGAGCTGCGCCTCTGTCTCCGCCAGTTCGGCTTCCCGCCTGGCCAGCTCCTCCTGCCCGCGGGCCAGTTCCAGTACCTGCCGATCGAGGTCGCGCCGGCGTTCCGCGAGCTGCATCTCTTCCACGGAGGCCACGCGTTCGGGGCGGGCCTGCCGCTCAGACGCCGTGGCCGGGCTCACCGCGCGCAAAGGTCGACTGAAGCGCACCCTGGACGGCCTACTCGACATACTGCTCCTCCCCTATCTCTACTACCAACTCCCCTTCCCTGTACATGCGGCGCGCCAGCTTCATGATGTCTTCCCTGGCTTCCTCCACCTGCGAGAGCGGCACGCGGCCGGTCATCTCGCGCTCTTCCTCGACTCGCTCCCGGGCACGCTGGGAGATGTTGCTGTAGAAGTGATCCTGAATCTCCTGGGGCGCACCTTTGAGGGCAAGGGCAATCTGGGGCACCTCGACGTTGCGCAGGAGTTGCTGCATCGACTTGCCCTCCACCTTCACCAGGTCCTCGAAGCCGAACAGGCAGCCCTCCACCATCTCGCCGAGTTCGGGATCGCGCTCGTGTATCTGGGACAGCACGCGCTCCTGCGACTCCTTGTCGAGAGTGGCGATCATGCTGGCCAGCTCCTCGGCGCGGCCTTCCTCGGACGCCGCCTCGGCCCGCAGGCCCAACTGCGCCAGCTTCTCCTTGAAGGCCGTCACCACCTCGACGGCTATCTCCGACGGCACGTTCTCGCTGGAGACGATGCGCTCGACGACGGCCTGGCGGAGCTGCTCCTCCAGCATGTTGAGTATGCGGCCGCTCTTGCTGCCCGCCAGGCGGGACAGCAGGACGGCCACGCAACGGGGGCTCTCCTTTTCCAGCACGGCGGCAACCTGGTCCTCGGGCGCGTTCGTGACGAACTCCAGCGGAGACTCCTCCTCGGGAGCGGCCGCCTCCTCCGACGGCTCGGCGAAGAGCTGGCGCGAGGTCTCCTCCCCTTTGGCCTTGGCGAGCACTTTTCGAAAGCGGTCTTCCGGATCGCCCAGGAAGAAACCTCCTTTGCGCTGCCTCAACACAAATCCCTGGAGGGCGTCCCGTTTCTCCTCATCGCTGATCCGGGCGACGGCGAGGCTTTCGGCCGCCTTGCACAACTTGCCCACGGAGCTGTCGCTCATCCGGCTGAGCACGGCGGCAGCCTGGTCTTCCTCCAGGGCCATCAGCAGCATGGCCACCTTCTGGGCGCTGGTGAGGTCTTTAGCTTCCTTGGCCATTTACTCCTCGCCTTCCACCCAGCCTTCAAGCAGGCGTGTCGCCTCGTCCGGGCTGGTTTCCACGAACCTGGCTATCTCCCGCCTTACCAGCTCGTCCTGGCTGGTCCGGGCCGGCACGCCGCCTCCCGCGCCAGTCGTCATGATCTCCGGCACGATGGCCTGCTGGGACGCAGCCCCGTGGATGCCTTTGAAAACGCGCCGGACCACGAAGAGCAGTATGAGACCGACCACGCCGATGGCGAAGTACTCGCTGGCCGTCACCGCCCACTGAGGGAGCCGCTTCGCCTTCAGGGCGGTCAACTCCTCGGCGGGAGGGCGGAACCGCGCCTCGACGATCCGAAGCGAATCCCCGCGCGATTCGTCGATGCCGATCGCGTCCTGGATCACGCGAGTTATGTCCTCCAGCGTGGGAATCGCCGCCGTGGTTTCTGCGCTTTCTTCCCCTTCGGACGGTGGGGGGGACAGGTCAACCAGGGCGGCAACCGTCAGCCTCTTGATGGTGGCGCCGCGGTTGACCATCTCGCGCACGGACTCGCTGACCATGTACTGCGTATCGATGTTCTCCGTGGTGCTCTGCTGAGCGGCGGGCCCGGCGGGCGCGGCCCCGGCCTGCTGCTGCCCGGGCACATTGGCCGCTGCGCCTACCAGCCCGCCCACGGCGACGGCTGAGCCGGTGGACTCGGTGCTCTCGATTCGCTCGCTGACCAGCGCCTTCTTGTCGTCGTCGTACTGGCGAGATGTCTCGCGCATGTCCTGGAATTCGAGTTCGGCGCTCACCCTGACCTCGCAGCGTCCGTAGCCCAACACCGTCGCCAGCATGGTCTCAGCCTTGTTGGACAGGTAGTTCTCCACCCTCTGCCGATAGAGGAACTGGTCATCGGCGGCCATCTCCATGTCGCGCTCGCCCCCCCCGGCCAGCACTCCGCCCTGACCGTCGGTGACGGTTACGTCCTCGGGCGCCATCCCTTCGACGCCGGACGCCACCAGGTTTGCCACGGCCTGCACCTGGCTCGCCGAGAGCTGGCGCCCCGCCTGGGCGACAAGCAGCACCGAGGCCGTTGGCTTCTTGGCGTCATCCTTGAAGAGCGACCGCTCGGGCACTGCCAGATGCACGCGGGCACGGGCCACCGCGTCGAGCGACATGATGGTAGCGGCCAGCTCCTGCTGGAGCGCGCTGATGTAGTTGATGCGCTCCGCGAAAGGGGTCATGCCGATCTTCGGCTCGCGGAACGCCTCGAAGCCGCCGCCGGCGGACGTGCCGGGTATGCCTTTCTCGGCGGCGGCCATGCGGGCGCGTTCCACCTTGCCCGCAGGGACCATTACCGCCGTCCCGCCGGCGGTGACCCGGCCCCGGACGCCCGCGTCCTTAAGGGCCGCCAGCACTGCGGCGCAGTCTTTTGCGCTCAGGTCCGTGCAGAGCATCTCGTACTCCGGCGTCGCCGCCCAGAAGGCCACTGCCACGAGGCTGCCGGCGCAGACGAGCCCCAGCAGCACCAGCATCAGCCGGTGGCCCGCGCTGAGCTTGCCGAAGATATGGCCGAACTGGTTTCCGACGGTTTGCAGTACACCCATGGTCAGAGTTGCATCCGCATGATCTCTTTGTATGCCTCGACCAGCCTATTGCGGATTTGCATCATGAGCCGGAAGCTCAGATCCGCCTCGTTGATGGCAACGATCAGCTCGTGCAGGTTGTCCATCTTACCGGTCGCCAGGTCCGCCAGCGCCTTGTCGGCTTCCTGCTGGAGGCCGTCGACGTGTTCCAGGTAGCCCTGGAGCGCTTCCTTGAAGCCCGGCTGGCCCTTTCCGGCGGCGCCGCCGGCGCTCGAAAGGGATCCGGCTGCAGGCCCCATGCCGTTTGGCGTTATGTGCGTAGGTTCCACGGCGCTTACCTCAGCAGCTTGATGGCTTCCTCGCAGATAAGCTTGAAGTTACGCATGCACGTCAGGTTGGCTTCGTACGCACGGCTCGCCGCCAGCAAATCGACCATCTCCAGAGAGGGGTTCACGTCGGGCATGGCCACGAAGCCCTTCTCGTCGGCATCGGGATGGCTGGGATCGTAGACCATCCGCGGCCCGCTCAGGGACGAAACGACTCCCCTGACCTGCACGCCGTTCAGGCCGTCGAGCACGGTGGCGAAGACGACGTGCTTGCGCCGGTAGGGGCCGCCCTCAACGGTCTCGGTGGTCTCGGCGTTCGCGATGTTGTTGGCCACCACCTGCATGCGCACCCACTCGGCCTGCAGGCCGGAAGCGGAAAGGTCCATCGCATGAAACAGAGCGTCGTTCGCCATGCCGCGCCATCCTCCGGCTCTATCTGCCGTCTATGGCCGTCCTGAGTCGCTGCACTTCCGATCCCAGCACGGCCAGGTATATGCGCATTCTCAGCGCGTTCTTGTTCAGTTCCACCACTTCGCGTTCCAGCGTGACGTCGTTGCCATCGGCGTTCACGCCGGGGAACAGCGGGCGGTACTGCCGCGCAGTGATGCTGCGCCCGGGCCGCAGTCTGCCGCGGCTGTCCAGGAGCCGGTCCAGTTCTTCCGTGAAGCGCAGACGAACCGTCCGGTATCCGGGCGTGTTCAGGTTCGCCAGGTTGTTGGCGATGACGGAGTGGTTCTGCTCGGCGGCGCCGAGCAGTTCCACCAGAGCTCGTGCATCCAGAAGTCCCATTCAGGCGCTCCTTGGGCGAAGTAGGCCACCGTTGAGCCGGGGGCGGTGCAAACCGAATGCCAATGCTTCCGCCGGGCGCAAGTTATGCGGCATTTGCATCAAGGTAGCCCTCTTCCTTGTACTTCTGCAGCTTGTTGCGTATCGTCCTCGTTGAGATATCCAACCTCTCAGCGACGCGGGTCCTGTTGCCGCCGACCTCGCGGAGGACCCTCAAGATGACCTGCCGCTCCACGTCGGCCAGAGTCGGTCCCCACGGAAGCGCATCGGTGCGGACCGCCGCAAGCGCGCCGAGGTGATCGGGCAGGTCGTCAAGCCCAATCTCGCAGTCAGCGTCCATGATGACCAGCCGCTGCACCAGGTTCTCCAGCTCGCGCACGTTGCCGGGCCACGGGTAAGCCGCGAGCTTGCGCATGGCCTCGGGATGGACCTTCGGGCAGGTCTTGCCAAGCCTGCGGGCGAACTTGCGGGCGAAGCAGCGCGCGAGCAGCTCCACGTCGCCTTCCCGCTCCCTGAGGGGTGGGAGCACCAGCGGGACGACGTTGAGCCGGTAGAACAGGTCTTCCCGGAAGCGTCCCTCCGCCGTCTCCTTGGGCAGGTCGCAGTTGGTGGTGGCAATCAGCCGCACGTCCACGCGGATCGTGCGGGTGCCTCCCACGCGCTCGAACTCCCTCTCTTCGACAACGCGCAGCAACTCGGCCTGGAGCTTCGCCGAAGTCTCGCTGATCTCGTCGAGCAGAAGCGTGCCGCCGTCGGCCAGCTCGAAGCGCCCGGGCTTCGAGGCAATCGCTCCGGTGAAGGCTCCTTTCTCGTGGCCGAACAGCTCGCTCTCCAGAATGGATTCCGACAGGGCCGCGCAGTTGACGCGGATGAGAGGACCGTCGCGCCGCGGGCTGGAGGCGTGGATCAGCCGGGAGACGAGCTCCTTGCCCGTGCCGCTCTCGCCCTGGAGCAGCACCGTGGCATCGGTGGCCGCCACGTGCACCGCACGGGCGCACACATCCCGGAGCGCCCAGCTCTCGCCCACGATCTTGACCGGAGCCCTTCCGCCGGACAACTCGGCGCGGAGGTACTCGTTCTCCTGGACCAGCCGCTGCCGTTCCTTGATCCTCTGGAGTCGGACCTCCACCTGGTCGACTGAGATGGGCTTAAGCAGGTAGTCGAAGGCGCCCTTCTTCATGGCCTCCACGGCCGTGGGCACGTCCCCGTGCCCGGTCACGATCACGACTTCGGCGGAGGAATCGGCGGCCATGGCCTTCGCCAGCACGTCCAGGCCCCCCTTGCGCGGCATCTTCAGGTCGGTGAACACGACGTCGAAGGACTCGCGCTCGAGCAGGTCGCAGGCCTCCGTCCCGTCGGGGACGGCGACGATCTGCAGACCCTGATCGAGGGCCGCCAGCGTCTCCTCCATGAGGCGGCGGTCCATGGCGTCGTCGTCTGCTACGAGTATCCTCATCTGCTCTGTCCTGCTGCTGCCGCCGGAAGCCGGAAAGAGACGGTCGTCCCCGCACCCGGGCGGCTCTGGATGTCCAATCGCGTGCCGTGAAGCTGTAGCAGTCGGTTGACGATGGCAAGCCCGAGCCCGGTGCCGCCTTCCTTGCGGCTGTAGAACGGTTCGAGCACCTTATCGAGCTCGTCGGCCTCCATACCCCTGCCAGTGTCGATCACGCTTGCGCACACGGCCCGCTCGGCGGGCCCGCGCTCAAGGCGGGCCTCGATGCGCAACCGGCCTTCCCCTTGCAGCGCCTCCAACCCGTTCTTGACCAGATTAAGCAGAACCTGCTTGACCTTATCGGCGTCGGCCAGCACCATGCGTGCCTCGTCCGGGATCGCCACTTCAAGGGGAACCGGCTCGCCTGCCGCCTCCGCGCGGACGAACTCGGCCACCTGCTCCGCCGCAAGGCGCAGATCCAGGGGACGCAGGTCCAGCGCGTCGGGCCGGGCGAAGTCAAGGAGCCTGTGCAGCATTCGGTCCAGCCGGTCGGCGGCTTCGACGACGCAGCCGGAGTAGCGGCGCTGGGCGTCGTCGGCCTGCGTGCGGCGTGCCAGCAGGCTGGCGAAGCCCTTGATGCCGTTGAGGGGCTTGCGTATCTCATGCGCCAGACCGGCCGCCATGGTGCCGAGTTCGGCCAGCTTCTCCTGCTGGGACAGCTCGGACTCAAGCTGGCAGAGCCGCGTGATGTCGCGGTCGAGCTGGACGGCGCCGATGGCCCGGCCCGAGGAGTCCTCGACCAGGCACGCCGTGCTGGATATGATCCTGGATTCTCCCCGTCCGAGGTCCCTTCGCAACGTCTCCCGACGGTAGTGGCCCGCCAGGGTCCCTGCCAGCAGGTCGCTATGGGCGCCCATCACGTCGCGGAAATCCATGCCGAGGGCCTCGTCCCGGCTGCGCCCCCACATGCCCTCCGCCGCGGGATTGAACGCCCTGATGCTCCCCTCCAGATCGGTGACGACGACCGCCGTCGGAATGCTCTCCAGGATGCTTCGCTGGAAGTGGTAAAGCTCGTCCAGCTCGCGCACTTTCTGCTCGAGGGCGCGGTTGGCCTCTTCCAGTTGCACGTTCACCCGTTCGGCCTCGCGCTGCAGGTTCGCGTAGGCCGACCGTAGCTCCTCGGTGCGCCGGCTGAACTGTGCGAAGGCCGCTTGCAGGGCCTGTAGCTCTTCGGGAGCAATCTCGACTTGTTGTTCGGCGATTCCCACGTTCGCACCTCAACCGGCGCGGTAGCGACGGCGTGCGCGGCTCGTCCGGATGCTGGTCCTGGCACCTTCGGTCCGCGTCCGATGGGCCTGCATGTAGCCCAGCAGCGCGTCCTGAACGCTCTGCTGGGCGTCGGAGATCTGTTCGATGTCCGCCTCAATCAGCCCGAGGACGTCATCGAGGTCGCCTTCCGGATCGGTCCTGTCGAGCTCCCACTGACGCTTGGCCGGCTCGATGGCTTCTTCGAGGGCCCCTATCTGCGCCATGGCATCCTCAACCTGCGTGCAGAGCGCCAGCACGGCGCGGGGGTCCGGGCAGTCCGCCATGATGCTCAACTGCTCCGCCACGAGCTCCTTGATATGCGCGTACATGCGATGTTCCGCGCGATAGGTTTCCACAAGCTGCTGACAAAGCGCTCTCATTTGCCCTCCTCTGTGGGCTCACCGGCCAGGACCTGCATGTGTTCGATCCATTCCGCCCACGGCTTCGCCCTTTCCAGTGACTTCAGGTCGGCCAGCAGCTTGAGCGCCTCCCCCTCGTTGCCGCCGTTGCGCTCGCTCAGCATCAGCATCACCCTGAAGTGCTCCTCAGCCGGGGCACTGGCCTGCAGGCGCCGGTAGGCGTCGGCCGCCCGAGCATACAGGCCGGCCCGGAAGTAGGCGTAGGCCAGGTGCTCCTCGTCGATGATCGGCAGCTCGGACACGCTCACCCAGCCTTCTGCGGGCGCCTCGGCAGGCTGCGGCACCTGCGCGACGGACTCAGCGGCCTCGGGCTCCGGGGGAGGGCCGGCAGCGGGCCCTTCGGCCCGGATGAACTGCCCCAGGTCGATCTCCTCCGGCAGATCTCGCGCCGCGCGAAGCAGATCGGCAGCCAGGGGGTAGAGCCGACCGGCCTGGGTGTCCTCAAGCGGGCCGTGCAACGACGCGAGAGGCGATTCTTCCTCAGCAGGGGGGCGTTCCTCCGCTCTACCTGCCGGGCCCGAAACGGCAAGGATCAGAAGGGACAGCACGATCGCTCGGAGCCGGGTCATTCGGTCGCTCCTTCCTCAGGAGCCGGGCACTGGCCGGAGTAGACCAGTGCGGCCATGTCGAATCGCTTCTCGCTCTCATAGTGCCGGCCGAGGAGCTCAAGCGCTTCCGCACACACGCTCTGGTCACTGCACTCGAGCGCAACCCGCCGGCAAAGCTCTGTCGCCTTGGAGAACTGCGAGCCGGCCAGCAGATTCCGGGCTTTCTGCAGGCGGAGCTTGCTCAGCAGCAACGGATCTGAGACCTCGCTCTCGAGCTGATGGAGCAGGGCGTCGGCCGCCTCGCAGCGATCAACGTCCACCAGCAACCCGGCTCGTTCGAGGTGGAGCGCCTGACGGAGGGCCAGGTCCTGCACACTCTCCAGGTGCAGGTCAAGGAAGCTGAGGCCCATCTCGGACAGGTCGACGGAGCGGCATGCGGCCAGCAGCGCCGGCAACACTTCCGCACACTGCGGAGCATCAGCGAACGTCGACCACATGACCTCGCCCAGGAGCACAGCGTGGGCGTGCTGCCCGTTCTGCACGTAGCAAAGCATCAGATCGCGGCAGGCGTCCCGGCCGGCCTGATCGTCGATCGGCCAGTTGCCCAGATAGAACTCGTAGCGCATGGCGGCCCTCTTGTGATCTCCCGCTTCAAGCGCCATTCGGGCGAGGCGGAAGTCGGCCAGAGGGGCGTACGCGCTCCGAGGATATCGCGTGCGCACCTCCATGTAGCGTTCCTCGGACTGGGTCAGCGGCGCCCCGGCCTTCTCAGTGCAATAGGCAATGTTGTATAGGATGTGCGCCGTCCGGAGGTCCTTGCCCTCCGGGGCCAATGCCCTCCGGTAACAGGCTGCGGCATCGGCATACTTCTGAAGGGCCTTCTGAGACTCCGCGAGCCAGTAGAACGCCGCTAGCCTCTGCCCATGGTCCAGCGGGCTGTCCACCACCCCGAGCAACTCGCGCTCCGCTCGGGACCAGTCCCCGGCCTCCGCGCAGGCGCGACCGGCCAGGTACCGGCCATGCAGGTTCCAGATTGTGCTCGAGAACTCGTTGTCCAGGATCTCCAGTTGGCGCAGCGCCGTGTCCGCCTGCTCTTGCGCCACGTAAAGGCGGGCCAGAGCATAGTAGGCCTCGGGCACGTTTGCGGACTCCGGATAGAGCATCAGGAAATCCTGGAGGCTCCACAGGGCGGAGTCGATGGCGCGCTGATCGGTCCACTTCTCGGGATCCAAAGGGTGCACGGTCAGTCCGGCGCCTTCCTCAGTTGCTTCCAGGCCCACCGAGCCGAGTACCATCTCGACGGCGTGCTCGGGCACGCCGGCCACCAGCGAGGCCGTGACGCGGTAGGGGGGCAGATCCTGGGTCTGGAACTCCAGGCCCGCCTGCTCTGCCACCGCCCCGAGCACCTGATCCAGCAGCACCGCTTCGACGGTCAGGCTCAGCTCTCCCGCCGCGTAGTCCACCTGCAAGGCGCCCTGCTCATACGTTGCCGTGCCGACCGCTATGTCCTCGGTCATCAGGGGCCGGCACTTGCAGGGCGCACAGCCGAGGGCGGGCGGCTCGGCACCGTAGAGCGGCCCTTCGCGCTCGCACCGCTGCATGGCCATGCGGGCGCGCGCCATCGCGCGGCAGTAGGCAAGCCAGCGGTTCACGGCCGCTTCATCCGAGTAACGGGCCGAGTTCGCCCGGAGCAGGTAAACCTGACGGAAGAACTCCCCCCATTGCTCCTTCTGGCCCAGGATGCCAATCGACTGGATCAGCGCGTGCTTCCACAGCTCGTCTCCCGGCCGGCTCACGGACCGGAGCGACTCGCACAGCATAAGAGCCCGTTCCGCTTCGTCCGTGACGGCCAGGGCGGATGCGAGCTTGCACTCGGCAAAGAGCGCGGCCCGCTCGTCCGGCGCCTTTCGCTCAGCCGCCTCCTCATATAGCCGGCTTGCGCGCAGATGATCGCCCGCGGCGGAGCACTCCTCGCCGCTGTCGATCAGCTCGTCGTAATCCATCCGCGCGATCTCCTGCCGAAGCTTCGTCTCTTCCGCCTCAAGGAGGGCAACCACAGCGGCGGCGCGCGCCGCCTCGCCCACGGGCGCCAGGCCGGCCGGATGCCAGAACGAGAGCGCGGTCAGGAAGACCAGGATCAAAGCGCCTGCCGACAGGCTCAAGGCCGCCACAACCGCCCACACCGGGAGCGTCCCAAGCAGGGGGACGTGCACTCCAGCCACCTCCGGCGGGACCAGGCCGTCGTCGACCGCCCCCTCGCCTTCGGCGGGTTCGGCTTCTTCCTGCTCGGCTGCGCCCTCCTCCGCGACCGCCTCGGCCCCCTGAGTTTGCTCGTCCTGAGGGGCTTCCTCCGCGACCGCCTCGGCCCCCTTCGTTTGCTCGTCCTGAGGGACCTGCTCGACGGCCTCGGCCCCCCCCGTCTGCTCCTCTGCATCCTGAGCCGGCTCGCCGCCCTCGGCGCCCTGCGTCTGCTCCTCCGCGTCCTGGGCTGGCTCGCCGCCTTCGGCGCCCTGCGTCTGCTCCTCCGCGTCCTGGGCTGGCTCGCCGCCTTCGGCGCCCTGCGTCTGCTCCTCCGCGTCCTGGGCTGGGTCGCCGCCCTCGGCCGCCTCCTCACGACGCTCGGGCTCTTCGACCTCCTCGGGTT
>CAYUDW010000001.1:44865-64175 GCA_964442595.1 uncultured candidatus Brocadiaceae bacterium
TCGCCGCCCTCGGCCGCCTCCTCACGACGCTCGGGCTCTTCGACCTCCTCGGGTTCCTCAGGGGTCTCCGGGACGGATTCGGGCTGTTGGCCCTCCGTGGGAGCAGGTGCGCTCTGCTCCTGACCCTCTTCGGTGCGGTCTTGATTTTCGTCTTCCGCCATGCCTTAGCCCCAGAGGATGCCCTTCTCGAGCGTCGTCACGCCCTCGTCCGGCGCCCCTTTTGCGGCGGACTGGATCGCCTCGTTGAGCTGCTTAACATCGTCGAACAGCGGCAGCCTGGATGCTCCGGGAACGAACTCCAGCACGCGTTTCTGCTCCGCGGTCAGATGCAGCAGCACGAGCTCCTGCCCGCGCTGGGCCAGCGTGCCGGCCAGCTCGACGCATGCCTGCACGAACAGGCTGCTGATGAAGTCCACCTGCGACAGGTCCAGTGCGACCCACGGCATGTCCAGTCGCCGCAGGCCAGGGATCTTGCCCCAATCGGGCGGCACCAGCAGCGCTCGTTCTGCAACCTTGAGCAACAGCACTCGTCCGTCGAAGCTGTCTTCCGCCCTCATGCCGTGAGTTCCTCGCTCAGAACGACGCTGCAAGCGCCTTCGGACTCAATGATCTGAACGTCGACGCCATAGCATCCGGCGGCCTCCTCCAGCGCCTTGCGGGCCCGCAGTCGCGGGGCGCCCCCGCAGCTCAGGGCCACCATCAAACGGCCCTTCAAGAGGCCGGCACGGCCCGTGGCGTCGGCGCCGTTGGCAAGCGCTGCCACGGCGTCAACGCAGACCTGCAGGATTTGCTCCGCACGTTCGCTGCCCACGCCTATGTCTGCCATGATTCCGCGCAGACCCTCCAGCAAAAGCCGGACCCCTTCGCCCGATTCGAGCAGCGAGACGTTCAGGACGGGAGTTCCGGCGCCATTAAGGAAGCCCGCGATGTCCTCCGACGACAGGGCTTCGGAGGCGCCTTCGGCGGGCGGAGGCGGAGGCGCCTGCTCCAGGAACTCCTCGATCCTGCGCCGCAGGTGAGCCATGTCGCAGGGCTTGGTTACGTAGTCCCAGACGCCGAGGCGCAGGGCTCCGACGGCGGTCTCGACCGACTCATAGCCGGTCAAGACGACGACGCCCGCACGCGGGTTGCGCCGCCGGGCCTGTCGGATGACGTCGATCCCTCCCTGCCCGGGCATCTTCAGATCGGTTATCACGAAGTCGTAGTCACAGCCCTGGAGCGACCGTTCGGCTTCGTCCGCATCGGCCGCGCCGTGCACTTCCCATCCATCCCGCATGAAGATCTCCTGGAGCGCCCAGCGGATCGTCTCCTCGTCCTCTACGATAAGCATCCGTCGGTTCATGCCGCGGCTCTCTGCTTGGGGCTTGCGGCCATGCGGGGGAACGTCACGATGAAGGTCGCCCCCTGGCCCGGTTCGCCTCGGGCTCCGATCGTTCCTCCGTGGGCGTCCATGATCCGCTTGCTCACGGCCAGGCCAAGGCCCAGGCCGTTGTGCTTGGACGTGACGAAAGGCTCGAAAAGCTTCCCCAGCATCTCGGGCGCTATGCCCATGCCCTGATCCTTGAACGTCACCGACACGCAGTCGGCCGCCTCGCGCAACTCAACGGCGATCTCCAGCGCGCTGCCCGGTGGACTGGCGTCAACCGCATTTAGCACGATGTTGCGGAAGACCTGCTGGACCAGGTCGGCGCCCAGGTTGGCCCGGCATCCCGGGGCCGCCCGAACGCGCACGCGTATGTCGTTCTTCTTCAGGCTGGAGTGCACGGACTCGACGCTCTTGCGCACCAGGTCCCCCACGTCGCACGATTCCAGCCGTGGCTTGTAAGAACGGGACAACTGCAGCAAGTTCTCCACCACGTTCTTCATTCTCTCGGCATCGCGCCGCAAGTTCTCCAACAGCCTGAGCCTGGAATCGTCGGGGTCCATCTTGGTCTGCAGGACTTCCGCGGACAGCATCACACCGAACAGGGGATTCCTGATCTCATGAGCGACCGAGGCGGACAGTTCCCCGAGGGATGCGAGGGTCGTCACGTGGCCGAGGCCCTCGCTCAGGCAGCGGAGTGCGCGTTGCCAGTTGCCCAATTGCTTTGCCAGCGTCTCGACTCCTTCACTGCGCAGGCATCTCAGGTGCTCGCGCAGTTGTCCGGTGAGTTCACGTGCCGACGGCACGGAACGGTTGGCATGGCGGAGCTGGTCTTCCAGCTCACGCAGTTTCACTTCGGCCGCATCCAGCCGGGCCATCTGGCCGGCGAAGGTGCGGCGAACTCCGGTTACCTCGCCCAGCAATTGCTGGGCGAGCTGTTGCGTATCCTGCATCTCCCCCCCATGTACCGACGGTTCCGCGAGTCAGCAGATTCGCATTGGGGGCTTATATGTGACTGCGAGAGCGGGTTTCAAGCCTGCTACGCCCGTCCTCCCCGCATCAGCGGCGATCAGCACGGCATACCGTCTGCCCACCTCGGCCGCAGGCGGCCCTGCATGCCGCGCAAATGGGCTGCCATTGCTATCGCCGGCAAACGGTTACCCCCCCTCCGGCAGGTCGCCAGCGCCCCGTGTTGCGAAGAAAAACGTCGCGAAAAAAAGAACACCGCATCGGCCGATCCGTCCATAAGGGAGACGCCTCGTTTCGATATCCAACGGCTGTCGGAAGTTGCATCGATCTCAACCGGGCCCGGGCGGCCCCGATCGCGAGGGCCCAACAGGGGCGGAGGGACATGGGCGGGACTTCACAGCCGCGTGCGGCGCGGGCGGGCCACGAAGAAGCGCTTACGCGTTCCGTTCGGGCCGATCCGCACGCGGACCTCGCGCAAGCAACGCGGGCACCGGCCTTCGTACGCCCCCCCTCCCGGCGCCTGATAGACCCGGCCGTAGACGTGGCAACACTCGAACAGGATGCCCAGGAACTGCCTCTTACGACCCGTCATATCCCCTCTTGAAGCAGTCGCTCGGCGGCCTCTCGGACCGTTTCGGAAATGACCAGCTCGCCCCGCTTGAGCTTCTCGAGCACGTCGTGGACCCGCGCCTTGCGGAACGTCTCGGCCCCCTTGATGCGCTCGACGAGCTCCCGTAGCTCGCTGGACACGACCACTTCCGAGTCCTCGCCGTCCGAAGGCCCCTGGCGTTTCTTAACGGCTTCGGGTGAACCGGAGTCGCGAGACCGGGCAAGACGGTCCATCCGGCGCTGGCCGGCGCCGTCGATATCGTTCACCATTCTGCGATTCACCTCCATGACGAGGTGACAATAGCCAAAAGCGTGCCAAAGACCTTCGTCCGCCTATCGTTCCCTACTTCATTATGGTATCGGAAAACCTTGAAATCACATTACTTTTTTCCTCGGCAAAATCGCGGCGGCCGACCGGAAGGGGCAGAACATCCCGCTGCCGACAGGACCGGTGGGCCGCAGCACGAACGGACCCGGCGATGGCGTCCGCCCCACGTTCCACCCCGTGGCAGGGGGGCCCCGCGCCAGTCCGCCTCCGGGGCCGCGGGGGAGCTGTCGCAACTGCATGCCGTTTGGCGGAGAGACGTTGCGACGCGGCCCATCTGCCGAATGGACGTGCATCCGGCGGCTTCCCGCGCCACCCACCCCGCCCGGCAGCGAGCCGAGTGCGTCGACGGGGCCTCGGCAGGAACCGCCGCGAACTCGGGAAAGCTCAGCGGCCCCCTGATGGCAAACGCTCAGGACCGAATAAAGGCACAGGTGTTGAAATCCGCCTCGTCCGTGTGCTAAGAGTCAACCTTGCGTTGCTGGCCGACGGGAAATCCAACGGAACCCGGGAAGGAACGGCCCCCATGTGCCCAAGCGTGCTCCTGGTAGACGACGAAGAGTCTGTCCGGACCAGCATTGAGCTCTACCTGCTGGACAAGGACTACCAGGTCTACACCGCCTCGACCGTGGCCGAGGGCCTGGAGAAGCTGGAGCGCTTCCTGCCCGACGTACTCATAGCCGACCTGAAGATGCCGGACAAGGACGGCTTCTACCTGATCCGCGAAGCTCAGCAGCGCGGCAGCGCCGCAGCCATCATCGTCATCACGGGGCATGCCGACATCGAGAAGGCCGTGCGCGCCACCAAGATGGGCGTGCACTACTTCATCGAAAAGCCCTTCTCGCTGGGGGAGATCGAGCACGCGATAGAGAGGGCCCTGGGAGCACATCACTGCAATCACCACCTGCTGAAGGTGAGGAAAGACGGCGTTCGGATGGAGGCCCCCGGGTGGACGTTGATCGGCATAAGCGACGCCATGAAGGACATCTACCGCAAGGTCCAGATGGTGAGCCGCAACAGCCAGTCGACCGTGCTGATCCAGGGCGAAAGCGGCACGGGAAAGGAGCTGGTGGCCCGAGCCATATTCGAGAACTCCCACCATCCGGACGGCCAGTTCGTCGACGTCAACTGCGCCGCCCTGAGCGAGTCGCTGCTGGAGGCCGAGCTTTTCGGGCACGAAAAGGGCGCGTTCACGGGCGCAACCGAGACGCGCCTGGGCCTGTTCGAGGCCGCCGACCGAGGCGCCATCTTCCTGGATGAGATCGGCGAGATGCCCCTCAAGCTCCAGGCCAACCTGCTGCGCGTGCTGGAGCAAAAGTCCTTCAAGCGCGTCGGCGGCACCAAGAACATCCACGTCGACTGCCGTGTCATCGCCAGCACGAACCGGAACCTCTGGGAAATGGTCCAGAAGGGCGACTTCCGGCGCGACCTCTTCTATCGCCTGGACGTCTTCGCTGTTCAGATCCCCCCGCTCCGTGAGAGGGTGGTCGACATTCCGGTGCTCAGCTCGTACTTGCTGAAGCAACTGGCCAAGAGCTGCAACAAGCGCGTTAGCATCCTCAGCCCGGCCGCCATGGCACGCCTGAGGGAATACCACTGGCCCGGCAACGTGCGCGAGCTGCGCAACGTGATCGAGCGAGCCGTCATCCTGGCCCCCGGCGACACCGTGGAGCTGGAACACCTGGTTATCAGCCCGGAAACGCGGCCGGACGGCGCGCCGCAGGCCGAGTTCCAAACGCGCATCGAGTCGCTGGAAAGCATGGAGAAACGGCTGATTCAGCACGTGCTGGACAGGAACGACTGGCAGAAGGCCAAGACGGCCGAGGTCCTGGGCATCAACCGGACCACGCTCTGGCAGAAGATCAAGCGCTACAACCTGAGCCCGCGCAAGCGGCCCGCCTGAGAGAGACCCGCCCTTCCCGGAAGCTCGTTCCCTCCCCGCGTTCTCCGTGCGCCGATCCGCCCGCCGGCCGAGCCAAACCCCGATTGCCCGGCCCTTTTCTGGCCTCGGGGCCTAAAGTGCAAAGCCATTCTTCCGAATAAGTAAGCAGGAGAGGCTCGAGCCAGAGGACGAGATTCGTAAGCAGCAAACGTGCACGGCCACACGGCTGTGCAATCAGCAGTTTCTTCAGTGCAGGAGGTGTGTGCCATGGGCATGGGTCTGGTCATCAAACACAACCTGATGGCTCAGACGGCGTTGAGGAACCTCGGTGCCACGTACACCACGCTGGCGGAGTCGATCAACGCGCTGTCGTCCGGTCTTCGGATAAACAGCGCTGACGACGACGCAGCGGGGCTGGCCGTGCGCGAACTGATGAGGGCAGAGGTGGCGGCATTGGGACAGGGCATCCGCAACGCGAACGATGCCATCTCGATGCTGCAGACGTACGACGGCGCCGCCCAGGTCATCGACGAGAAGCTCATCCGTATGAAGGAGCTGGCCGTTCAGGCCTCGACCGGAACGTACAGCGACGAGCAGCGTGCCATCATGGACGATGAGTTCAGCGCGATGAGGGAGGAGATCACCCGAATCGCCAACGCGACCACGTTCAATGAAGTCTACGGCCTGAACACCAGCGGGACCATCAAGATCCATTTCGGCCCGGGCAACAGCTCGGCCGAGGACTACTACTACGTCACCAAGCAGAACCTGACCGCCAGCGCCCTGGGGATTGCCAGCCTGAGCATTGCCTCCCAGGCCTCGGCGCAGGGCGCCTTGGAAAGCATCAACAGCGCCATCGCAACGAAGGACACTTCACGGGCGCACTTCGGCGCCATGATCAACCGCCTGGAGAACACCATCTCCAACCTGGAGATCCAGCGGGAGAACATCCAGGCCGCCGAGTCGCAGATTTCCGACGTGGACGTGGCCTGGGAGATGGCCGAACTGACCCGGAACATGGTTCTGGCTCAGGCCGGCGTCGCCATGCTCGTGCAGGCCAACGTCGTGCCTCAGATGGCGCTCGCCCTGCTGGGTGGATAAGCCTCTCCATAGCGGCCTCCCGTCTGGCGCGGGAGGCCGTTTTTTTTCGCGGCATGTCGTTTGCCCCTTACGGTGAAGATCGACATCCCTTGGGGCGCGTGGAGCTTGCTCCGGACCTTCAGGAAGCATCAGGAGGGCCTCTGACGGGTCCTGGGCGCACGGGAAAAGTTTTCCTCCCGAGGAAAGGGCTTTCCGGATGAGTACCATAAGCTTCTCGGGCGTGGCCACGGGCATAGACTGGAACGAGCTGATCGAGGCGCAGATCGAGATCCGCCGCCAGCGGATCATCGAGCCGATCCAGAACTGGAAGACGACCTGGGAGATCAAGGCGACCGCCTTCGAGCAACTCCGCTCCCTCCTGAACGACCTGCTGGACGTCGCCCAGTCCATGGACACCGCAGACGAGCTGCGCTCCTACCAGGCCGCTAGCAGCGACGAGTCCTCCGTGTCCGCCCAGGTATCTGGCTCCGCCACGCCCGGCACGTACGACATCCAGGTCAACCAGTTGGCCGACTCGGAAGTGGAGATACACGCCGGCGTGGACGACTCGGATACGGTGATCAACAACAGCGGGTCCTCTCTCGACTTCGCCTACACCTACGCCGGCACGGCCGTGACCGTCGAGGTGGCAAGCGGCACTACGCTCGAGCAACTGGTCGGGCTGATCAACGGCGACGCGGACAACCCCGGCGTCACCGCCTACATACTGGACGACGGAAGCGGCGGCGGCACCTCGCACCACCTCGTCCTGCGCGGCGACGACATGGGCAGCGATCACACCATCACCATCGACTCCTCCGGCACGACCCTGGAGGGAGACTCGGGCACGCTGAGCGCTGACGCCTCCAGCGGCTCCTCTTCCGTGACCGTGGACGACGCGTCCGCCTTCGCCCAGTACATGGCCATCATCGTCGATGACGACGACAGCTCCGCCGAGTACCACATCATCGACTCGGTAAGCACCAACACGCTGAACCTGAAGAGCGCCCTGGGGGACGACTTCACCATTGCCCAGAACGCGTACGCCACGCCGCGCGGAATAGGCAGCGGCCTGGCGTCCGGCGCGACGGCCGGGACCTCCCAGATAGCCGTGGACGATGCGGCCAACTTCCGAGTGGGTGAGACTGTCGTGATCGCCGACGGAAGCGGATACGAAGAGCTGGAGATCTCCGCCGTGGACACGGGCAGTGACACGGTAACCTTCACGACCAACCTGTCGAACTCCTATGCGGCCGACGGCTACGTCACCCAACTGGAAGGCGGCCGGAAGTTCACGTTCGAAGCCGCCGACTTCACCGAGACCCAGACGGCGCAGAACGCGCAGTTGCGGATCGACGGCTATCCGACGAGCGGGTGGATCGAGCGACAGTCCAACACCGTCAACGACGTTATCCAAGGGCTCACGTTGACCCTGACGGACGACACGGGCGGATCGGCCGTGAGCATCACCGTGACGGAGGATCACGAAGGCGTCAAGGCCAAGATCCAGCAGTTCGTCGACGCTTACAACGCGGTCAAGAGGTTCCTGAACGATGGGACGGACTACGACGCGGAGCAGGGAGAGGCCGGCGTCCTTCTGGGCAACTACGGGGCGGAGCTGGTGGAATCCCTGATGCGCGAAGTCATCATCACCTCGCCCCCGGGCTTCGAGCAAGGCGCCGATCCCTACACGTTGCTCGGCCAGATCGGCATCGAGACAGCGGGCGACGTGGAAGACAGCGAGTTGGGCACGCTGACCGTAGACGAGTCCGCGTTGGAGGATGCCCTGACCAACGATTTCGACGCCGTCATCGCCCTGTTCTCGTCCGACTTCGAGGGCTTCTCCGACAGCGGCTACCTGACCTTCTACCAGGCCAGCAGCCTGCTGACCACGCCGGGGGCTTACGAGGTGGAGGCCACGTTCGACGCCGGCGGCAACCTGACCGGCGGCCGCATCAGGCTTAGCGGCGAGTCCACCTGGCGCAGTGCGGACCTGAACGGCTCCTACATAGTCGGCGCCTCGGGCAACCCCGAGGAGGCCCTCTGGGTGAGGGCCGTCTGGGACGGCAGCTCCACCACGCAGACCGCCACCGTCCGGGTCAGGCAAGGGATCGCGGGAAAGCTGGCCGGCGTGCTCGACAACATCCTGGACGACACTGACGGGCTGATTCACAACATCGAAGTGAGCTACAAGGGCATCATCAGCCACATCGAAGATCGGATAGAAAGGGAAGAAGCAAGGCTCGAGAGGCTGCGAGAAAGGCTGACAGCCAAGTACGCCAGGCTCGAGCAGCTCATGGCCGAGCTGCAAGGTATGCAGGACTGGACCTCCCAGCTAGCGTCGAGTTTGGTCGGGGGGTCTGAATAGGAGCGCATTGCGCTAGATTGCGGGAGGAGTGCCACGAATGGAGGCGCAAGAGACGTACGTCGACAATGACGTGTCCACGCAGGAGCGCGCCAAGCTGGTCGCGATGCTGTACGACGGGGCGATCAAGTTCCTCAGAACGGCCAAGCAGAAGCTCCAGGAGGGGGACTACGCACTCAAGGGCGTCTACATCGGCAAAGCCCAGGACATCGTGGCGGAGCTGAACAACTGCCTGAACGTCCAGGCAGGCCCCCAGATCGCCAACGACCTGCGCGCCCTGTACAACTTCCTGTACGGTCACCTCACCCAGGCCAACATCGAACGCAGTCCGGAGATGATCGACGAGTCCATCAAGGTCCTGGCCGAATTGCGCCAGGCCTGGGAGCAGGCCGCCGCGAACGGCGGGGACCAGCCCGACAGCGCCCGCCAGACGGGCTTCAGCTACCAAGCCTGACTGCGGGAGGCGACGATTCGCCACGACCCGCAGGCCCGCCGAGGGCCGCTTCCAGCAGGGAGCGCGCTCCCGCATGGTCCGGACTCAGCAGCGTCGCCCTCCGCGCGAACTCGGCCGCCTCCGCTGCCCTCCCTGCCTCCAGGCACAGCTTCGCCAGACCCAACAGGGCGCGTACGTTGCCGGGACGATGGCTCAGCAGTTCCTTGTAGATCCGCTCCGCGTCTTCGCGCCTGCCAAGTGACTCGGCCAGCCCGGCTGCCCGTCCGGCGAACTCCTCGCAATCGGGTGCGGCCGACTGTGCCCTGAGCCAGTGCCCGTAGGCTTCCCCGATCCGGTCCCGGGCCTCCATCAGTTGACCGAACGCGGCGTGTAGGGCCGGCACCCGCTCCTCTGGATCGGTCTGCCTGGCAAGCTCCAGCGCCTCCGCGGCCCGGTCCAGGCTTCCCTGGCGGAGGAAGATGCGCCCGAACGCGAGATAGGCCCTGTGGTTGTTCGCACACAGCCGCGAGGCCCGGTGCAGGGCCGGCGCCGCCTCGGCGTCCCGCCCCATCTCCAGCAAGCACTCCCCCAATCCGACCATGGCCCTGAAGGCGTCGAACTCGCTGGCGCACATGATCGGGAAGGGCCCCGCGTCCACGTCCTCGTCCCCCAGCCCGATCCCTTGAAGGGCCTGCCGATACGCCTCGGCTGCAGCGGCGTAGTCCGTGCGCTCTTGGAAGATGCGCCCCAGGGTCACCCAGTTATCGCAGCCATACGCCCGGGAGATGAGGTCCCTGCACATGCGCTCGGCCCGTTCGTAATTGCCCATCCCAAAGGCCACCCGCGCGTAGAGCTGGACCAGGTATGCCTGCCCGCTCGCCCCGGCGGGGATGGCCTGCACCTCGTCAAGAAGCTGCTGGGCGACCGCATGGGCGCCCTCCTCGCAGCACCGCTCCGCGAAGTGCAGCAGGTAATCCATCTTGAACGCCTCAGGGAACCAGTCCCGAGGCACGGTGCGCACGTCGGCCTGCCCGGGCTCGGACGGCGACGTCCGGTGCTGCCGCCTGACCATCAGATCGAACGGGCCGTCCTTGGCCGGATCTTCCGGCCAGCGCACGCCGCCGCATCCGGTCTCGGCCAGGTAGCTGAGCCCCGAAATCAAGCGGCAGTCCACATCGACAGACGCCTGTGGCGAGGGGAGGTAATAGTAGTCGGCGTCGATGCTGTCCATGCCGACGGCGTAGCAGGCTCCGGGACCGGCGCCGGGTGGCGCGGGCACGACGCGCAGGTGCTTCAGCTCGGCGAGCGGCCCGAGCGCGCGGGCGCAGTCGCCCTCGCCGTAGTCCTCGCGCCCATTGACCAGCACGATCCGGCACGGATAGTCCAGGCGCTCAGTCAGATACTCCACCACTTCCAGCTCGCGTTGGGACCACTCCTGCACGGGGAAGACCACGGCGACCTTCTCCACCATCGGCCAGGGCTCGGGGGGCAGGTCCGCCCGGATGCGGCGCAGGTTCTGCCTGTACTTCTCCTCATCCCGCCGCTGGAGGTCGGAGATGCGGTCCGACCCCGTGAGCGGCACGTAGTACTCCCCCGTGACGGCCGGCACGTGGATGAAATCCGTGTAGAACGACAGTTTTCGCGTCAGGTTCCAGTCGATGAGCACCCGCACGCTCTCGTCGTAGCCCCCTGCCCTCAGTGCGAGCCCTTTGCGGTGCATCAGGCTCACGTGCAAGGTGTGGTTGAAGTGGAACATGAACATCCGGTTGTAGTCCCGGCAGACCTCCACGTTCTTCTGGAGGGGGTATCGCCGGCCCTGCCCGTCCCGCAGGAAGATGACGCGGTAGAGGTCGGAGTAGGCCACCCCGGCGTCCCCGTTCTTGTCCAGCGCCTCGACCAGGGCCTGAAGGTGATCGGGGTACCAAACGTCATCGTCGTCCAGGTAGGCGACGTAGTCGCCGCGGGCGCGCTCGAGCCCGAAGTTCAGGCAGGCGGCTTTGCCCCGGTTCTCCTCGCGCGGGAAATATCGGAGACGTTCGTCGGCGAACTTCCGCACGATGTGACCGACGTCCACGCCGCCGTCGTTGATGATCAGCATCTCCCAGTCGGCGAACCGCTGCCCCAGCACGCTGCGGATTGTCTCCGCCAGGTAGGCGGGTCGGTTGTAGGTAGGCGTCAGAACCGTGACTCGCGGCCTGGATGGCATCGGCAAGACCTGTCGCGTCAGTTCAGGCAACGGAGGCTCGGCGGGCAGGGCCGGCGGCCCGGTCGGAGTCGGCGATCGCCTGGGCGCCGGCGAAGAGCTCGTTCGCCCTGCGGAGATCCTCGGGGAAGTCCACCTCGATGCAGCGGTGGGCCGACACGTCCACGGCCCTCACGGTCATCTTCTCCGCAATGGCCAGCTCAATGGCCCTCTCGAAGTAATCTTGATCGTCGCACAGCTCCAGGCACTGCACGAGCATTGCCAGGTCACGGCTTCTCACCAGGTTGATGCCGACGGCTTCGCCTTCCGCGTCGGCCACGTGCTTCGATATCTCACAGACAACGCCGTCCCGGGTAGTCTTGTACTTGACCTCTTCCTCGCCGACCTGCCCGGGCAGGACCGTAACCGCGCTGTCGGGGCTGGCCAGGAGCTCACGGACGATCTCGTGGTCGAACACGACGTCGCCGTTCATCCAGAGCACGTCGTGACCGGCGCAGCGGGCCAGGCCCCGCACCAGGCTCTTGCTGGTGTTGGTGACGCTGTAGCGCTCGTTGTAGACGAAGACGTTGCGGGGGAACGCCTCCATGATGAACTCTTTTTTGTAGCCGACGACGAGCATCACGTCTTCGCGCTCGACGTAGTGCGATAAGTTGCCGAGCTGCTGCTCGATGATGGAGACGCCGGTGGCCAGGGGAATGAGCGGCTTGGGGACGGCAAACCCCAGCCTGGATCCCACTCCCGCAGCCAGAATCACGACCTTGAGCCGGTCGGTGTCAACTGCCATGGGTGTGCCCTCCCGGGCTGTCAGTTCCACAACATGTTCTGAATCTCTTGCCAGACTCGTTCGCACGAGCTATTGTCCGCCACCTGGTTGATGATGGAATTGATGAGGTGCCGTTGGTCCGCCCCATGGGTCGGATCGTCCAGGGACGCGCGGATCTCTGCCTCCAGGGCCTCCTGGTCGAGCACCTTCGGCCCGGGCGTCCAGAACTCGTATGGCTCCAGCAGGAAGCCGCGGGCTGCGCGGTACTGGTCCACGTCCACCGGGACGAACACCGTCGGCCTGTCCAGCAACAAGTAGTCGAAGTACACGCTGGAGTAGTCCGTAATGAGCAGGTCCGCCGCAGAGAGGATCTGATAGGGATCCGTGTTCGTCCACGACAGCGCGTCCGCCCTGAGCACCACGATGCCGTCCCGCCACTGGTCGGGCAGGATGTGCATCATCTGGGCCTCGTCATTTATGTGGAACTTGCAGACGAGAAGGGCGTTCAGGTCGCACAGTAGCGCCCTGAAGCGAGCGAGGTCGAAAGAGTCTAGCTTGAATATGTTATCCGTCAGGGCCCGGCCCTCGATGGGCCGGTGAAGGTTGGTGCGGCTGCGCCACGTGGGCATGTAGAAGATGATCTTCTCGTACTCGAGAACCTTCGGGCCCAGCACGTTAGCCAGTCGCTCGCGCCCGCCAGGCTCGAAGAGCCAGTCGTTCCTGGGCTGGCCCGTGATCGCGACCTTCCTGGCGTCCATCTTGAAGCAGGCCGCCATCACGCACCGCATCAGCGGCGACGTGGAGATCAGCAGGTCTATGTCGTCGCACAACTGCCCGAACCCGGCCATGTCCTCGGGCGGGGCGTTGGTGTCCGTATAGACGATGCCCTTCAGAGGCATCCCGTGCCAGAGGTTGACCAGAAGCTGGCCGTCCCGCTTCTCGAACGGGATGCCGTGCGTGAACACGAGCGCGTCCGCATTGTAGGCCGCCTCCAGCTGCTCGGGGCTGTCGTACCAGAACGCATCGACGGAGCCGTTGCCGATGCGTTCCACGTAGCTGTAGAGGGCCAACGCATTGCCCACCTTCCAGGGCTTGCTGACGAAGGCGACCTGCTTCTTCTTCCTCATGCGCAACATGGTTTCATGCCTCGGGCCGTGCCGGCTTCTGCAGCAGGAACCTGTACTCGTAGTACTGCCTCTCGGGCCTCCACATGCCCATCTGGCAGTCCAGCGGCTCGAATCCGGCGAAGCGGAAAAGCTTGAGCCAGCCACCGTGGGGCAGAACGGAGAAGTGCGGCGGCCACCCACACCAGTGGCGCGTGGCCTCGGGGACGACGGCCACGAAGTACCCTCCGTCCTCCAGGGACTCGAAGACGTTGGTGATCATCAGGAGCGGTATCGGCGAGTGCTCCAGGACGTGCCGGGCCAGCACTGCCTTGCATCTAACGTTGAAGTAGTGGGCGTCATTGGGCAGGTTCAGTCCGATGCACCTGAGCCCCAGCTTCTCGTAGATCTTTCGAAAGGGCTCCTCGTGCCCGATCTCCACCACTTCGTCGACGTCGTCCGGGAACATGCGCAGCGCGGCCTCAAAGGCCTTGAACTTGCCCGGGAACAGCCACCGGTCGTGTCTGAACTGCTCGTCGTTGCACGTCCTAATGATGTCCTCGGCGGTCTTAACGCGCCCGTGTTCCCTTGCGGGCCGCGCGGCAGCCCCGTCGGGGGCGGCTGATTCAACGGTCGATGTCTGCTGGCTCGCGCGCAACATGGTCGCCTCAGTTCACCTCAAGCACCCTTGACACCGGCGCACAGCTCAGGCCCGTCTGCGCTCGTCGGCTTTCTCCTGCGCCAACTCCCGCAGCAGGCGCCCGACCTGCTCCACCTGGCGGCTGCGGGGGTAGCGCTCATTCACGAACTGCCTGTAGGACTCGGGGGCCGCGCCGTCCTCGTGCAGCATCTCCAGCGCTTCAGGCACGCTGTTGAAAAGGAACTGGTCCGGCAGGAACTCCCTGGCGCCGGGGTAGTGATGCACCACGGGCCTGAGTCCGGACGCCATGGCTTCGAACACGGCGTAACCGAACGACTCGCTGACGCTTGTGGACAGAACGTAACGCTTGTCCGCCAGCCAGGCGTCCATGTCGGACACCCAGCCTTCGCAGACCAGGTGCTCGCCCAGATCCATCTCGGCGCACATATGCCCGAAGTAGTCCTCGAGGTCGGGCTGCTGCCAGTCACCCGCCACGCAGATGCGCCTATCGCTGCCCATCTCCTTCAGCCCACGCGCTATCTGGAGGAGCATCGGCAGGTTCTTGCGGAAATTCAGGTGTCCGACGAAGGCAATGTCCCGGGCCGCCTCTTTGCCCGGTGCGACCCGGTGGCGCTCCAGGTCAATGCCGTTGCAAATGACCTGCCTCGGGGTCGGAACCGTGGGGAACCGTCGGCCGAAGACGTCCTTCATGTGTTCCGAGACGAGAATCAGCCGGTCCACCACGTCCCAGTTGATCTGCGCCGGCAGATCCGTGAAGGCCTCGTATCGGTGAAGTCGACAGACGACCCTGGTGTTCTGGAGGAGATCGATCTTGTGCGTCATCTGGACGGCCAACTCGTTGGCCCACTCCAGCCAGACGACGTCGGCCCACTCGAACGGGATGTGCTGCAGCCACGATTTCAGTTCCAGGTGGCGGATTTCCAGGCCGTCCGCCCCGGCCATTGACCTGACCAAGTCCCCGAGGAACCGGCCGAGGCCCTTGATCTCGAGGCAGAGCACGCGCAGGGCGTCCGGATCGGATGCTCGTGGCCGAGCGGAGGGCCAAGACGGCCTGTCCACGGTCGCGTTGAGCGTGCTTGCGGCCGCCCTTCCCAGCAGAACCGAGAGGTTCTCCCCGATGGCCGCGTCCTCGGGGGACAGCTCCGCGGCCCTCTGGATGTAACCGACGGCCTCCGCCCCCTTGCCCATCGCGTCGGCGATGACGGCCAGGTCGTTCCACGCCTGGGCGTTGGACTCCTCGCCGCGCGCCCACTGCCGGGCCAGTTCATAGGCGCCCCTCAGGTCGCCCTGGGCGAAGAGCTCCTCAACCCGAGCGCCGGGGTCGCCCTCTTGCAGGGCTGACTGCTCAGCCAGGACCTGCGGCTGCTCGGCGCACGATGTTTCCGGCTGGCGGGCAGGGCCCGATACGCCGGCCAGCACGTCCGCCAGCGACAGGCCCTGGGCCCGGCACAGCATTGCCAGGTTGCTGCGCGCTTCCTCGCAGCCCTCGTCCACGGAAAGGGCCTTCACGTAGTAGAGGCGGCTCTCGTCCATGCGGCCCAGCGCGAAGCAGACCGTGCCAAGGTCGTTCAGGACCTGGGCATCGTCGGGCAGCGCTTCCGCAAGTTGCTGGTAGAAGCCAAGCGCCCCCTCCAGGTCGCCTCGCTCGTAGGCCGCACGGGCCTGTGTGCGTAACTCCTCCAGGCTGCTCATGGGCATTTCCCCTCCGCGAACCGGTTCCGCCGGCCGGGCCTGGTCTCAGGCAGCCTGAGGGCGGGCGCAAACACCGTGCCGCTGTTGACCCATGATTGGGCGGAGTACAGGAGAGCCCCGCTCGCGCCTCCGCGCCCGCCTCTGGGGGGCCGGCACAGCCAAACCGGGCGCGCAGCGGCGCGGGGGGCGGTTCATTTTCCCAACGGTCGGTGGAAACGCCAACGGGCCCCACCCCTGTCCCTAAGGGGCAGGAGAGCGAGATGGCAGCGACCGCCGCGCTTTTCGGCCTCCCGTTTGCATCACTCCCTCGTGGCCCCGAGGGCGGCTGAGAAGCGCAGGAAGCCTGTCTCAGGGCGAGAGCTTGCAATGCGCTTCGCCGCTTCGGAATAATGTGAGCTACTGCCCGCATCCTGTCAACGGTGCACCGCTTACGGGCCGTTTTCGCCGGCCGACGCCGGAGCAACGACGTCCCTGCCCCGCCACACTCGGGACGGGCCGGGCAGACCCGGTACGGCGGCCCAAGGCCCATTTCCAGGTCGACGGGCCAATGGAAGCCAGAGCTGGCGTTAGAGAAGAAACTTACTTCCCGATTCACCTGGCCGTCATCCAGCCCGGGACCCTGGCGCCGGTAGACCTGTTCCTGGCCACCGCGGGTGCAACGTCCTTCGTCCTCTACAGGGGCGCCCACACGCCCTTCATGGAGGAGACCCGTCAGAGGCTGCTGGACCACGGCGTGGACCGGCTCTACCTGCGCCAAAAAGACGAAAAGGCCTATCACGAGTACGTCGAGCAGAACATCGGTGCCATCATCCGGGACGACCTGCTGCCACCCGAAAAGGCGAGCGAACTGGTCTACGAGAGCTCGTCCAGGGTGATGCACGACGTCTTCGATGACCCCCGCTCGGGCAGGAACCTACAGCGCGCACAAACGATGGTCGAAGCGATGGTGCTGTCGATCATCAAGAACCCCGACGCCCTGTGGCACATGACGACGATCGCTTCCTACGACTACTACACCTACACGCACTGCGTGAACGTGAGCATGTTCCTGGTGGCGGGCGGCCGGGAGCTACTCGGCATCGAGGACGTGGCGACGTTGCAGCAGGTCGGCCTGGGCGGGATGCTCCACGACATCGGCAAGACGCAGTTGCCCAAAGAGATACTCTTGAAGCCCGGCAAGCTCACTGAGGCCGAGTTCGATAGGGTCAAGGAACACCCCCTGCTAGGGCTGGACATGGCGAAGCGGCACAGGGGGATGCGCGCCGTCGGCGCCAATGTAATCCATTGGCACCACGAGAGCTCTGACGGCAGCGGCTATCCGGCCGGGCTTAAGCAGGGCTCCATAGACAGGATATCCCGGCTCGCCAAGATTGTGGACGTCTACGACGCGCTCACTACGAAGCGATGCTATGCGGCCGCCCGAGACCCCTTCGAAGCCGTCAGGCTGATGGTCGACAAAATGAAGAGCCAGTTCGACGAAGCCATGCTGCGCAGGTTCGTGAAGTTCCTGGGGCCCAGGAACGGTTTCGCGGATATCTCCGCAGACTCCCCGGCTGGAGCAGTTCCGCCGAGCGAGAGCGTAACGGAAACAACACAACAGAAGAGCACCTGAGGCAAATCCTTCGCATGAAAAACGTATCGGACACCGACACCGGCCTGGTCAGAAGAGAAGAGGAGCTGGTCGATCGCGCCGCAGAGCTCGAGCGAGTTGAGGCGAAGCTCCAGGAGGCGCAGGAGGCCCTCGAGGCAACCCGGGAAGTGCACCAGCAGGTCCTTTCCGCGGAGACCGACGCCATCATCACGTTCGACGCCCAGACGCTCCGACTACGCGATGCCAACGACGCAGCGGTCGAACTCTACGGCTACACCCGCGACCGGCTCCTGGCACTCAAAGTCTCGGACCTCTCCGCCGAGCTGGACGTCATCGCGGAGGACCTCGAAAAGACGCTCCGGGAGGGCCCCCAGAAGGGGCTGCGCCGTTACAACAGGAAACGGGACGGCACGATCTTCCCCGCCCAGATCAGCTCGGCCGCCGTCACTCTGGCCGGCCGCAAGATGATCTGCCAGGTGATCCGCGACATCACCGCCCACAGGTGGGCACAGGAGGAACTCGTCCGCATCCGGGCCGCCGTGGACGACGCATCGGACGCAGTGCTCATAATCGACCTGAACGGCAAAGCGGTCTACATGAACTCGGCGTTTCAGCGGCTGTCGGGCCACACGCTGGACACGCTGAACGAGGCCGGGCTCGAGAGCCTTTGCGTGGATATCCCGGAGGCTGTGCGGCTCCGCGACGCCGTCAGTGCCGGTCACAACTGGACGGGCGAACTCCAGATGAGATCGGGAACGGGCCGCGAGTTCCCGGCCTCCGTGCGCAGCAATGCGGTACTGGACGCCGAGGGCAACCACATCGACACGCTGCTCATCTGCTCGGACATCACCGCGCGCAAACGCACCGAAGAGCAGTTGCTCTACGAAGCGACGCATGATTCCCTGACCGGGGTCCTAAACCGCCGCTACCTGATGGCTCAACTGACGGCCACCGTCCAAGCCGCGAAGCGATACGAACGGCCGCTGAGCCTATGCCTGTGCGACGTGGACGGGTTCAAGCAGGTCAACGACACATACGGCCACGCCGTGGGCGACCTCGTGCTGGCCAGATTCGGCAAGCTGCTGACTAACGACACGCGGGGGCACGACATCGCGGGCCGCTACGGGGGAGACGAGTTCTGCATCGTCCTGCCCCAGACCTCCGTGGAGGGTGCCGTCCGTTGCGCGGAACGCCTCCGAAGGAACCTGGAAAGCGAAACCGTCAAAGCAAAGGACGGAACGGAGCTCTGCATAACGGCGACGTTTGGCATCGCCGAGTTCGACAACGAGCAGATGACGGAAAAGGATCTGATCGTCTCAGCGGACCGGGCGCTGTACGAGGCCAAGGCGGCGGGGCGGAACCGGATCGTCGTCCATCGCCTCCCCGAACGTGAGGAAGGGGAGTAGCATCCGCCAACTCCAGTCGCCGGGAGAAGGCCAGGCGTCCCGGCGCTTGCGCGCCGTCCTTCCCGAGTCGCCGTTCGACTGCGCGAAGGGCTCAGCCCGCGCCCTCTCGTTCCTCCTGCGCAGTGGCCGGAACCACGGGCGGGAAGTAGACGAACAGGTGGCTGATCCGGTCGCTCTCGCCGAAGTAGACTCGCCCGTCCGGCGCGGCGACCGCGCAGTCGAATTCGTAGCCGTACCACCGGCGGTCAACTGCCGCGGTCATGACGCCAAGGTCACGCAACTCGCCCGCGGCCGGCGAATGGCAGAACAGGTGGCAGATGGTCCCCCGCTCCCCCGCCACGCCGTAGATCCGGCCGTCGGCCGAAGCCGCCAGGGCGCGGACATGCGGCTGGGCCGTCGGCTTCCCGAGCGCCCGCACCTGCCCCGAAGCCACGTCCAGAACCGACAACAGCCCATCGGCAACGTCGCCCGCGTAGATCAAACCCGTCCGCTCATCCAGCGTCCAGGCGCCCACCTTGCTGTACTGCCCGCGTCCGGCCAGGCCGGGCAACTGCATGCCCGTGTCCTCGATGGCCCCTGAGTCGGGGGCGAACCGGATGATGCGTCCGATGGTCCCACAGCCGTAGACGAAACCGTCCGGGCCAAGGATCAGTTCGGGGCTGAAGCGGTGCAACTCGTCGATCACCCCGTGCGTCGCGAATGCGCCGGACTCGGCGTCCACGGAGAACAGCGTCCCCGTCGCGTCGCTCAGGCCATAGAGCCGGCCGCGAGCGGCGTCGCCAATCATGCAGGCCACGCCCTCGCCGGGGACGGGACAGCCCAGCGAGTCCACCTCAGGGCGGACGGGGTTCCATTCCTGGATGAC
>CAYUDW010000002.1:0-1837 GCA_964442595.1 uncultured candidatus Brocadiaceae bacterium
ATCGGCGTGAACAACGGCATCCTCGACCAGTCCACCATCCTGCTCAGCAGGGACGGGCACCTGACGCACGTCGATTGCGAGAGCGGAGAGGCGCAGTTGATTCCGTTCGGAGGCACGGAGGAGTTCTCGGTGGCGGTCCTTTTCAGCGGGCTGCGGGTCCGGCTGCCGGACACGGATTACAACAAGCGCGTGCGCGAGTGCGACGAGGCGGCGGCCGTGCTGCTGGAGGCGACAGGGGTCCAGGTCCATCCCGATCCGAAGCTGGGAGACGTTTCGCCGGAGGCATTCGAGGAGCACGCCCACCTGCTGCCCGAAGAGTGGCGGAAGCGGGCGGTGCACTTCTTCACCGAGCAGGATCGCGTCCGTCGGGGCGTCGAGCTGTGGAAGCAGGGCGACCTGGAGGCGTTCGGACAACTGGTGAACGAGTCCGGCCGGAGCTCGATCGAGAACTATGAATGCGGCAACGCCTATCTGCGCACGGCGTATGAAGTGCTGCGCGACTGTCCGGGCGTCTACGGGGCGCGCTTCAGCGGGGCCGGCTTCCGGGGGTGCTGCATAGGCCTGGCTCGACCGGAGTGCGAGGAGGAGATAGCGCGCGCGGCGCTCTCGGCCTACCTGGAGGCGCATCCGGACATGGAGGGAAAGGCGGAGGTCTACTTCTGCCGGCCGGCCGATGGCGCCGGCCTGCTTGACCAAGACGCACGCCGATGAGGTCCATCCGACACATCACGGGGCGCGTGTTTCCGAAACGGATGCCCCTGCACGTGCTGCTGCTGGCGCTTGTGCTGACGTGCATTGGGGCGGCCTTCATTCGCAGCGCACACCACGCCACCTATGCCTACAAGCACCTCGTGTTCGCCGGGATCGGGTGCGTGGCGTTCGTGGCGTTGTCTCTGTTCGACTACCGGCACCTGCGCGGGATCGCGCTGCCGCTCTACGGGGCGGGAGTGCTCGCGCTGGCGGGACTGCCGTTCCTCGGCGTGGTGGTCAACAACGCGCGGCGGTGGTACGACCTGGGGCTGTTCCACGCCCAGCCGTCGGAACCGATGAAGTATCTGCTGGTCATCGCGCTGGCGGACTACTTCCGAATGCGCCCCCGGCGGGAACGGCTGAGGGACATGCCGCTGCCGCTGGCGCTGACCGTCGTCCCCATGCTGCTGATCGTCATCCAGCCCGACTTCGGGACGGCGCTGATCTTACTGCCGGTGTTCTTCGGGATGGCGTTTCTGGGCGGGGTGAAGCTGCGCAACCTGGCCGTCCTGGCAGCGGGCGGCTGCGTGCTGCTGGGGGCCGCGTGGCTGACTCCGGGCGCCCTGAAGGACTACCAGAAGGAGCGGGTGATGGGCTTCATCGACCCGGGCCGAAACCCGGACACCCCCGCGGCCTATAACGCGCGGCAGGCCACGATTGCCATCAGCGCGGGCGGCCTGAAAGGGCAGGGCTGGGGACAGGGCGTGCTGAACCGCCTGGGTCGCGTGCCGGAACGGCACACGGACTTCATATTCCCGGTGGTCGCCGAGGAATGGGGATTTGTCCGCACGGTGCCCGTCATTTTCCTTTACCTGCTGGTCGTATTCGTGCTCGCACAACTGGCGCGGACGACCCGCGAGCCGTTCGGGCGGCTGCTGATAGGGGGCGTCCTGATCGTCTTCGCCGTGCAGAGCCTGCTGCACATGGCGATCTCGCTCCGGCTGGCGCCGATCACCGGCCTGACGTTGCCCCTGGTCAGCTACGGCGGCTCGTCCCTTGTCAGCACGTACGCGGGCCTTGGCCTGGCTGCCAGTGTGCGCATGCACAGAAGCGTCGTGTTCGCGGGGGACGAACCGAGCGGGTAGGG
>CAYUDW010000002.1:1937-29081 GCA_964442595.1 uncultured candidatus Brocadiaceae bacterium
GGCCAGACGATGGAGGAGGGCACCATCGAGAAGTGGCACAAGCGAGAGGGCGACAGGGTCCAGAAGGGCGAAGTGCTCTACGAGCTGACCACGGACAAGGCCACGCTGGAAGTCGAGGCGTTCGCCGATGGCGTGCTCAAGAAGATCCTGGTCGAGGAGGGACGGACGGTCCCCGTCAACGATCTGATCGCCGTCATCGGGGACGAGGAGGACGAGCTGCCCGAGGACCTCAGTGCTTTTCGGGCAGAAGCGGCAGCGCCAGTGCCCGGCGGTGGGGCCACCGCCGCATCGCCCACCGTGGGGCCGGCAGTTGCGGAACGGGAGGCATCACCTCCCGGTCGAGTCTTCGCTTCGCCCCGGGCCCGCAAGGTGGCGGAGGAGAGGCACGTGCCGCTGGAAGCCCTGGCGGGTTCGGGCCCCGGCGGACGCATCGTCGAGCGCGACGTGCTCGCCTACCTGGCTGACCTGGAGAGCGTCCGCTTCACGCCGAGCGCCGCGCGCCTGGCGCAGGAGGCAGGCGTGGACCTCCGGCGCGTCGCGGAGAAGACAGGGGACCGGCGCGTTCGCAAGGAGGACGTCCTGGCCGCGATCGAGTCCGGCCTGACCGGCCGCCCTCTGCCGGCGCCAGGGGAGAGGGTCCCGTTCACGCCCATGCGACGGACGATCGCCCAGCGCATGACCGCCTCGAAGCAGACGGTGCCGCACTTCTACCTGGTGGGGCAGGTGAACATGCGAGCGGCGATGCGTCTGCGAGAGGAGATGTCCGAGGCAGGCCAGGATAAGCCCACCGTTACCGCCCTGCTGGTCAAAGCGGTGGCCCTCGCCCTCAGGGACCACCCGCGCATCAACGCGCGGCTTGACGGCGACGCCGTCGTGCTGAATCGAGGATGCAACGTGGGGGTGGCTGTGGCGGTTGAGGAGGGCCTGTTCGTGCCCGTTGTCCGCAGCGCGGATGCGAAGGGCCTGGCCACGATCTCCGCTGAGCTGAAATCGCTGGCCGAGACGGCCCGGGCAGGCAAGCTGATCCCCGAGCAGTACGAAGGCGGCTCGATCACCATCAGCAACCTGGGGACCTATGGAGTGGACTACTTCCTGCCGATCATCAATCCGCCGGAGACGTGCATCATCGGTGTGGGGGCGATTGCGGACCAGGTGATCCCGCGGGACGGCAGCTTCTTCGTCGAGCCGATCATGAAGGTGTCGCTGAGCGCCGACCACAGGATCGTCGACGGCGCGGAGGCGGCGGAGTTCCTCCAGACGTTGAGGGGGCTGCTGGAGGAACCGTCGCGGCTCGGTGCCTGAGGCGGGTCAGAGCACCACCTTGTTGAGCGGATACTCGATGATGCCTTCGGCGCCGGCGCGCTTCAGTTCGGGGATCAGGGAGCGGGCGACGCTCTCGTCCAGGACCGTCTCGACGGCATAGCCCGACTCGTCGGCCAGGTTGTTTATGGTCGGCTTGCGCAGGGCGGGCAGTATTTCGAGCACCGCCTCGAGCGCGCCATTGGGCACGTTCATCTTCAGGCCCACCTTGCTCTGGCCCAGGATGGCGCCCTTGAGCAACATGCCGAGGTTCTCGATCTTGGTCCGCTTCCAGGGGTCCTCCCACGCCTCGTGGGAGGCGATCAGCTCCGTCGTGCTCTGCATGACGGTGTCGATCGTGCGCAATCGGTTGGCGCGGAGGCTTTCGCCGGTTTCGGTCAGCTCGACTATGGCGTCCACCAGATCGGGAACCTTCGTCTCGGTGGCGCCGTGGCTGAACTCGACCTCAGCCGTTACGCCGCGCTCCTGAAGGAACCTCCGCGTGACGTTGACGAGCTCGGTGCTGATGGACTTGCCGTCCAGGTCTTCGACGCGCCGGATGGGCGAGTCCTCCGGAACGGCGATGACCCAGCGGACGGGAACCAGTTGCTGCTTCGCGTAGACGAGCTCGGCGACGGTGATGACGTCACTGCCGTTCTCAGCGACCCAGTCCGTGCCCGTCAGCCCGCAGTCGACGGTCCCCTTTTCGACGAACCGCGACATGTCCTGGGGCCGCATCAGCCGCGCCTCGATCTCGTCGTCGTCGATCGCGGGATAGTAGGAGCGGCCGCTCGCCTCCAGGCGATAGCCCGCCCTGAGCATTATCTGGACGGTGGCTTCTTGGAGGCTCCCTTTCGGGATTCCCAGGACGAGCGTGTTCATCGTCATCTCCAGTAGTCGGTGCGCTGCCACCTGGCCGAAGCAGAGCCCGGGCCCGTCAATGCGCACCGTTGCACAGGCGCGCCACGGGGCACTTATCGCACAGGGGATCGTCAGGCAGACATACTTCCTCAGCATAGTCACAGAAGAACAGATGCAGCGTGGGGAAGTACGCGTGATCCAGGACCTTGGCCAGCGCCCGCTGATTCCTCAGGGTCGGCCGGGGGTTCTCCAGCAAGCCAAGGCGATGGCACATGCGGCCGACGGCACTTGAGCATGGCAGAACATCGACGGCCAGGCTCAGCAGAAGCACTTCGTCGGCCAGCTCCCGGCGCACCAGTGGCAGGCTTTCCAGGCAGCTGCGCGCCTGCGTCGGCGTCAGGTCGCCCAGGAAGTTCAGGTTCGTCCTGTTGTAGAGCTGGTAAAGGCCGCCCAGCAGCCACACGATTCGCTCGGCGCCCTCCCGTGCCCATGCGGCGGACGAAAGGGCGGCGGCCACCTCCGCTGGATGGCTTACGCGCACCTCGTTCCAGTCAACGAAACCGCGCCTCAACTCGCTGAGGGCGCGGGTAGCCCTGCGCACGCTGGTCAGATGGTAGAAGACGCTGAGGACAAGCTGATCCAGAGGGGGCCTTTGCTTGCGGTTCTTCAGCTCCCCGTGTTTCTCAATGGCCAAGCGGATCAGCTCGGCCCCTCGCTTGCTTTGCCGTTTCTTCGAAAGCACCTATGATCCGCCTTTCGGAGTGCTCGACAGCGCTCAGGGAGTATCCCGAAACTCGCGGTCCTGCCGGCGCGCCTCGTCGATGAGCTTCTCGACGCGCAAGGCCTTTTGCAGTTCGGCGTCCTCCTCGAACTGGAGAACCGGTGTATACCGGAGATCAAGCCGATTGCCGATCAGGCCCTGGATGTAGCCCCTGGCCCGCCTCAGCGTACGGAGGGTACGGTCCCTCTCCTCATCGGAGCCGTGGGCGACGACCTTAACCTTGGCCGAGCGCTGATCTCCGCTCAGCTCGACGCCGGTGAGCGTAGGGAAGCCTGCCCCGGGATCCTTCAGCTCGTAGAGGATGATATTGCTGATCTCTCGGCGCAGCGTTTCCTCGATTCGTTTCTGCTTGCGAGGATTCATTGCCTGTGACCGCGGGCGGGAGGATCGCCTAGAGGATCTGAATGCTGTAATCGACGAGCTGAACAGCCGGGAATCTCCTGACGGCGTCCACGAGCTTGTCGAGGGAGCCGTTCGTGTAACGGCCGTTGTTCGAAACCTGTGCCACGCCGAGGATCGCGCTCTGGATCACGTCCTGGTTGCCTACCTCCGCGACGCTGACGTTGAAACTGCGACGGAGCCTGTCCTTGAGGCTCAAGAGGACGCGCCTCTTGTCCTTCAAGCTTCGGGCCTCACGGACCGACAGGCGGATTTCCACCGTGCCAACAATCATCTTTCTGCCGATGGACCAGCGCCGCTTCCGGGCTGAACGGGCTGCCCTGCGGCCCTTGTAGAGAGGGTACGTTTGACCTCAACGACCGTGAAGCACTCCATCCGGTCTCCGATCTCCAGGTCGTCGAACCCTTGCATGTTGATCCCGCATTCGCGGTTGGCCTGGACCTCCCGGACGTCGTTCTTTTCCTGCCGTAGGGAAGCCATGGCTCCTTCGTGAATGGGCCGCCCGTCACGGAGCACCCGCACGCGGCAGTTGCGGCGCATCGCGCCTTCCGTTACGTAGCAGCCGGCAACCGTGCCGTATCGGCTGATATGGAAAGTCTGCCGCACCTCCGCCCATCCGACGTGTTCCTCCTTCTCGCCCGGCTCCAAGAGCCCTTCGAGGGCGGCGTGGACCTGGTCAATCACATTGTAGATCACGTCGAACCGGGCGATCTCGATGCCGCTGGAGGCGGCCATCTCCTGGACCTTGTCGTCCACGGCGACGCGGTATGCGAGGATGATGGCATCCGATGCGTCCGCCAGCAGGACATCGCTGCGGTTGATCTTGCCGACGCCGCTGTGGATGATCCTGACCGACACCTCCTCGTTGCCCAACTCGACCAGGCTGTTGACGAGAGGTTCGAGCGAGCCCTGAACGTCGGCTTTCACGATGACGTTGAGCTGCCTGGTTTCGCCCCGCTGGAGGCTCTCGAACAGGTTCTCCAGAGTAACGTGGCGCCGGGGCCTCCGGCGCATGACTTCCAACGCGCGCTGACGCTCTTGGGCGGCGTTCCGGGCGATCTCCAGGTCGTCCACGACCAGGAAGGTGTCTCCCGCCTCCGGCACTCGATTCAGGCCGCTGATCGCGACCGGCTGGGACGGGCCTGCCTGGTCGACTTGTTCGCCGCGATCGTTGTAAAGCGCCCTTGCGGTGCCGTAAGCATTCCCACACGCAACGATGTCGCCCTTGCGCAACGTCCCGTTCTGCACGATCACGTTGGTGACGGCGCCTCGCCCCGGCAGTATCCTGGCCTCCAGGGCGACGCCGGTGGCGCCGCGGTTCGGATTGGCTTTCGTCTCCAGCAGTTCGGCCTCGAGCGTTATCCGCTCCAGCAGATCGTCCACGCCCTGGCCGGTCAGCGCGCTGAGCTCCACGCATCCGACGTCGCCGCCCCAGTCTTCCGGATTGAGTCCCTGGCCGGCCAGTTGCTGGCGCACGCGCATCGCGCTCGCGTCCGGCTTGTCCACCTTGTTGATGGCGACCACGATGGGGACCTCCGCAGCCCGCGCGTGGTCGATGGCTTCGACGGTCTGCGGCATGACGCCGTCGTCTGCAGCAACGACCAGGACCACAACATCGGTCACCCGCGCTCCGCGCGCTCGCATGGCGGTAAAGGCCTCGTGGCCGGGCGTGTCGATGAAGGTCAGGGGGTGACCGTCAACCTGGGCTTGCCAGGCGCCGATGTCCTGGGTGATTCCCCCCGCCTCGCTCTCGGCCACGTGGGTGTTGCGGATGTGGTCCAGTATGGATGTCTTGCCATGGTCGACGTGGCCCAGCAGGGCGATGACGGGTGGTCTGGGCACAAGATCTTCCGGGGAATCCTCGGGCAGGGACTCCAGCAGCACATCTTCGGCCGACTTGGGTTCGGTAAGCGTTATCTCCACGCCATAGTCCAGGCCCAGAAGCTCGATCAACTCGTCGTCCAGCACCTCATTGATGTTGGCCCGAACACCGTGGCTGAACATCAGCTTCTTGATGATGTCGCTGACGGTTTCCCCCAGCCTTTCGGACAGCCCGCGCACGGAGACGGGGCGCATCATCTCCACCTTCTCCTCGCGCTTCTTCTCCGGCACTCTTCGCTGCTGCTTGAAGACGATTGTACGCGTTGTTATGTGCTCTCCATCTTCGGGCTTCCTGGGCGGCCGGCGCCTGCGGCGCTTCGTAGACACCGCTTGCTTGGTTCCCTCATCTTCCTCCTCTTCCGCCTCGTCGGGGGGCCGACGCGCGCCCCGGGGCTTGGGCGGCGGCACAGGCTTGACGTCCTTCGTCAGCGGAACGGGTTCTTTCTGCGCGGGCGCTGGGGCCTTGGTCTTCTCAGTCTTCTTAGGCGGGGCGGGCTTGGGCTTCGCCTTCGGGACTGGCACTGTCTTCGGCTTGTAGAGCTTGATTGCCGTCTTGCGGATCTCGTCCGCCTCGTCGCGTGGAACGGCGTTCGAATGGTGCTTGATGTGGGAATAGCCTGCCTTCTGGCATATCTCGATCAGCTCTCCGCTCGATATGCCAACGGTTTTGGCTATCTCGTGTATCTTCACGTTATCGGACATTGGTTGCTTCCGCGACAAGAGCGCTACTGGCTGTCAGAATCCGCCGGGCACGACTGCAACGGCATGGCAAGACCTAGGCGTCGCCGGAGTCCGTCTCTCCCGAATCGCTATTCGGGCTCTGGATTGGTCCGCTCGCCTCGGGTTGCGCGGCCGGGGAGCCTTCTGACAGCGCCTCGATCTGGGCGCCGACCTCGACGGTGTCCTGATCTTGTGCTGGCTCCACCTCCTCGGCCGTCTCAACAGCCAGGACGTCCTCCTCCTCAGGCGTGATGTCTGGTTCCTGGCTCTCCGAACTTGCAGGCTCCGGTTCCTTCAGTGCTCCGCCCGTCTCGGCCGGGGTAACGGCGGCCTCCTCTGCCAGCCCCTCGGCTAGCTCCAGGGCCTCATCCTCTTCAACGGGCTCTTCTTCCTCTTCCTCCAGCCCCTCGGGCGGCTCGGGGGCCTCACCCTCCTCAACCGGTTCTTCTTCCTTCAGCCCCTCGGGCGACTCCACGGCCTCGCCTTCTTCAACGGGCTCTTCTTCCTCTTCCTCCAGCCCCTCGGGCAGCTCGGGGGCCTCACCTTCCTCAACGGGCTCTTCTTCCTCCAGCCCCTCGGGCAGCTCAGGGGCCTCACCCTCCTCAACCGGTTCTTCTTCCTCCAGCGGTTCGGGCGGTTCGATGTCGATGTCCCAGCCGGTCATCTTCACGGCCAGGCGTACGTTTTGTCCCTTCCATCCGATGGCCCAGGACAGCTGGTCCTCCGGGACCACCACAACGGCACGTTTGGTTTCCTCCCCCTCCTCGAGCGTGATCTGCAGTATCTCGGCAGGGCGCAGGCTGTCAGCGATGAGGGTCTCGGGCGCTTCGCTCCAGGGGATGATGTCGATCTTCTCCCCCTTGACTTCGTCGATGATGCTCTTGATGCGCGTTCCCCGCACTCCCACGCAGGCACCAATGCAGTCCACGCGCGAGTCCAGGCTCACCACAGCGACCTTGGTTCGCAGACCCGGCTCGCGTGCGATCTTCTTGATCTGAACGATGCCCTCGGCCACCTCCGGGACTTCCAGGTCAAACAAGCGGCGAATGAAGTCGTGGCTCGTCCTGGACAGGATAATCTTGACGAGGCTGTTCATTCTCCGAACGTCCAGAATAACGGCCCGCAACCGCTCGCCCGCCTGGTAATGCTCGCCCGGGATCTGTTCACTGCGCGGCAGGACGGCCTCGGTCCTCTCCAGGTTGACGATGATCGAGCCGCCCTCAAAGCGCTGAACCACGGCCATCACGAGGGTGCCGATCTTGTCGATGTATTCGGTGTAGATGGTTTCGCTTTCGGCCTCCCGGGTCTTCTGGATAAAGACCTGCTTGGCAGTCTGGGCGGCGATCCTTCCCAGGGCCGCGGGCTCGATATGTTCGCCGTCCTTGATGGCGAGCACCTCGCCACTTTCCCGGTCGATCTGAACGGTGATGTCCTCCTCGGCACCGAAGTGTTTTCGCGCGGCGGACTGCAGCGCGCTCTCGATGGCCTCGAAGATGGCCTCCTGATCGATGTCCTTGTTGCGGTGGAGGCTGTCTACGAGGCGGAGTATTTCTTTGCCTTGCATAGGACACTCACCCGGAGGCCAAAAAAAAGGTGCTCTACCCTTGCCCACCAAGCTCGAGCAACGCTTGCCGAAGCAAACGGGTAACGCACCCACACTTTCCGGCATCGGCCCAACCTGCGCCGTGCCTGCTCGGACTCTTTCTAAACCACTGCTGGCCCTCTCGACGCGCAGACAGCAGGCAAGAAACGATATTCTACCCCACGCCCCGTCTCGCTGTCAAGGCGGAACTGACCGAAACCGGGCGCGAGAAGGCTTACGGCGGCCCTTTGTAAGCCTCTGGCCAGTTTCCCACTGTTGTGCGGTAAGTCACGCGGCCAGCCTGTGCCCGAGGGCCCTTCAAGCGGCTAAACCAGCCGCGTCTGCCATGCCGACTTGAGCCGGCTAAGGAGCGCCTCGACAAGTCGACGTCCGTCCAGGCCCCGGATCGTCACAGCCGCCGAGGAAGTCGTCGCTCCCACGCAGGCAACGGGTAAATCGGTCAGGGCGGCCTCGAACTCGCCAGCCTTCTGCGGCTCGACCTCCACCAGGAAGCGGCTGGCGGACTCACTGAACAGCAGCACGGGGTCCAGGCGATGCCCTTCCGGGCCATCGAAGACAACGGCATCCAGGCACATGTCCAGTCCTACGGCCCCCGCGAACGCCATCTCGGCCGCAGCCACGGCCAGGCCCCCCTCGGACAGGTCGTGGCACGAGCGCACGAGTCCCCGCCGCATCGCATCGTTCAGGGCATTCATGATGTCGCGTGCCTGCTCGACCCGGACCCGGGGCACCGTAAGGCCGCGCAGCCCGAACAGCTCCAGGTAGTGGGAGCCTCCCAGCTCCGCACGGGTCGCCCCGACGAGGTACAGCCGGTTGCCCGGTGCCTTCAGGTCCATCGTGACGGCGTGGCGTACGTCGTCCATCACGGCCATGGCGCTGATCAGGAGGGTAGGGGGGATGGATATGGTTTCCTCGCCGGTGTTGAACTCGTTGTTCAGGCTGTCCTTGCCGCTGATGAACGGCACGCCGAAGCCCATCGAGCAGTCGTAGCAGGCCAGTGCCGCGCGCACCAGCGTGCCCAGTTGCTCGGGGCGCCGCGTGTTGCCCCAGCAGAAGTTGTCCAGGATGGCGGCACGTTCGATGGGGGCACCGACAGCCGTCAGGTTCCGAAGCGCTTCGTCCACGGCGCATGCGGCGCTGTGGTAAGCGTCGATGTCACCGTACCTGGGGTTCAGCCCGCAGGCGACGGCCAGTCCCTTCCGAGAGTCCAGGACGGGCGTGATGACGCAGGCGTCGCCCGGCCCGTCGCAGTCCACACCCACCAGAGGCTTTATGACTGTCTGGCCCTGCACCTCGTGGTCGTACTGCCGGATGATCCATTCCTTGGACCGGACGTTGGGCGCGGCCAGTATCTGCTCGATCGCCTGTGCGTAATCTCCAGGGCCTTCGAGCGCACGGCGACAGGCCTCGGACTCCTCGGCCGTGGCGCCGTCCAGGGACTCACTCACGAGAGGGTCGGGGAAGGTCGGTGGCTCCCATCGGCCCTGTCCCCTGAAGCGCGGCAACCCGTTATGGACGAAATCCATTGGGAGTTCCGCCACCGTGTTGCCTTCGTACTTAACGGTGAGCATGTCATCGTCCGTGTACCGGCCGATGACGGTCGCTTCGACGTCTTCGCTCTCGAATATCTGCATGAGAGCGTCGAGATTCTCGGGCGACACGGACAGGACCATTCGCTCCTGAGCCTCGGAGATCCATATCTCGGTGTAAGAGAGGCCCTGATACTTGAGCGGGATGTCCCCTATTTCGGCCTCCGCGCCCGTATCGGCGCCCATCTCGCCCACGGCGCAGCTCAGTCCGCCCGCGCCGCAATCGGTGATGGCGGTGTAGAGGCCCAGGTCCCGCGCCTTCAAGAGCGTGTCCAGGACCTTCTTCTCGGTGATGGGATTGCCGATCTGGACGGCGCCGCCGCTGACCTCTTCGCTCTCGCTGGTGAGCTCGACGGAGGAGAAGGTAGCCCCGTGGATCCCGTCCCGGCCCGTTCTGCCTCCGACGACGACCGCCAGATCGCCCGGCCGGGCGGCCTTCTGCACGCGGTCCCGAGGTATCAGCCCGATGTTGCCGCAGTAGACCAGGGGATTGCCGGTATAGCGCTCGTCGAAGTAGACGGCTCCGTTGGCCGTTGGGATTCCCATGCGGTTGCCGTAGTCCCGCACGCCCGCGACCACGCCCTTCATCACGCGGCGCGGATGAAGGGCTCCGCGCGGGACGTCCTCCTCGGGCATGTCCGGCGGGCCGAAGCAGAAGACGTCGGTGTTCAGGATGGGCTTGGCGCCGAGGCCCGTGCCGAGGGGATCGCGGATGACGCCTCCGATACCCGTGTTGGCGCCGCCGTACGGTTCGATTGCACTGGGATGGTTATGCGTCTCGACTTTGAAGCACACATGATTGTTCTCGTCGAACTCAATCACGCCCGCGTTATCCTCGAAGACGCTCACGCACCAGGGCTTGTCCAGTTCCCGCGTGGCCCTGGCGATGGTCTGCCCGAGCAGATTGTCCAGCACCAGCCGTCCGTCGCCGTCCACGTAACTCTCCCAGCCGTCCGGGATTGGTCCGTCGTAGGTGATGTAACCCTTGAGGGTCTTGTGGACGCAGTGTTCGCTCCAGGTCTGGGCCAGGATCTCCAGCTCGATGTCCGTCGGGTTCCGGCCCAGTTGCCGGAAGTGTTCCTGGATGGTTTCCATCTCTTCCAGGGACAGCGAAAGGACGCCGTCACGGCTGATGCGAAGCAGGTCCTCGTCGTCGGCCTCCAGGATCGGGACGGTGACCAGCTCGAAGTCGTAGCGGACGGAACGGAGCGGGTACTCGACCTCAGGCTGGTCGATGTGGACTTCCTCGATGGTGTCGTTGGCGAGCGCCTTCCACGCGATTCGCTGCAGTTCCGCCAGCGTCAGTTCGCCGCGGATCAGGTATTTGGCGGCCGTGCGGATGGCCTCGACCCCGTTGGCGAGGCCCAGGTCGCGGGCTCCCTTCAGGGCGCTCTGCTGCACGGGGTCCATCACGCCGGGCTTCCGTTTGACCTCGATGCCGTGGACCTTTCCCCCCTCTGCCCACGGCCATTCTTCCTGATCGGGCCCACAGAGGCGGTACTGCTGGACCACGCGGTCGGAGAACAGCTCGCGGGCGAGAGCATGCACGTCATCCTCGGTCAACTGGCCGTCAACCAGGAACACGCCCACGACGTGTACGTCGGCAGCGCCTTCTATGCCCAGGTCGCGCATGTCGGCCAGAGCGCTGAGCCCGGCGGGGTCCGGACAGTCCTGCTTGTGGATTACCTCGATCCTGTATTGCATGGCGGGTGTCTACGTCCTCGGCCTGGGGGTCCGGCGCGCTTCGACCAGCCGATCCCTCTTCTGTTTGGCGGAGACCAGAACGCTCCTGAGCTGCTCCAAATCGCCGTCCTTCAGGCGTTCTGCCAGCTCTTGAAGAAGGCGCGCGTAGCTGTCCAGCGCGCCGCGGATTTCCTCACGGTTGGTTCCGCAGATGTCCACCCACAGGTCGGGGCTGCCGCTGGCCACGCGCGTCGTGTCCAGCAAGCCCCGTCCGCAGAGGCGCATGTCCTCCTCGTCCAGCGCCGCCAGCAGTGCCACTGCGGCCAGGTGCGGCAGATGGCTGATCCTGGCGACTGCGCGGTCGTGGGCCTGCGGGCTCATGCTGACCACCGTGGCGCCCAGCACCTTCCACATGCGCACGATCGCGCTCTTGCTCTCCGGGAAGGTGTTGCTCAAAGGGGTGATGATGCAGATGCAGCCTTCGAAGAGGTCGGCGCTTGCCGCCAGAGGACCGCGCTGCTCGCTTCCCGCCATGGGGTGGGAGGGGATGTAGGAGACGTCCGGCCGACCGTCGAGCGCCGAGACGATGGTCTCTACCACCCTGACCTTGCTGCTGGCGACATCGGTGAGCAGGCCTTCGGGCTTCAGCGCGGAGGTCAGTCGCGGTGCCAGGCTGCCGAACGTGCCAATCGGGGTCGCCAGGACAACAAGGTCCGCCGCTCCAACGCCGGCTTCCAGGTCGAGCGTCGCCTCGTCAATGGCGCCGACTTTCAGTGCCTTTTCCAGCGACTCCTGGCGCCGGCCCACCCCCACGACTGTCTTCGCCAGACCTCTCCTGCGCAGCGCCATACCCATCGAGCCGCCGATCAGGCCAGGGCCTACTATCGCCACCGTGTCGAACATGGAGGCTCCTGCAGTCAGCGAGCGCCACCGAACTGCCAAGGAGGGAAGCCGCCCCCGCGCCAACCTCCGCGCGTATCGTAGTGCCGGCCATGAATGCTGTCAACTGCAGCTTCAGGACGGAGCCGGGGGAACGTCGAAGGTGGGAAGGCCGGGCGTCAGCGAAGCATCGCGCCCAATTCCAGTTCGAGCGCCGACACGATGGCACTGCGTGCCGCTTCGGCCTCTTCGGCGGTGATGGTACGGTCACGACGGCGGAACGTCAGCGAGAAGGCGACGCTCTTGCGCCCTTCAGGCACGGGGTCGCCACGGTACACGTCGAAGAACTCGATCCGCTCCAGCGTCTCGGGAGCGTTCTTCCTGACGCACTTCTCTATCTGCGCCCAGAGAACCTTCTCATCCACCACCACGGCGATGTCGCGCCGGGTGGCCGGGTACGCGGAGAGGGGGCGATATGACGGGTCCAGACGGCACCGGCCCGCCAGAAGGTGGAAGTCCACCTCCAGGAGCGCGGGCTGGTTCCTGAGGTCCAGCTCCTTGACGTGCCTGGCTGCGGCCAGTCCCGCGCAGCCCAGGACGGCGCCGTCCATCAACAGCGTTACGGCCCCGTCCGCCTCAAACGGCCCCGCGCAGCCGAGCGTTTCGGAAACCTCCGCCTCGATGCCCAGCTCGTCCAGGAGGTTATCGAGCACCCCCTTGAGGACCCGCACGCCGCCCTGGCGGTCAGTCAGGACGCTGAGCGCCAGCTTCTCCTCCGGCACGTCCTGCCCGTGGCGGGGCAGGTAGATCGCGCCCAGCTCGAACAGGTCGACCGGCCACGTGCCCAGGGACTGATTGAGCTGCTTGACCAGCAGCAGGTTGGCCATGTTGGTCAGTCGCAGGTGCGTCCTCTCCGTGCTGACGGGGTTGCGCACGGGCAAGGGCTCGCCGTCATGCCACGGCTGGGCCAACTGGAGGGGCGTGGGTTGCACCAGGCTGTAAGTCATGACCTCGCTGAAGCCCTCGCCGGCAAGCAACCTGCGTGCCCGCCTTTCGGCCACCTCCCCCACGGTCGGCGCCACGGAGCGGACCGCCATCTGCGTCGTCTCGCCGATCTTGTCGTAGCCGTGTATGCGAGCGACCTCCTCGATGAGGTCGACCTCCCGGCTCAGGTCGGCGCGCCAGCTTGGCAGGCGAACGGTGACGGCTTCGTCGCTCCGGTCGAGCACTTCGAGCCCCAGCCCCTCGAGGATGCTCAGCACCTCGGCGTGGGGGACTTCGATGCCCAGCACGAGGGCGAGCCGCGCCAGGCGCAAGGTCACCTCAGGCAGACAGGTCGAGTCCGTGCGCACCTCGGCGACTCCCCGAAGCAGCGTGCCGCCGGCCAGCTCGAGGATGAGTGCGCAGACCCGCCGCGAGGCCCAGTCGGTGATCTCGGGATCCACGCCGCGCTCGTAGCGATAGGAGGAATCGCTGGCCAGGCCGTGTGCGCGGGATGTCTTCCGGATGCTCGTGGGTGCGAACCGCGCCGCCTCGATCAGAACGTCCGTCGTGCCTTCGGATATCTCCGAGTCCAGCCCGCCCATCACGCCGCCGAGGGCGACCGGCTTGAACTGGTCGGCGATCACGCATTCCTGCCCGCTGAGCTCGTGCTCGGAGCCGTCAATGGTCGTCAGGACTTCTCCGGGGCGAGAGCGGCGCACGATGATTCTGGCCCCGCCGATGAGGGCAAGGTCGAATGCGTGCAACGGCTGCCCGCACTCGAGCATGACGAAGTTAGTGGCGTCCACGACGTTATTCACGGGACGGAGGCCGCAGACGCTCAACCGCTCCTGGAGCCACGCGGGCGACGGGCCCACCCGGATGCCCTTGATCACGCGCGCCGTGTAGTGGGGGCACAGGTCGGGAGCCGTCACCTCCACGGAGGCGACGTCGTCAACGGTTTGATCGGGGTCTTCCGGAAGGTCGAAGTCGGGGCGCCGCACCTTTCCACCCGTGACGGCCGCCACCTCCCGCGCGATCCCCAGGTGGCAGAGGCAGTCGGGCCGGTTGCACTTGACCTCGACGTCGAGCATCCAATCGTCGCTGTGCGGCTCGTAGCTTTCCACGCCGAGGCCGCTGTGGCTCAGGCGCTCGGCCAGCTCGTGCGCGGGCAGGTCGAAGTCACAGTAGTCTTTCAGCCAGTTATAGCTCGCCTTCATCGGTCCGGTCGATCCATGCTGCGGTTAGAACTGACTGAGGAAGCGCACGTCATTTTGGAAGAGCAGGCGCCCGTCCGGTATGCCGTGCTTCAGCATCGCTATCCGGTCCACGCCCATGCCGAAGGCGAAGCCGGTGTACCGCTCGGCGTCATAGCCTACGGCCCTGAAAACGTTGGGATCCACCATGCCGGCGCCCAGCAACTCCACCCACCCCGTGTAAGAGCAGGTGCGGCAGCCCTCGCCGTGGCAGACCACGCAGGTGCAGTGCACCTGAGCGCTCGGCTCGGTGAAGGGGAAAAAGTCCGGCTCGAACCGGACGCCGACGTCTTCCCGGAAGAACTGCCTCAGAAAGATGTGCAGCACCGCCTTCAGGTCGCCGAAGCTGACCCCCTCGTCCACCATCAGGCCTTCGAGCTGGTGGAACATCGAGAAGTGGCGGGCGTCCTCGGTGTCTCGCCGGAAGCAGCGGCCCGGCACGACGATGCGCAGCGGCGGCTGGCGCGCCTGCATGGTACGTATCTGCCCCGGGGAGGTGTGGGGACGGAGCAGCACTTCGTCGCTGATATAGAACGTGTCCCAATCGTCCCGCGCGGGATGGTCGGGGGGTATGTTCAGGGCCTCGAAGTTGTACCAGTCCAGCTCGACTTCGGGCCCCTGGATTACTTCGAACCCGAGCGTGCGGAAGACGTCCAGCATCTCCTCGAGCGTCCGCGAGACGGGGTGGATGTGACCGTGCGGGGGGCGGATGGGGGGCAGCGTCGGGTCGGGGCGGACCTCAGCTTTGGCCGGCTCCTTGCTGACGCGCTCCCGGGCTTGCTCGAAGAGCTCGGTGAGGGTCCGCTTGAGTTCGTTCGCTGCGCGTCCTGCCGTCGGTCTTTCCGAAGGCGGCAGCGCCGGTATCGCAGCGATAAGCCTCGCCACCTTGCCCTTTCGACCGAGGAACTCGATGCGCGCCGCCTCCACGTCCTGCTCTGACTCAGCCTGCTCGAGCAGCCGACGCGCTTCATCCAGGGTGCGGTCGGGCGTCTGGCTCATGCTGCTTTGCCTTTGCTGAGGGCGCGAGGGGAGGGACCCCGTCCGAAAGCCTGCGCGGCAGGACGAGGGCCGGCGGCGGCGCAGATCAGAGGGCTTCCCTGGCCACGTCGACCAGCTGGTCGAAGCCGGCTTCGTCGGTCAGGGCCAGGTTGGCGAGGACCTTCCGATTCAGGTCCACGTTGGCGCGTTTCAGGCCGGCCATGAACCGGCTGTAGTTTATGCCCCTCATGCGTGCCGCCGCGTTGATGCGGGTTATCCAGAGCCTGCGGAAGTCACGCTTCTTGGCCCGGCGGTGGACTCTGGCGTACCACCAGGCGCGCCTCAGCGTTTCCTTGACCGACCGCAGCAACTTGCCGCGGCTCCCTCGGTAGCCCCGCGCAGCTTTGAGTATCCTGTTTGCGCGGCGTCTGCGGACGATTCCAGTCTTCGTTCTCATTTCCGATCGACGTGCCTGCGCTATGAGTAAGGGAAGGATGCCTACGTGACGCCGTACTGCCGCTTGAAGACTTTCCGACGGCCTTTATCGAGCTCGCGCCACCCCGCCAGGTGTCGCCGTCTGCGGGAGGATTTGCTGCTCAACAGGTGGCGTTTGCCCCGCGACCTATGGAGGAGCTTGCCCGTGGCGGTCCTCTTCAGCCTCTTGTGGATCCCTTTGTGCGTTTTCGTGGACATGGCAGTAGAAATCAAAAGGAAAGCGGTGGCAGATATACAGGTGCCCGGAATGCCGGACTCCACTGCGGCAGAAAAAGCCGGATCGGTCGACTGCCGGAAGCACGTCTACTTGGGTGCCAGCAGCATGGTCACGCGACCCGCGCTGGACCGCCGCGGGGGACGCTCCATCTTGGCGATGTCCTCGAACCTGCTCGCGAACTCAACCATGTGCTCAACGGCAAGATCCGCATGGGCGCGCTGCCGGCCCCTGAGCACCATGAAGACCTCGACCGTGTCGTGCTCTGCCAGAAACTCCTTGACCCGCTCCGCCTTGAAGGCCAGGTCATGCTCCTCGCTGCTGAAACCGATCCGCATCCCCTTCAGCTTGGGTCGATGCTGCTTGCTCCCGTGCTGCCTCTTCTTCTGGCGGTACTTGAACTTCCCGTAGTCCAGCAGTTTGCAGACGGGGGGATCGGCCTCGGGCGCGACCTCAACCAGGTCTACTTCACTCTCCTGGGCCTGCCGCAGCGCTTCCTCTCTGGCTACAATGCCCAGTTGGTTGCCTTCGGGACCCACAAGGCGAACGGTTTGGGCCCTAATGCGGTCGTTCGTCCGGAAGCCCTGAATCGCGCGTCTCCTTGCTTGCATTCGGGCAAAGGGCCCCCCCAGCTCCAGCGAGGAGTGGGGGACGGTAAACGCATATGGTACGGCAAACGATCTCACAAATCAAGCGCGGGGCTCCATGGGTCGGCTCCGGGCCGGTTCCGGCGCCAGCTTCCCCTCCATCTTGCCCAAAAGCTGGCGGACAACCGCCGAGGCCGCATCCTCGCGCGCCCTCTTGACCGCCTCAACCTCGCTGTCCGTGTAGGCGCCCTGGCCCTTCCCCTCAACTTCCAGGATGGTCCGGTTGCCTTCCGCCACTTCCGGGTCGAGCAACCTGAACCGGAAGGGGCAGGAAGCGATGAAGAGCTCCCCCTCGGTAGTCTCGATGGCGTCCGTCAGCTCCGTCTTCACGGCGCCGAGCACCACGAGCAGGAACTGCCCCGGCTCCAGGCTTTCGCGCAACGGGGAGAAGGCATCCAGCACCTCCGCCTCGGGCCGGTCCACGGCCAGCTCTGCGGCCCTCACGTGCTTTAGCATCTCTGCCTCCTCCACCAGCCGGAATCCTTTATCCGACATGGCCCGCTTGACCCGCTCCGTGACGATAGGCGTCGCGGGCGAACCGTCCGCTACCGTCTCGCTCACGTAGAAGGCGAACAACGTGTTGGACCGAGAGCGCAGCTCATACGTGAAAGTCGCGCACGGCCGTTTCAAGCCGGCAACCGGGCCGTCTCCCGACAGGTAGTCGAGGTCGATCTCCGCCACGAGCAAGTGGCCCTGGCCGGCGGGCGGCGGCTCCTGGAGCTGCCATTCGGCAGTGCCGGCTTCGTCGGTGATGAGCCTGCCAATCGACCGGCTCCCGGCGCCCGCGACAAGCAGGCGCACAGGCAGCCCCCCCACGGGCTTGCGGCTCTCGCCCGCCACGACCTTGACCTGCACCGGCTCCCGCAGCGGCATGCCCGGAGGCACCCACTGTCCGTCGCCGGCCGTCTTCTCTACGGCCAGGCTCGCCAGCAGTTCCTCAAGTTCCTGTTTCAGCTCGACGAGCACAGGGCCGGGCAAGGCTTCGCGTAGCTCCGGGGCGCTCTCCTGGGGTGCCACGGTCAGAGCCCTTAGCTGCAGCTCGACGGCCTGCCGGGCCGCCGCAAATGCGTCCAGGTAGTCCTTCAGGGAAGCGGCGTAGTTCTCCGCCTCTTGCTGGTTGCGCGCGGACGCTGCCAGGCTGTCGCTCTTCTTCAGGGCGTCGGCCATCTCGCGTTCCCACATGATCTTCGCGGTGTTACGGTCCAGCACGGCGAACACGTAGTGAGTCTCGGTCAGGGGATCCTCCCAGTGCTCGGGCGCGCGCACCGCGACGAGATCCGCACTCGTGAATCCAAGCTCCCTGGGATCGAGCGTCCGCGCGTTCAGGGTCAGGGGGACCTCGTCTGCGGATTCGGCCACTTGACTGACAGTGCGTCCGAGGGTCCCCTGGATGAGGGAGCCCAGTTCATCTCGCGCCGAGCGTTCGGCGTCCGGCTGATCTTCACCCACGCCGATGGCGCAGAGGAAACGCTCGGGCGGATAGGTGTCATGACGGCCGGCCTCCAGCCACGCCGGCGGGCGCTGCTCGGTCGGCGTCTCCTCGGTGACCGTGCGAGTACGTGCCGCCTCCCTGAGGTTCTCACGCAGTCTCCGGGCCAGGAAGGCTCCCAGCTCGGCCGTGACCTCCTCCGGAGGCGCCCCGAACGGGTTGAGGTAGTCCAGACTGGCGCGCGATCGGTGCAGTATTTCGTCGTTGACCACGGCAAGCGACAGGCGGTACAGAACGTAGACCTTCTGTCCCGGCCCCTCCCACGAGTCCTGGGGGACGGCTCGGCGCACGATGACGGCTGCAACGTCCTCCGCCAGGGCCGCGATGAACTCCTGACACATCGGCTCCGAAGGCGACGGGTAATCGTCCCGGTCCTCCGCGAAGGCCGTCAGCACCTCCCGCGCGTACTCGGACAGGGCCGCGGCCAGCTTCTGACGTGCCATTCTGGCGGCTTCCGCGCCAGCGTCCGGGACCGTCGGGCCCGGAGCGGCAGAACTGACCGCCAAGATGAATCGGGCTTGCTGCTCGGCACCGGAGAGTTCGGCGACCCACGCGGGTTGCTCCGCAGAAGGGCGTCCCGGCCCGCCTGCGCACCCAAGAGTGCCAACAATCCACAGCGTCATCAGGGCGATCGCGCCGCGCTTCACTCCGGACCTCCTTCCTGGGACGACCGTCGCCGCCTTGGTTCAACGGGTGTACGGCCTCGCCGCCCGAATGATATACAATCCGGTCCGGGAAGGTCAAGGCTTTGGCGCTCGGGCGGCTGGTGCTCTGCCCGAGGTTTGCCCGAAAAGCGCTTTGTGGTAGGATGCGCCGGACTTGCGCATACACTCCCCCGTCTCGCGCGAAACTGGGAGCAGAAGTCATGGCGGATCTCGTGACGCTTCCCGACGCCAGGACCCCAGGCGGCGCGTTCCTGATTGTGGTCGCGTTCGCCGTGCTTCTCAGCGGCATCGGCGTGCGCGACGCGGCTTGCGAGGATGGACAGCCGGCAGAGCAGGTATCAGCGGCGCTCCAGGCGATTCGGCCCCAGCATCCCTACCTGTTCGTCACCGCAGACGACGTCGTGCGACTGAGGACACGTGCCGCGGATTCTGAGACCTTGCGGAACATGCTGGAGAAACTGCGCGAACGGGCCGAACGGATGCTCGGAAAGCCGCCGGTTCAACGCACGCCGGACAGGCGCTCGACCATACTCGGCGTCAGCCGGCGATGCTTGGACCGCGTACGCACCCTGGGCCTGCTGTTCATGCTGACCGGCGAAGAACGTTACGCCGAACGCGCCAAGCAAGAGATGTTCGCGGCCGCTGCGTTTACGGACTGGCACCCGGCGCACTTTCTGGACACTGCGGAGATGTCGCACGCCCTTGCTGTCGGGTATGACTGGCTGTATCCGTGCCTCTCGCCGCAGGAGAGGGACGCCATCGTCTCTGCCATCGTGCAGAAGGGCCTTGAGCCGTACCTGGAGGGCTGCAAGAGGAACGTCTGGTGGTCCAGGACGCGCTATAACTGGAACCAGGTCTGCCACGGCGGCTGCGGGATAGCGGCCCTGGCCATTGCGCATGACCGGCCGGACGTGGCCGAAGCCGTGCTCCGCAACGCCGTCGGCGGCATACCCGTCGCGATGGCAAGTTATGCGCCGGACGGCGGATGGGGCGAGGGTCCGGGCTACTGGCACTATGCGACGAGCTATACGGTCGGATTTCTCGCGTCCCTTTACACGGCGCTCGGCACGGACTTCGGGCTGTCGGAGCTGCCGGGCTTCTCGGAGGCCGGGGGTTTCCGTCTGCACTACGTGGGTCCGACGGGCTTCACCTTTAACTTCGCCGACGCGGGGAAGTGGGCGGGCAGCGCTCCCGAGATGTTCTGGCTGGCCCGTCGTTTCAACCGGCCGACGTATGCCACCTACGAACAAGGCCAGTGGTGGCGGGGCGACCCGATGGCCCTCATATGGTTTGTGTTGCCGGAGGAGATGCCGGTCGTCGACGAGCCGCCGCTCTGTGCCTTCTTCAGCGGCGTCAACGTAGCCTTCCTGCGGAGTGGGTGGGATCGGGACGCCATCTTCGTGGGCTTCAAGGGAGGCGACAATCGCGTCAACCACGGCCACCTCGACCTGGGCACCTTCGTTCTGGACGCGGAAGGAGTCCGCTGGGCCATGGACCTTGGCGGCGGTGACTACGCGCTGCCGGGCTACTTCGGCGGTAAGAGGTGGACTTACTACCGGATGCGAACCGAGAGCCATAATGTTCCCTGCTTCGGCGGGCAGAATCAGGATACGAAGGCGACTGCGCCCATCACGGCTTTCCACTGCTCGCAGGGCGCGGCGTTCGCCGTCTGCGACCTCAGCGGGGCTTATTCCGAGTTCGCCCACAGCGCGCGGCGGGGCGTGGCCCTGCTGGGTGGCTCGGCTGTGCTGGTCCAGGATGAGATACAGCCCAGGGAAGGCGCACCCGACCTGCAGTGGGGCTTCGTAACCGAGGCCGACGCCCGGCTCGAGGGGGCGACAGCGCTGCTGGAGAAGGACGGCAAGACGCTCGAAGTCGTGGTGCTGGAGCCGGCCGGCGTGCGGCTCGAGCTGGGCTCGACTCGGGCTCCTGAGCCGCAGAACCAGAACGAAGGGAGCCGGCGGGTGGCCTTCCGCCTCCCGTCGGCACGCCGCCCTATCCGGATTGCGGTCGTCTTCCAGCCGGGCCGTGCAGAGGCGCCCGCGCCCTCGATTGCTCCCCTGTCGGCGTGGTCCGGGGAATAGAGCCATCGGGCCCGCCACGGTTTGACGCGGCCGCTCGGTCCGGGTATAGTGGGGCGACGGTTGACGCGGTTTGCTGGGGTTAGCGCAAGATAAGGCGAGTGCAATGGATACACGCAAGGCGTTGGCCGTTCTGGGCGCCTTGGTGGCATGGCTTCCTGGCGCGATTGCAGCTGATCAAGCGCTGGTCGACGAGCCGGGGGCGGAGTTTCGCGCGGCCTTCGCAGACGGCGTGGAGCCAGTCCAGAGCGCGCGGATGCTGGTTCGCCTGGTCAAGGAGCATCCGCAGAGCGAATGGGCGGATGACGCGCTTTGGGTCCTGGGTGAGACGGCTCGCCGGCAGAGGCGGCCTGATCGCGTCATCTACTTCTGGCAGTATCTGATGGCCAGGAGGCCCGGCGCGGAGCTCGAGGAGTTCACGCGCTCGTTGGGGCTATACCGGAGGTCGCCTCTGGGCAACATCATGGTGCTCATGGAGGCGGAGGGAACGGCATACGTGCCCGACGGCAAGGGCATCCCCGAGGGACGGAGCTTCTTCGTCGCCAAGCCGTTCAACGCAGTGCCGATGTCGGTCTGGGACGAGCTTGGGCGCTCCTACCTGACGCTCGGCAAGCCGGCGGTGGCACTGAAGGCTTACCAGAGGGCGCTTGCCTGCGCTCCGGAGCGGGGCCGGTGGAAAGACACGTATCGCGTACGGATCCAGAAGCTGGAGAGCCGGCTTGAAGCCACCCGCGCGAGGGCATCCGGGGGAGAGCCTGACGAGTTGCCGGCCGGCTCCACCGAACAGACCGGAGCGCCGAGCGAGCATGAGCAGCGACCCGTGGCCGCACGGACGAGTACTGACTGATCTGCCTGTCCCCGTCGTTCTGGCGAGCTCCTCGCCCACGCGCGCCGAGCTGTTGGCTCGGCTCGTGCCGGACTTCGAGACCCTGAGCCCCGCGGTCGACGAAGAAGGGGTGGCAGTGGACGATCCGCGGGAACGGGCCCTCAGACTTGCCGAAGCGAAGGCGCGCGACGTCACGAGGAGACGGCCGGATGCCCTGGTCATTGCGGCCGACACACTGGTGGCCTGCTGCGGCCGGACGATAGGCAAGCCGGCCGACCGTGAGGACGCCGTTCGGATCCTCGAGGAACTGACGACGCACCTTCATAGCGTGATCACGGCGGTCTGGCTCATCACGCCGGACGGAAGGGAACGTTCCTGCTGCGTAGGCGCGGATGTGCGCATGCGCCCGATGACGGGGAGCCAGATCGAGGACTACCTGGAGGGCTTCGACGTACTGGACAAGGCCGGCGCATACGCTCTCCAGCCGAACGATCCACACGTGGAGGAGCTCCGGGGCAGCATCACGGCCGTGATGGGGCTGCCTCTGGATGAGTTACGGGACATGATGCGCGGTCTGTACCCGGAATGTGGAGAGGGCGAGTGAGTCTCCACCGCTTCAACTGGGTGATCGAGGGCGAGCTGGCGGCCATGGCCATGCCCGACGGCAGGCCCGGCGACCTTCAGGAGTTGACAGACCGCGGCGTGGGTGCGCTGGTGAACCTGAGCGAGTGGGCCTGGCCCAACGACCTGATAGCTGAGAGCGGCCTGGTCTACATCCACCTGCCGGTGCCGGACTTCGCCCCGCCGCAGCCGGACCAGGTGGATCGATTCGTCAGTTTTTGCGACGAATGCATCGCCGGGGACAGAGCGGCGGCCGTGCACTGTATCGCCGGCCTGGGACGGACCGGCACTATGGTAGCCTGCTACCTCGTCCATCGTGGTATGGCACCGCAGAAAGCGATAGAGGAGATCCGGCGGGTGCGTCCCGGCTCCATCGAGACTCCGAGCCAGGAGAGGGCGGTCCACGAATACGCGAAGCGGCGTCGGTGGGGCGGGCCAGGGCCGGAGCGGATGTGCTGAGGCGCCTGCCACGCTCGCCTCGCCTTGGTTGAAAGCGATGCCGGGAATGACCTAGAATGCGCGTATCTCCCCCGCCTGTTCCGGGGCCAATCTCCATCCTGCAGGGCCGGCGTGAATGGCTGAAGACTTCACCGTAGCAGTCTGTGCTCCCGACGCGGACGGGCTGGTCGCCGGGGCGCTGGCCGGGCGCGCCGCCGGAGACCGCACCGAGGCGATGGTCTTTGAGTCGGAGCGCCTGGCTGCCTTCTTCGAGCCGGATGTCCAGCAGAGGCTGCCTCGCGTCTACGACCTGGTGCTGTGCGGACCGGAGGTGTGCCACTCCGACTGGGACGGCAGGCTCGTTCGTCCGCGCTTGATGGACGCCCTGCGGGCCTTTGTCGGTCGGATCCGCTGGTACAGCCGGCACCAATGGGAGCCTGAGGACCTGCGTGCCGTCGGTCATCTGGCGGGCGAGGAGAACCTGGTCGTGCGCGAAGGCGCTCGCTCGGTCGCCATGCTGGTCGCCGAGGAGCGATTCGGCCCGGACGACGAGTACGAGCAGTCGCTGGCCCGTTTCGCGGCTGGCGACCTCCAGGAACGCGAACGCGAAGCCTGGGGCGACCAGCTCGCAGGGGTCCTCACCGCTCTGAAGGCGAGTCCGTCGGCGATGGCGGACGCCATCGGGATGCTCATGGAGGGCAAGGTGCAGGAGCTGATACGGCGCCACGGCGACCTGGCCGAACGCACCGAAGAGGACAATCGCTGCTTTGCACGCACGCAGGCGGACGAGCCGCTGCGAATGGGCGAGGCGAAGCTGGTCTTCTTGAGCTTGCCGGCCGCCAGACATCCGTTTTGGGCGGAGATCAGCCAGTATGCCCGTCAGGAAACCGGTGCCGACGCTTCGCTCTGCCATCTGGAGGGTCGGCCCGCCATGGTGCTGAGTGCCGCCCCGGACACGCGATTTGACCTGCGCGCCTGGGCTCGTTACGTTACGGATCTCTTGCCGGGCGCGCAGAGCGTGAAGCCGGGGCCCCATGTTGTTCCGCTCGTCGTACGAGGACTTGAAGGAGACCCGGGGCTGAAGGACGAGGTCCTGCGCCTGCTGGAGGGCGGAGCCCATCTGCTGAGAGGCTGACGGGCCCGTCAAGGCTCCGTTCGCCGGCAATTCTCCGAACTAGCAGAGGAATACCGATGAAAGCTGCTGTGCTGGAAGGCGTCAACGAGATCGCGCTGCGGGAGGTGGATACCCCCGTTTGTGAGCCGGACACCATCCTCGTTCGCGTCAACGCATGCGCGGTGTGTGGCACGGACGTCAAGGCCCTGCGCCACGGCCACCAGATGGTCAAGCCGCCCATCGTGCTCGGGCATGAGCTGGCGGGCACCATCGTTGAGGTGGGGGACCAGGTCCAGGGCTGGTATGACAGCGAGCGAGTCACCGTTGCCTCGGCCGTGCCGTGCGGCAAGTGTTACTACTGCCAGAGAGCGCAGAGCACCGTCTGCCAGAACATTCTGGACATCGGATCGAGCTGGGACGGCGCCTTTGCGGAGTACCTGCTCGTGCCTGCCGCGGCGGTGCGGAACGCCTGCGTCAACAGGATACCTGACGGCGTGAGCGCGGCGGCGGCCGCCTTGACGGAGCCGCTGGCTTGCTGCGTGAATGCCCAGGAGATGCTTGGGGTCGGCCCGGGCGATTCGGTGCTCGTGATCGGCACGGGAGCCATCGGCTGTTTGAACGCCATGCTGGCGCGGGCCCTCGGCGCCACCAACGTCATCATGGCCAACCGCTCAGCGCACCGGCTGGAGCTCGCGCGTGTGGTCCAGGCCGATCACTACGTCAATACCTCGGAGGAAGACCTGAAGGAGTGCGTCCTCGGCGTCACGGACGGTCGGGGGGCGGACGTGGTGATCGTCGCCTGCGCGTCGGGCGAAGCCCAGGAGGAATCGGTCGCCCTGGCGGCGCCGCGGGCGCGCATCAACTTTTTCGGTGGCCTGCCGCGCGGCAGCTCCGCCATCGCGTTCGACAGCAACCGCCTGCACTACGAAGAGCTGGCCCTGGTCGGCAACCACGGGTCGACGCCGTACCAGAACTACAAGGCGCTGCAACTGATCGCCTCCGGCCTGGTGCCGACTGAGAAGATCATCACCCACCGGCTCGGCCTGAACCGGATCGAGAAGGCCATAGACACGGCCGAGAGCAAGCAAGGACTGAAGGTTCTGGTGGAGTGCGGCCAGTAGCACACGGCCGCCGTCCGCAGGGCAAGGGAGTCCACGCATGAGCGCATCATCAGCCATCAAGCGAATCGGCGTCCTGACCGGCGGAGGGGACTGTCCCGGCATAAACGCTGTCATTCGGGCCGTCGTCAAGACGGGTCTGCTCGACTACGGCTTCGAAGCCGTCGGGATACTCGATGGCTACGAAGGGCTGGTCAAGGACAGAATGGTCGAGCTCGGCTACGAGGACGTGAGCGGCATACTGACAGTCGGCGGCACGATCCTGGGCACCTCGAACACGGCGCATCCTTTCGAGTACGTCGAGCACGGTGGGCAGGCCGAGGACGCGCGTGACGTGTCCGACCAGTGCGTGACGAACTTCGAGAAGGCCGGCCTGGACGTCCTGTTCTGTATCGGCGGGGACGGCACCCTCAGCATCGCCCACCAGCTCGCCGCCAAGGGACTTCCCGTCGTCGGCGTGCCGAAGACGATCGACAACGACATCTGCGGCACGGACGTCACGTTCGGATTCGACACCGCCGTGCAGATCGTGACCGAAGCGATCGACCGCCTGCACACCACGGCTATGTCGCACCACCGCGCGATGGTCATCGAGACGATGGGGCGCTATGCCGGATGGCTGGCGCTGGTCGGGGGGATGGCAGGCGGCGGAGACATCATCCTCATTCCCGAGATCCCCCATCACATGGAGGTCGTCTGCGAGGCGGTGGGGGGCCGCAGCCGCCGGGGCAAGCGCTTCAGCCTCATCGTGGTTGCCGAAGGCGTGAAGCGGCCTGAAGGCGGATACGTCCTGCGTGGGCGAGTGGAAGAAAGCCACGAGAAGATACGGCTCGGCGGCATCGGCGTCTGGCTCGCGAACGAGGTCCAGGAGCGCACGGGCGTGGTGAGCCGGGCCGTGGTGCTCGGTCACGTGCAGCGGGGCGGCTCGCCGACCGCATTCGACCGTGTGCTGGCCACGCGCCTCGGACGGGAAGCCGTCGTACAGGCGGCCGAGGGCAGGTTTGACGTGATGGTCGGCGTGCAGGGCCGGGACATCGTGCCCGTGCCGCTGGCTGACGTGGCCCAGAAGCAGCGCCTTGTCACGGCGGACTCGCAGGTGCTTCACGCCGCCCGATCCGTCGGCACCTGCTTCGGGGATGAGTGAGGAAGAAGGCGGCCTGTTCCCTGCTTCCCATTCAAGGACTTCAACACATGCTGGACATCAACCTCATCCGGGAGCGTCCGGACTTCGTCAAGGACGGCATGCGCAAGGTCGGCGAGGACCCGGCGATCATCGACCGCGCCCGCGACCTCGACGCCCGCTGGCGGGAGGCCGTTGCGGAATCGGAGAAGCTCAAGGCCGAGCGGAACCGGGAATCCAAGGCCATCGGCAGCATGGAAGAAGGCCCGGATCGGGACGATCTGATCGCCCGGATGCGCGAGGTCGGGGACAGGATCAGGGAGCTGGACGCAGAGGCGGCGGGGCTCCGGGAGGAGCTGGACGGCGTGATGCTCCGCATCCCCAACATCCCCCACGAGGACGCGCCGCTCGGGGCGGACGAGAGCGAGAACGTCCTGGTGAGCACGGAGGGCGAATTGCCCCAGTTCGACTTCGAGCCGAAGCCGCACTGGGAGCTGGGCCCGGAGCTCGGCATACTGGACTTCGAGCGCGGCGTCAAGTTGAGCGGCTCCCGGTTTTACGTGCTGATGCGCGATGGGGCCAGGCTCCAGCGCGCACTCATCAATTACATGCTCGAAGTCCACGTCGAGAGGTACTTCTACACGGAAGCCTACCCGCCCTTCGTGGTGAGCGAGAAGTGCCTGGTCGGAACGGGCAACCTGCCGAAGTTCCAGGCCAACCTCTACCATGACGTGGAGGACGACCTGTGGCTCATCCCCACCGCCGAGGTGCCGCTGACGAATCTTCACCGCGAGGAGATTCTCGACGAGGCTGACCTGCCCAGGTGCTACGCCGCCTACACGGCCTGCTTCCGGCGCGAGAAGATGAGCGCCGGCAAGGACGTGCGCGGAATCAAGCGCGGCCACCAGTTCGACAAGGTCGAGCTGATGAAGCATGTCCGCCCCGACAGGTCCGACGAAGAGCTCCAGAAGCTCATCGCCGATGCCGAATCCATCTGCCGGGACCTCGGCTTGCCGTACCGCCTCAAGGAGATGTGCACCGGGGACCTGAGCTTCGTGGCGTGCCGCAAGTTCGACATCGAGGTGTGGGCCGCCGGATGCCAGGAGTGGCTGGAGGTAAGCTCGTGCAGCAACTTCCGCGACTTCCAGGCCCGCCGCGCCAACATCCGCTACAGGCCGGCCGGAGGCGGGGGCACGGAGTTCGTCCACACGCTGAACGGCTCGGGCCTGGCACTGCCCAGGACCGTCATAGCCGTGCTCGAGAACTACCAGCAGGCCGACGGCACGGTCGTTGTGCCCGAGGTCCTGCGCCCGCACATGGGCGGACAGAAGGTCATCGCGCCAGCGTAAGATGATAGGCGGCACGACCATCTCCGGCTTCGTCATCACGTACAACGAAGAGGCCGC
>CAYUDW010000002.1:29181-47078 GCA_964442595.1 uncultured candidatus Brocadiaceae bacterium
TGGCGGGCCTGCTGCTCCGGCCACCGATGGCTTTCCTGCAGGGCTACGTGCTGCGGCTCGGCTTCCTGGACGGGGTCCCCGGCCTGGCGGTGGCTGCCGGCAGGGCATACCACAAGTTCATGCGCGACATGCGCTTGTGGGAACTGGCCAGTAAGGGGGAGTAGAAAGGCGTCGGCCTGCCTGCGCGATGTCGCCGCTGCCGGGCCGCGAGGCGGGGTGTCGGCGTTCCTCTTGCCGGAAGGCACTCGCCCTCTATAATGTGGGCCGTTTGTGACGGGGCGCAAGGGGAGAGTCAGGTGAAGATCAGCTCCATCCTGAAGGGCCCGCGACGCGTGCGGCGTATGGGCCACATCGCCCGCAGGGCGGCGGTGCACGGTCTGGGCTTCCTGCTGGGGCGCATGGACCTGCAGCGCTACGTGCCGCGGTGGCTGCGGCTGCGGCGGGTCGCCGGGGAGGTCCGTCCGGAAGAGCTGCCGGTCCGCTTCGCGGCCGTGCTGGAGGAGCTGGGGCCGACCTTCGTGAAGTTCGGCCAGATGCTATCGACCCGGCCCGACATTCTGCCCGACGAGTACATCCGCGAGCTGGAACGCATCTGTCACCACGTGGCTCCGTTCTCCGGCGAGGTCTCGCGGGCCATCCTGGCCGAGGACCTGGGGGCGCCGCTGGAGGAGTGCTTCGCGGAGTTCAAGGACGAGCCGCGCGGCAGCGGCTCCATTGCTCAGATCCACGACGCCACGCTGCGGGACGGCACGCCGGTCGTGGTGAAGGTGCGCCGCCCACGCATCCAACAGGTCATCGAAGACGACGTAGCCATAGTAACGTTTCTGGCGGCTCAGGCGGATCGCGTCGAGGAGTTCCGGGCCCTGCGGCTGCCGATGCTGGCCGACGAGTTCGCCAGGGCCATCAATCGGGAGCTGGACTTCATCGCCGAGGCGGCCTACACGCACAAGTTCCACGAGAGCTTCAAGGACGACGCGCGGATCGAGATCCCTGAGGTGGTATGGGACTACACGACGGAGCGCGTGCTGACCATGCGGCGCCTGGAGGGCACGCACCTGAGCGAGGCGCTGGGCCGCGACCACGTCCCCGGGGACCGCAGCGAGATTGCCCGCACGATCATGGACGCCTACCTGCGGCAGTTCTTCATCATGGGGGTCTTCCACGGCGACCCCCATCCGGGCAACATCCTGGTGACGCGCGACGGGCGCGTGGGCCTTCTGGACTTCGGCCTGGTGGGAAACGTCAACGCCCGGCTGCGCCGCAACCTGGGCGTCTGCCTCATGGCGCTCGGCAACGGGCAGTTCGAGCTGGTCGCGGAGGTATTGACTGAGATCGGGCGGCTGCCCGATGACACCCAGGCCGAGGAGCTGCGCGGCGAGCTGGTCTCGCTGCTGGATCGGCATAGCAGCGTGCCGCTGGAGAAGCTGGACTTCCAACGTTCGTTCCAGGACGTCATGCGCGTTATCCGGAAGTACAAGGTGGAAGTCCCGCGGGACTTCGTCCTCATGGGCAGGGCGTTGGTCGTCATCAGCGGCATAGTCACCCGGCTGGACCCCGGCCTGAACGTGGCCTCGCTGGCTGCCCCCTACGGCGGGAAGCTCCTGCGGCGGAAGCTGTCCCCCGCCGGGATGCGGCGCAGCCTGACCACGGGAGGGTACCATCTGGGCAGCCTGGTGACGGACGGCCCGCGCGAGGTCCGCCGGCTGATGCAGAAGCTCCAGAGAGGGCTCTTCGAGTTCACCATCCGCCACGAGGGATTCGAGAAGGGCCTGACGGAACTCGACCAGACCGGCAACCGCCTCTCGCTCAGCATCATCCTGGCGGCCATCATCCTGGCGTCCTCTGTCCTGCTGGAGGCGGAGGTCGGCGCCATCAGCGTGTTCGGCTCGCGTGTCAGCGTACTCGGCTTGCTGGGATTCCTCTTCGGTCTGGTGCTCGGCGTTTGGCTAGTAGTGGGCATCTTGCGGTCGCGGCGCGTTTAGGGTCTACTACTGTAGGCATCGGGGATTCCTTGGCAGCTTCCGAAAGGGAGAGAGCAGAATGGCCGGTTACTTCGAGAGATTGCTGACCGACGGCTCATCCGATCTGTACGAGGACGAGTATGAGATCAGCAGCGACAACTTCCCGTCCATGGGGGGGCCGGACTGGTGTATCAGCAAGCTTAGGCTCAAGGGCGGTAAGCAGCACGGCGTCGACGTGGTCGCGATCGAGAACGGCTGCCTGAGCGTGGTCGTGTGTCCCACGCGGGGGATGGGAATCCTGGAGGCCTTCACGGAGGAGGTGATGCTGGGCTGGGATAGCCCCGTCAAAGAGGTCGTGCACCCGGCCTACGTGGCCGAGGAATCGCGCGGCCTGCTGGGGTGGCTCGAGGGGTTCACCGAGCTGGTATGTCGGTGCGGCCTGGCCTATCACGGCGCGCCGGGCGAGGACGTGGTCCTGAGCAACACCGGCGCAGAGACGCGGATCAAGCTGCCCCTGCACGGCACGATCGCGAATACGCCGGCATCCAGAGTCGCCGTGATGGTCGATCTGGAGCCGCCCCACACGTTGTCCGTCGCCGGGGAGATGTACGACACACAGATGTTCGGTTCCTGCTACCGCCTGCTGTCCACGGTCTCGACCGTTCCGGGTTCCTCGGAGTTCACTGTCAGTGACGTGGTTGAGAACCTGGGCGGAACGAACTCGGAGCTGGAGCTGCTCTATCACTGCAACTATGGACCGCCCGTGCTGGGCGAGGGCGCACGCCTGCTGGCGCCGGCGAGCTTCGTCTGCCCGCGCGACGCGGAGGCGCAGAAGGGCATGGCGGCGTGGGGAACGTACGGGCCTCCCCGGACCGGCTTCGCCGAACAGTGCTACTTCCTGCGCATGCATGCCGATGGGCAGGGGCGAACGCTGGTGGCGCTGGTGGACCCGGAGAAGAAGCTGGCAGCCACGGTCCGCTATTCGGTCGAGCAACTGCCCGCCTTCACCATCTGGCGCAACACGGCAGCGGAAGCCGACGGCTACGTCACCGGCCTGGAGCCGGGCACCGACTATCCGAACCAGCGCGCCTTCGAGAGGCAGAAGGGGCGAGTGATCGAGGTGCCGCCCGGGGGCACCTACGAGACGCAGCTAACCTTTGGTCTGGTTACGGGCGCCGAGCAGGTGGCGGAGCTGGAACGGGAGGTGGCTTCTCTGGCCGAAGGCAAGGAAAGCGCCACCGCCGAGGAGCCGCATCCGGATTATTGCCCGCCGTAGGGACCCGGCACTGGCTACCGTACGGCCAACTGCCCGAGGACGCGAACTCATGTTCAAGAAGCTGCGCAGGCAGATCGAGGAGATCCGCTGGGAGAATGCGGCGAATCCCTCCCGCTGGGTGCGATTCGTGCAGCACCAGGTGCGGCTCTACTTCTACATCCTGCGCGAACTCGTGCGCAATCGATGCCCCCAGCAGGCCGCCGCCCTGACGTTCACCACGCTTCTCTCGCTGGTGCCTCTCTTTGCCGTGGCGTTCTCTTTCTTCAGGGGTTTCGCGGCGCTCGAGGACGTCGAGGGCAAGGCGCAGGACGCCATCTTCAGCACGTTGCTGGCTGGCCCGCTGCTCGAGCAGAGAAGCCCGCAGGAGACGAGGGAGGCGGCCCCTCCGGGACAACCGGCTGAGACGGCACGTATTCCGGTTGAGGAGATGCTGTCCGAAGCGGATGCTCGGCCACGCTACGCGGGTGTAGGTGCTGCCCTGGCCCTTTACTCACAGGCACTGGCCCGCGGCGCGGATGCCGCGCAGGTACGGGAAGGGATGAGCACTTTGCGATTGGCGGCCGTGCCTTCCCTCTCGCGGCAATTCAGCCAGATGACGGTTGACGCCCTGGACGCGTACTTCCGGGCTGCAGGCGTGCGCCGCGCCACCGCGCCGGTGGCGGACGAGGTGCTGGCCGACGCGGAGCGCAGCTACTCCACCGGCCTGGCCCACCTCAGAGGGCGGGAGTACGCCAGGGCACTAGACGAGTTCGGTCTTGCCGAGAACATGGGGTACCCCGCCCTGAAGACGCGAGGGGCTCGGGCCGAGGTGCGCGTGGCCATGGCCGACGCGGCGACAGAGGGAAACGATCACGCTGCCGCCGCCGAGCAGTACCGGGCCGCCCTGGCCGACTACTGCGATGCCATTGTGCTGGCCGGCCCGGCCGGCTCCGACAACCAACTGGGGGACCTTGCCGGCCGCCATGCACGGGTCCTCAAGAAGCTCGGCACGGCCTTGTTCGAGTCGGGCAAGAGCAAGGTGGAGGTCTATCCGTCGCTCCAGCAGTCAGGAGCGCCGAACGCCGGGGAAACGCTTGCGGCAGCCGTGGCGGAGTTGGGGGAGGCGGCGGCCACCCTCGAGCACTCGAGCGAGGTCCACGCCTGGCTTGCCAAGGCGCTGTGGGCCGCAGGACAGACCGACGACGCACGCCAGCAGTATGAGATAGCCATCGAGAAGAGCAACGAGGTGGCGGCACGCGGCATCAGCCTGGCCGTGGCCGACTACATGCGGCTGTTCATCGACAAGGTCGGGCGCGCCGAGATCGGCGTGCTGGGCATCCTGTTTCTCCTGGTCACGGCAACGTCGCTGCTCAGCACGATCGAGAAGACCTTCAATCTCATATGGCAGGTGGGCCAGAGCCGCCCCTTCTGGATCAGATTCACGTCGTACTGCACGCTCATCTGGTTGGGGCCGGTGCTGATAGGGGCGTCCCTGTGGGTGCGGGAAGGGCTGGCCGGCTACATCCAGGCCGGGCTGGGCAACCTGCCGATCCTCGGCCATGCCGTGGGGATCCTGACTACCGTGGGCGAGCATGCGCTGCCGTTCCTGACGACCTGGCTGGTGTTGGTGGCGCTCTACAAGTTCCTGCCCCACGCGCACGTCGGGTTCACCGGCTCGGCGTGGGGGGCATTCCTGGGCGCCGTGTTGCTGCACGGTGCGCGCCCCCTGTTCGCGCTGTACGTGTTGAAGGCGATCCGGTACGAGAAGATCTACGGCTCGCTGGGGGCGATCCCGCTCTTCCTGCTCTGGCTCTGGCTGCTCTGGCTCATCGTGCTCTTTGGGGCGGAGGTAGCCTTCACGATCCAGAACGTGGGACTGCTGCGCTACCGCGACAAACTCCACCGGCTGTCCAGCATCTTCATCGATCGCTATCTGGCCGCCCGTATCATGATGTACGTGGCCCGGGAGTTCTGGGAGACCGGCGAGCCGGTGACCTCCGGCAGGCTGGCGGAGATACTCCAGATCACGCCGGAGGAGGCGTCCGACGCAGCGGGCAGGCTGGTCAGGCTGGGCCTGCTGACGCCCGTGGGCGAGCAACGGGACGAATTCCATCCGGCCCGCGACCTGTCCAAGCTGCGCCTGATCGAAGTGCTGAGCATAACGGACCGGTTCCGAGACGAGTCCCGCTCCGTCAGGCCGGAGGACAAGCCCTACGAGGACAAGCTGGAGCAAGTTTTCCGCTCGGCCATTGAGTCGCAGGGCGAAGCGCTCAAGGAGATGACGTTCCACGACCTGCTGCGGGAAGTCGAGAAGGACCGCAGCAAGTGGCCCTCCCGGGCGCCTTCGCAGCAGCAGTGAGCGCAGGCCTCAGCAGAATACAGATCCCCCGTGCCCGCACTGCGGTCATCGCTGCGGCCGATCAGTCGGCCCCCTGCCCTTCGCGTTCGGGCCTTCGCTCAAGGAAGTTGCGCACGTAGACGTCTTCGCTGGCGCGGACCTCTTCGGGCGTGCCCACGTCGACCACCTTGCCGTCCTTGAACATGGCGATTCTGTCCGCGATGTGCATGCTGCCGGCGACGTCGTGCGCCACCACCACCATCGTTGTTCTGTAAAGGTCCCGGATCCGCAAGACCAGTTCGTCGATGCCGGCGCTGATAATGGGATCGAGGCCGGTGGTCGGTTCGTCGAGGAAGAAGATGCTGGGGTCCAGCGCCAGGGCGCGGGCAAGCCCGGCCCTCTTCTTCATGCCGCCGCTCAGCTCGGCCGGCATCAGTTTCTCGGTGCCTTCCAGCCCGACCTGCCGGAGCTTCAGGCTCACCGTGATCTCGATCACCGGGTCGGCCAGCCTGGTGTACTCCCGCAGGGGGAACGCGACGTTCTCGCCTACCGTCATGCTGTTGAACAACCCGCCGCCCTGGAAGAGCACGCCGACGGACTTGCAGAACTCGCGGTACTCCCCGAAGGACATGTCCGCCAGATTCCGGCCGTTGATCTCCACCGCCCCGGAGAGCGGTTTCTGCAACCCGATCAGGTGCCGCAGGAGGGTGGACTTGCCGCAACCGCTCTGCCCCATGATGACCAGGATCTCCTGGGGCTTGACGGCCAGCGAGACGCCGTGCAGGACCTCCTTCTTCCCGTAGGCGGCCACCAGATCGCGCACGCGAATCATGCGTTCGTTCCCCTCAACCAGTCAGCGAGAGCCCGTCAGAAAGCTCCGAACAGGGCGCCCCCCAACGTGACAACCGGCGACTGCTCCCGATAGGCGTCCACAATGCCCTGGATGTCCTGCATGAGTTGAGCGATCTGTCCGTAGAGCTCATCGCTCATCACCAGCTTGCCGACGGTGCCCCGGCTCTCCGCTATGGCGGCCGTGGTCTCTTGCAGGTCGTCCAGCGCGGACATGAGCCGTTCGTACGCCTCGTCGCTGGCCAGCAGCTTGCCCAGCGTGCCGCCGGTGTCGGTCAGCTTGGCCGAGACCTTTCTTGCGTCGGCCACCAGCAGGCGGACGTCCTGGGCCACGTCCTCGTCCTCCAGCAGCATGGGGAGAGCGCCCTTGCCTTCCTTGAAAAGGGCGGCCGCGTCGCTGATGGTGCCCATGGATTCCTTGACCTGTCCGTACAGTTCTTCGTCAGTCAGCAGCTTGCCGATGGTGCCCTTTCCGTCCGTCAGGTCTTTGGAGACGTTCTTCAGGTTCGCCGTGAGTTCCTTCGCGTCGGCCGTCAGCGTTTCAAGGTCGGCGGCTAGCTGATCGTCCATGACGAGTTTGCCCAACACTCCCTGGCCCTCTTCGAGGCGACCGGCGGCCTTATTCAGGCCGTCTACGGCGCCGCGGACTTTCTCTCCGAATTCCTTGTCTGTCAGGAGCAGCGCCAGCGCTCCCTCGCCCTCCCTGAGGTTCTTCGTAACGGAGGCGATTTCCTCGAACGCTTTGTCGAAACCCTCCTTGACATCGCTCAGCGTGGCCTGCGCCGTCTCGGCCACTTCCGTGAGGCTCGGGGCCACGGCCGTATTGGCCATTTCGTCGCCCTCACTCAGTACGGCTGCGGCCCGGTCGCCCGGCTCGATGGCGATGTAGTTGCCGCCGAAGACGCTGCTCATCTTGATCACGGCCTTGTCGTCGGCCCGCACCTTAATCTCTTTCTTGATCCGCAGCGTCGCCTCGACCTGCCGCTCGGCCGGGGCCTCTGTGTCGATGTACAGGTCTTCGACCGCGCCGACCTCCACGCCGGCCATCCGGACAACGTCGCCTGTGTCGAGCGTGTGCACAACGGCGAACCTGGCCCGAAGCCGATAGCCCTTGCCCAGATAGCGCTGCCAGTTCTCCACGTAGAACGTGGCCAGCCCGAAGACAAAGAGCGCACCCAGAAGCAGCATGCCGATCAGGACCTTTCTTGCCATCGCCTTCCTCCGTTCCGTCCCTTCAGGACTGCGGTGTTGCGGGGCTGCCTGGCGCCGCTTGCCCGTCAGAGGACCAGCAGGATTCTACTGATGAAGTAGTCCGCCACCAGCACCGCCAGCAGCCCGTGAACGACGCTGGCCGTCGTGCTCCTGCCGACTCCCTCCGCGCCGCCCGTAGTTCTGAATCCGTGGTAGCAACCGATTGTTGCAATAATGGCGCCAAAAAGAAATGACTTGGCCAGGGAACGGGCTATTTCCTGGAACTCGAGGTACTGGAAGAACAGCCGGAAGAACTCGCGGGGTGCCACGTGCACGTAGAACCACGCCATCCCGGCCCCGCCCAGCAGGGCCGCGAAGTCGGCGTACACCACCAGCACGGGCAAGAGCAAGGCGCACGCGAGCAGCCGGGGCGTGGCCAGATAAGCCTCGGGCCTGATGCCCATGGCCTGGAGGGCGTCGATCTCCTCCGAGACACGCATCGTCCCTATCTCGGCCGCGTAAGAACTGCCGATCCGCCCGGCCAGGATGAAGGCAGTGAAGACGGGCCCGAACTCCCAGACGATGGCCAGCCCCGTCAGCCCGATGTACTTCTCCTGGCCGAACCTTCGCAGTTGGTCCCCGCCGTAGAGGACGAGGATCAACCCGACGAACAGCCCGAAGACGCCCACGATGAGCAGGCTCCTGTTGCCCACCTCATAGAACTGCTTGAACAGCAGCTTCTGGCGACGCAGCGCGTAGCCGATGTGCCGGACGCTGGCGAGGGCGAATGCGCCCACGTCGTGGGCCGCGATGCACGCGCCCTTCGCATCCTCAATCAATGAAGTCATCGCCGTTCTCCGCGTTGGACTTCGGCGGGCCGCCGAGTGGCACGTAGAAGATCCGCCAGCGGCGCCACTCGTCCGTCCACGAGCACTTCACCAGTCCGAACAGGGCGCTGAAGTACTTGCCTTGCTCGCCGACCACGTCGCCCGTGCCGTCGTAAGTGAACAGGGACGCCAGGCTGAGGTAGCGTCCTGCGGCGCCGCGGCGGTGGTGGTACAGCCTGCCCAGGATGCGCGTTTCGCGCTCGCCCTGGGCGTCGCGATGATACTGAAAGAAGTCCAGGAATGCACGGTAGTTTCGTTTGAAGCCGGTCGTCGTGTCCTTCCACCCGTGACTGACGGCCCATACGTGGCGGGCGCCGTCCGGGTCCTGCTGCCACGTGGCCAGCGGCCAGAGCGTGATGCTCCTGCCAGTGCGCGCCGGGCCGTCCTGGTCCCGGTAAACCTGCGCATAATGCCAGTAGAAGGGCGCCACGACCAGGCCCTTCATGTGGACTTGGGGATTGCGGTTGTCCGAATCGATCCAGAGTATGGGCCAGAGCATCTTGCGCCGGGTCCAGCTCCGGCCGGCCTCCTTGTCTTCCGTCGGATAGGAAGAGACGCGCCAGTAGAAGGGGAAGATCCGGGAATCATCCAACTTCGGTTCAGAGGACTTACGCACCAGCGTCCACAGCAGAGACCAGCCCGTCCGCTGGGGTTTGTCCCTGGAATCCCGCGAGAAGCCCACCCCGAGCACGGACGTCTGGTGTGCGATCAGGTTGCCCGACCTGTCCCAGGTCCGAATGGTGGCGTAAAAGGGCAGCGCGGCGAAGACGCTGTGATAGTAATCGCCCCTTCGGTCCACGATCCCCCAGCGGGCCAGAAACCACAAGAGCCGATGGGCTTCCCGCAGTTCCTGGGCTCGGTCCTGGCGCTTGTGTACGTAGAAGGGCCACGCACGCCAGGTCTCGATGCTCCCGTCCGGCGAGCGGCCACGTCCGGCAAAGGGCCAGACGACGTCCCATCGGACGTAGTCGCCCTGCCTGTAGTACGAGAGGAGCGGGAAGAGTAGGAAACTCCACGTGTCGCTGATGACGCCGTGCGTCACGCCTGCAAGGGGGAACAGCGCGAAGTATGGCCCTGCGTCATTCCTGCCCCAGCGCAGAAACTGGAGGACGTGCCCGTGGAAGTAGGACCTCTCCGGATCCGCCGAGTCCACCTTCACGTAGCCGAAGAAGGGGAAGAAGCTATGTCGCCCTTCGCCGCCCGGCGTGCTGAAGTGGAGTCCCAGAGGCCACATGTACTGGACGCGGCGCTGGTCAGTCCCGTTCCGATGATCGTAGTTGTAGAATGGCCGCAAGGCGTGCCAGGTGCCGTCGGGGTCGGACTGGCGGGTGAACAGCGGGTAGAGGACTTCGGTGGTCTTGACGACGCGCGGACCGGAGTCCGCCCGGACGCTTCGGGCTTCGTGGAAGAAGATCGGCCACAGATTCACGCGTCCGCCGGCGCAGCCCGGCAGCGCCGTCCCGATCACGAGAAGCAAACACCACCGGAGTCGGCATGTCTGCAAAGCCGAGGCACCTCCGCTCCCCCCGAGTGTGCTGTAACCCTCCGGTTCGTGCACTGCGCCCGTCGGCACCCGCTCTTCGGCCCCCCCCGACCGAGCCCACACGAAGCCCCCGCCGTTACATCTGGGGGATCCGAGCCCGCACAAGGGAGGCCAACGCCGGCCGTCATTCGAGTGTGACCGACCAGTAGGCGTCGTCCAGGAACTGCTTCCAGGAGTAGTACTTCCTGCGACGGATCTTCAGCCGTATCATGGGGTTAAACCGGGGTTCAGCCGGCTGGCGAGTCAACTTCATCCCTGCTTCGCGCGGCAACTGGCCGCCCTTGCGTTTGTTGCAGGCGGTGCAAGCGCACACGACGTTCGTCCAACTGGCCCCGCCGCCGCGGGACAGAGGCACGACGTGGTCGATGCTCAGTTCTCGCGTGGGAAACTGCTTCCCGCAGTACTGGCAGCGGTTTTCGTCTCGGGCGAAAATGTTGCGCCGATTGAAGCTGATGCGTTGGCTCGGGTAACGGCCGTAGAAGAGCAACCGCACGATCCGGGGCACCTGGATCTCATGACTAACCGTGGAGACCCAGTCGCTCTGGTCGTCCTCGAGCCCGTTGGCCCTCCTGAATTCGCTGACTTCCTGCCAGCTCTGGAAGTCGTGCACCTCCAGGTGGCCGTCCTCGATCTGGACCACCTCCGCCACTGCCTTGAAAAGCATGCAGAACGCCCGTTTCGCCGTCACCACGTGTACCGGCGTGAAAGCCCTGTTCAGGACAAGCACACTTGATTGAAGGGCCACTTCCGACATTGCCTTCACCTGTGCCAGAATAACCTTTGCTGGCGCTCTACCTCGGAATATAGGGGAATCACAGACGTTTGGCAAGTGTCTTTCCCGGCTCCGGGCCGCAGGCCAGGCACGGGTGTTGCGCACTTGCTTTGACTTTGGCCTCGGCACGACCTACCATGTACGTAAAGTCCCTTCTGCGCTCTGAATCGGTCAGCGATGCGATGGATGGCTTGCTACGCGAACTGAACTTCAAGAATGGCCTGATCCCGGCGGTCATCGCCGCCGGGGACGGGCAGATCCTCACGCTCTGCTACCTGGACCGGGAGGCCCTCCAGAAGACCATGGAGACGGGTAAGGTCCACGTTTTCCGGCGCTCAAAGGGGCGCGTAATGCTCAAGGGCGAGACGAGCGGGCATGTCCAGGAGCTCAAGGAAGTCCGTATTGACTGCGAGGGCAGTTCCCTCCTGATGGTCGTCGATCAGCATGTGGCGGCGTGTCACAAGGGCTACCGGACGTGCTTTTACCGGCGTTATCGCCGGGCCGATGACACGCTCGAGGAATGCGAGAAGCGGGTTTTCGACCCCAGTCGCGTGTATGGCTAGGGGCCGTCGGGACGCACCTCGAAGGGCTTAGGAAAGGTGTTTGCATTGCCCGGCGGTGGTGTTATAATCTGCTGTGTCAGCGCGGATTTGTGGGAAGCCGTGGATCTGCGTATCTGTATCGGCGCTCTGCACGGGAGGTAGTGCCATGGCAAGGGGCGAAGAATACCTGACGTATGAGCAGGTTCTCCAAGAGCTGCAGATCAACCGCACCCAGTTGAACCACCTGGTCAGGGAGGGGGCGCTCCGGGAGCATGCTATCGAGGGCGAGACGAAGTTCCGCCTGAGCGAGGTGGAGGCGCTCAAGAAGGAGCTGGAGAAACGGCCCACCGTCTCGGAAGAGGCCATTGGTGAGCCCGCGACGGATGTCGTAGGCGCGCCCGAAGCGAAGGCACCGACCGGCGAACCCGAGACCGAAATGCTTGAGACGGAAGGGCCGTTTGAGCGCGAGCGCGAAACCGATCTGCTGGAGGAGGTCAAGGCGCCCTCCATTCAGGAGCGTGACACGGAGATATTGGAGGAGGAGGAAGCGCCTGCGGGTGCGGAATTGCGGCTCGAGGTCCCGGCCGGCCAAGAGGAGGAGTTCGAACTGGAGAAGCCGTTGTCCGAAGAGCCCCTCGTCAGCGACACCGCTCTGGACACCCAACTGGACCTGAAGGCCATTCAGACGGGAAAGGGCGCCGGTGAAGCTGAAGCCGCTGAAGAGAGCAGCGAGGAGTTCTTCGACTTCTCCGATGCCCTGGACGCGGAGCAGTTCGAACTGGAGGAGCCATCTGCCGGGGCCCGGGCAGAGGAGCCGGAGGCGGAAGCGCCCGAGCCTGAAGAGGAAGAGGCGCCCATAACCGATATCCTTGGCCTTGGCGAAGAGGAGGAGGTGGCCGAGGAAGACCTGCTTAGCGAGATCATGGAAATCGAGGAGGAGCAGGAGCCCGAGGGCATTCCCACGGAGGCGAGCGAGGAAGTAACCGCTGAAATCACCACGCTGGAGGAGCCCACCTACGAAGAGAGCGACCTCGGGGAGGTCCTGGAAGTCGAGGAGGGCGATCTGGGCGAGGAGTTCATCGGGGGTGAGGAGTTTGAGGTGCCGTATGCGGCGCCAGTACCCGTTGCCGCCGCGCAGGTCAGCGGCGGCTGGGTCCTGCTGCTGGCATTGAGCTTGATTGTGATGATGTTCGGCGGCCTCTTCGTCGTCGAGAACGGTTTCCGGCCGGACTTCTCGACCCCGTTGACCAGTTGGGTGCCTGTCGGGCCGAAGTAGGCGCATCTGCCGTTGGCCAGGGCTTCGCTGCAGTGCAGTGCAGCCCTGCCGGTCGCAGGCTCCGCCATCCGGTCAGTTCTCTTCTTGTTGCAATAAGGAGCCACCGTTGATGCTGAAGCGAACCATTCTATTCGTCCTCGCCGTGTCACTCGTCGGGTCAGTGGGCTGCGCCGGGCAGCTCGAGAGGAAGAACCAGGCCCTCCAGAACCAGATCGCGGCGTTGGAGAGCAAAGAGGCCGCCCTCCTGAGGGAGAGCGACGTGCTCAAAGCCCACGCGGCGGAGGTCGAAGGCAGTCTGGCAGAGGCCCGCAAGGAAGCGCGACAGATGTCCCAACTGGTCGGCGAGCTGAGGGGCGAGCAGCAGAAGCTCCAGGACCAGAGACAAGAACTGGAGAAGCTCGTCCAGGACCTGTCCGGGATCACGGTCGAGCCGCGCAACGAGGGTAACTTCATCGTTATGGAGAGCGAGATACTGTTCGCCTCCGGCAAGGCCGAGTTGAACGACGCCGCCAAGGCTTCCCTCGACCAGATTGCCGGCTACTTGATGGACAAGGAAGGCCTGCAGATCCGCATCGACGGCCACACGGACGGCGTGCCCATCAAGTTCTCCCCCTGGGAGGACAATTACCACCTCGGCGCCATGCGGGCCCATGCCGTGATGCGTTACCTCGCGGACCGGGGCGTTAGCGCGGCGCGGATGTACATCGTTGGCTTCGGCCCGAACCGTCCGATTGTCGAGCCCGGAAGCCCAACGGACAGGGTTGCGGAGAACAGACGCGTGGAGATTCTGCTGGTCCCCGAGGGGGTACGCAGCATTAGCGAGATTCTGGAGGGATTCGGGCGCTGACACCGGTGAGCAGGAGCGGATAGACCCCATGGCCCAGGTAATAAAGACGGAATGGTTCGGCCGGCAGATCAGCGTGCTGATGGTCAATGGCAAGTCCGTCACGGGGGAGCTGTCCGAAGTGACGGATAGCTACATCGTGCTTGCGCGCGGCTCTTCCGAGACTCAGATAATGGTTCATGCCATCATCGCTGTGCGCGTCGTCTCCGAAAAGGAGGGCGCGGAGTCCCCCAAGCCGGATGCAGAAGGCGCCGTTCCCACGTTCGAGTAACGCTCGCCAAGAGCGTCGTCGCACTCCGTCTGTGCCGGATACCTCAGTCCGGTCGTACTGCGCGTCCCCTCCGCAACTGATCCACAAGGATCGTCAGCTCCTCCGCGCGCAGCAGCGCGGCCACGCCCACGTAGGTTATCCCACCCGCTGCGACCGGCAGGGCCAGCCGGAGCAACCTGCCGCCCAAATCGCCCGAAGCGGCCGGCAGCAGCCGCATGGACGCCTGGCACGCCGCCGCCATGCAGGCGGTTGCCAGCGCTGCTTTCGCGACGGACACGGCCAACGCCTTCCAGCCGGTCAGGCGCACGGATCGGTTGAGCAGCCGGCACAGGAGCAGAACCTGCAAGGTTGCGCTTATCGCGGTGGCGGCTGCAAGCCCTGCTTCCCGGAAACGCCAGACCAGCGTCAGGTTCAGCACCAGGTTTACGCCTACCATCCCTGCGGCGATCCTGGCCGGTGTTCCGGGCCGTTTGAGGCCGTAGAACGCGCGCGTCAGCACGTGCAGGGCGCAGTAAGCCCAAATGGCCGTCGAATAAGCCAGGACGACCGCTGCCGTCCTTCCCGTGCTGTGCGGCATCGCGGCAAAAGCCCCCCGATCGAACAGCAGCTCGATGGCGGGATAGCGCACCAGAATCAAGCCCACGCCGGCCGGCAGGCCGATGAAGACCACGAAGCCCAGCGCGCGCATGATCGATCGGGACAGCCGCTGCCAGTCCTGCCGGGCCGCCTGAGCGCTGAAAGTGGGGAAGGCTGCCGTCGCCAACGCGATGCCGAACACCCCGAGCGGCAACTGCATCAGCCGATTCCCGTAGTATAGCACGCTGTTCGCCCCCACCTGCATCGGATACCTGAGCGAGGCCCCCAGGAGGGTGAAGCCGGCCTTGCCCTCCGGTGCGGCCAGCGAGATGGCGATCACTCCGTCAAGCAGCACGTTGAGCTGCAGCGCGGCCAGCCCCAGTGCCACCGGCGCGGCCGCCGCCGCTATCCGCCTGACCTGCCTGTGCATGGGTTCGAAGGAGAGGTGCACGCGGAATCCCTTCGCTCTGAGCGTGGCCACCTGAAGCGCGAGCTGGAGCACTCCCGCCGCCAGGATCCCGACCGCGACCACGTAGATCCGTGCGGTTGTGTCGTCGGAAACCAAGGGAGCCACGAGCACCACTGCGACGATCCAGCAGACGTTAAGCACCACGGGCGCCAGCGCAGGCGCCGCAAAGTGACGCATCGAGTTGAGGGCCGCACCTGCCAGCGCAGTGAGGCAGATGAGAACCATGTAAGGCAGCATCACGGCCGTCAGGCCGAGGGCGAGTCGCCAGCGCGCGCTCAGCCCGCCCCAGCGCAGCAGGGACAGCGCCAGGGCCTCGCCGGCGATCAGGAGCGCGACAAGAACTAGAAGGAGTGCCCCTGCGATCCTCCCGGCGAGCTGCCATGCTTCCTCCCTCGATCGCAGCTCGAGGTGCTCGGTGAAGGCCGGTATGAAGGCCGCGCTGAGCGCCCCTTCGCCGAACAGCCGGCGGAAAAGGTTCGGGATCCGGAACGCGAAACTGAACGCGTCCCAGACCATGCCGACGCCGAAAAAGGCGGCGCACGCGCAGTCACGCACCAGGCCCAGCAGGCGGCTCGCGAGGGTCAGTGCCGCAATGACGCCGGCCCCGCGCACAAAACTGTCCTGCCGCCGTGCCATGGAGCGCCTCCGCGCACGCCGTCTGGGAGGATACGGGGACTGCCCGCCAGAAGGCGCCGAAGGAGTGAAAGTGGCAGCGCCGTCGGGCTCCCACTCGTAAGATAGCACAGCGTCGACCCCGGGGACAAGACTTGCTTCTTCCGTGGGCTGCGTGCAACGTCCTTGACCCGGCAAGGCCGGCCGGCCATCATGTATCTGCGAGACCCGCGATTGGGAAGGAACCGGAACGATGCGCCTGCTGTCGATGGCCTGCCTTGCACTGGCGGTTCTGTCCGCCGGGAGGACGCGAGCCATGGAACCGATTGTCAAGGTTCTGCGGACGGGGGACTTCGAGGGCGCCAATCTGCTCGCCGACCCGGGGTTCGAGCAGGTCCACGAGGGCGCGGCCACGGGCTGGCAGCCTTACCAGGAGGGATACGACGTGGCGCCCGGCGCCGGGCGCGACGGCGGCGGCGCCGCCGTGCACTGCCTGAATCCCACTGCGGCGGGAAGGCGCGGCGCCCGCCAGGTGATTGAGCTGAACCAGCAGGCGCCCGGGGCGCTCCTGGTGCGGGGATGGAGCCGGGCCGGCGAAGTCGAGGGCACAAAGGGGAGCAATTACTCGATCTACGTAGACCTGACCTATCAGGACGGAACGCCCCTTTGGGCGCAGACCGCCGACTTCAACGTCGGCACGCATGATTGGGAGTTCCAGGAAGTGATCATCTGCCCGGCCAAGCCGTTGAAGTCGGCGGCCGTCTACGCGCTTTTCCGGGGCATGCGCGGCGAGGTGTGGTTTGACGACGTGGAGGCGTACGACCTGGCTGCCGCCGCCGGCGCCGTCCTGGACATGACCCCCGTGCTCGTCCCCCAGCCGGGCCCGGTTGCGGACGTGCGGCGAGCAGGGGATCGCCTCATGGCCGGCACCGGAGACGGGCTGGTGCTGACGTGCGACTGGCAAAGCGGGCGCGTGGCCTCGCTGCAGGGGGATGGCGTGGAACTGGCGTCGCCCGGCGCGCCGTCCGGCTTCCTGGTGCGTGACGTCGCCGCTGAGTCGGACTTCTTCGGCTTCGAGGGCGGCAAATGCCCGCCCCTGGAACTGGAGCTTGACGCCGCCTTTGAGGGCGACGACGAGTGCATCCGCGTCTCGGGCATCCTGCGGGACCGAACCGGCCGGGACAGGGCGGTAACGCTGATGTTCGCTCTGCCCGTCGATGGGGCCGGGTGGACCTGGCATGACGACATGAGCTCGGGCATGGCGATCGGGCCGCACCAGGAGTACTTCAACGTTCGGAACATCGGCACGGGCGCGAACGGCAACATGTCCGCCTACCCCTGCGGCTGCATGGACGGGCCGGACGGCGGCTTGGCGCTCGCCCTCGACATGGGCATGCCGGGGCAGTATCGAATCGGTTACAGCAGCGCGGTTCGCACCTTCTTCATTGCCTATGACTTCGGGCTCGTTGCGGACACCGCGAACTTCCCGTCCGGCGCGCCCTTCCGCTTCGTCATCTACCGCACCGACCCCGCGTGGGGCTTCCGCAGCGCGCTGGAGAGGCTATACGACATCTTCCCGGACTACTTCGCCTGCCGGTCCCGAAAGCAGGGCATCTGGATGCCGTTCACGGACGTGAGCACCGTGGAGGGGTGGCAGGACTTCGGCTTCCGCTATCACGAAGGGCACAACAACGTGCCCTTCGACGACGAGTCGGACATCCTGAGCTTCCGCTACACCGAGCCGTCGACGTGGTGGTTCCCCATCGATCCCGAAGTGCCGCGAACGCGCGAGAACGTGGTGCGGCTGCTGCGCGAGACGGCCGAGTCCGACAACGCCTGGAGACGGCGCAACGCACAGGCGGCGCTCGTCTCCGGCTCGCACGACGCGGACGGGCGGATCCAGTACCTCGTGCGTGATGCGCCCTGGACGAACGGGGTGGTCTTCAGCCTGAATCCCAACCCCTTCATTCCCGGCGAGTCGGAGGCCCGGATGAACTGGAACGAAGAGGTGAAGCAGCGCCTATACGGGCCGCAGGCGGCCGGTGAGCAGGACGGCGAGTACCTGGACTCGCTGGAGGCTTACGTGACCGCCGGCGAGAACTTCCGGCGCGAGCATTTCCCCTATGTCACCGTGCCGCTCACCTTCGCCCACGGGTCCGGCCGGCCCGTCATCTACAAGGCCCTGTCGATCTACGGGTTCACGCGCTGGATCGCAGAGGACGTCCATGGCATGGGCAAGCTCATGTTCGCCAATTCGGTGCCGTCCCGTTTCAGCTTCCTCTGCCCCTGGCTGGACATCATGGGCTGCGAGATGGACTGGCTGGACGCCGGCGGCGCCTGGCAGCCGCCCTCCCATCAGGTAATGAACCTGAAGCGCGCAATGTGCCATCACAAGCCCTACCTGATCCTCATGAACACCCGGTTCGACGACTTCACGCCCGACCTGGTGGAGAAGTACTTCCAGCGCTGCCTGTTCTACGGCATCTGGCCGAGCATGTTCAGCCACAACGC
>CAYUDW010000002.1:47178-50032 GCA_964442595.1 uncultured candidatus Brocadiaceae bacterium
AACTCGATGCGACCACGACGCTGACCGACCTTGTGACGGGCGACTCCCTGGCCGTCCGCTCGGGGGACGGAAGGCTCCGCGTTTCGTGTCCCATGCGGCCCGAACAGGTCCGCCTGATTGCCCTGGAGGTCAGGGAGTGAACTGCACATTGACCGAAGGATGGTAGTCTACGCGCATCTTGGCCACAGGGAACCTTTCCAGGAGAGGATGGGCGAATGGCAACGAACACCGTGACGATCAACCGGGCGCCCGTGCTCACGCTCTGGGCGGCCGTCGTGGCGGAGCGAATGGGCTACGAGCCCGACACTGCGCTCACCCTCGGCAAGGTGCTCGCCGGACTGAACGCGCAGTCGAAAGGCCGCATGCTGGGCATCTACGGGCCGCCGAAGGGCCGCGGAGGGCTGACGCCGAAGAAGGTGGGGCTGGGGGAGGACTTCTGGATCGAGCTCTGCGGCAGGGGCGTGCCCGCGCAGAACACGCAGGACGGCATACGGGGCTGCGTCAAGGACCAGCCCGTCGACCCCGCCAAGGTGCAGAAGTACCTGGCGGGCAAGTTCGGCGATGATCTGCCGGCCGTGCGCGAGGCCATGGAGGAGCTGGCGGAAGCGTTCGTGCCCGAGGAGCTTGAGGAGCTGGCCTACGGGCTTTACGAGGAGTTCCGCCCCAAGATAGCGAAGGGCCGCCGCGGATGGGGGCAGAAGGGGGCGCTCGACCTGGACCTCATTCGCTGCCTCGGCAAGCAGTAGGGACATCCGCCGTACAGCGGACCGTGCCCCTGCGTGACGAGGGTGGCCGCCCGCTTGCGACCGAGGCCGGGCACGCGATACAATACGGAACTGAGGCCCGTCAGATGTATGCTTTGTGGCACGCCGCGTGGGCAGGGCCGCACAGGAGCAGCCAAGATGGGCGAGTCCAGGGACCTCCGAAAGAGACTCGACGCGCTAAACCGCCGGCCGCTGCCGCCGCAGACCCGGCACGCAGCGGACGTTGAGGAAGTGCGCCGCAAGCTGCGGAAGACTCAACATGAGGTGCCCGAGCCGTCCACTCAGCCCATCCAGTATCGCCGCGACATCCCCCGCGAGGAGCCGGCCGTCCGGCGCAGGCGCCTCGTCCATGAGCACATCGGCCTGACGGAAGGCGTGCAGGGAGAGGAGGTCCTGGCGCCTGACGGGGGGCCGGCCTACGTCATCGCGGAGCGGCCGTCGCACAGGGGTGAGTACTGGACCGAGCTTTGCGAGAAGTTCTGCGAATCCCTGAGGCGCAGCGAGTCGGGCGTAAGGCGCCGGCTGGCCGAGCTCTGTTGTGCGCCCGACTTCTCGCCCGGCGAGCTGATCTTTGTGGATCTTGAGACCACGGGGCTCGCCGGAACGCCTCTGTTCCTGATCGGCACGATGACGGTGGAGGACGGCGGCCTGCTCGTGCGGCAGTATCTCGCCCGGGACTATTCGGAGGAACGCGCCGTCATATCCCTTTTCCTGGACGTGCTCTCCGGAAAGAGATTGCTGGTTTCGTTCAACGGCAAGAGCTTCGACCTGCCGTACGTGCGCGTCCGTGCCGTGGCGAACGGGATGCCGTTCGAAGCGGATCTGCCCCACCTGGACCTGCTTCACGAATGCCGGCGCGCGTGGCGGCACGCCCTGCCGGACTGCAAGCTGCAGACGCTGGAAAGGCACATCTGCGGCCGCGCGCGTCACAGCGACATTCCCGGGTGCGAGATACCGGAGGCCTACCATGCCTTCGTGCGGACGAGCAACGCCGCCGAGATGGTGGAGATACTCGAACACAACGTGCTTGACCTGCTGACACTGGCCGATCTGCTGCTCCGCCTGCCGGGGCACAACTCGCGCGCTGACACTGCTATGTGACCGACAGATACGCCCGCTGCGACCGGGTTGCCGAGGGTTATGCGCCAATTGGACGTTGATGGATTCCTGGAAGAGATTTGCCGCTCGCCCGCCTACGGGGACCAGATCGTCTACGTGCGCGAGGTGGCGGCACGGGATGCACGCTTCGCCGAGGCCCGGCAGCCGCTGTCGGCGCCCGCTCAAGCCGTTCTCCGAAGCCGCGGGATCGAGCGGCTCTACACGCACCAGGCGCAGGCCCTCGATCTGGTCCGCGAGGGGAAGAACGTGCTGGTCGTGACGGGCACGGCCTCAGGGAAATCGCTTTGCTATGTCATTCCCATCATAGAAACGCTGTTGGATGACCCCGAGGCGCGGGCCCTGCTGCTTTTTCCCACCAAGGCGCTCAGTCAGGATCAGTTCAAGGCTTTCAGCGCCGCGCTCGACGCAGCCGGCCTCGACGATGTGCTGGCCGGAGTCTACGACGGCGACACGCCGTCCGCGATGAGGCGGAAGCTGCGGGACCACGCCTCGGTTGTGCTCTCCAATCCGGACATGCTGCACGCGGCGGTGCTGCCGCAGCACGCGCGTTGGGCGGACTTCCTCTCGAAACTGAGGCTGCTGATCGTGGACGAGATCCACGTCTACAGCGGCATATTCGGCTCGAATGCGGTGAACCTGTTCCGGCGCTTCCTGCGCGTCTGTCATCACTACGGCTCCGACCCGCAGGTCGTGGCGTGCTCGGCCACGATAGGGAATCCGCGCGAACTGGCCGAGGGCGTCATCGGCAAGGAGATGGCCCTCATCGAGGAGGACGGGAGCCCTCGCGGCAAGCGCACGTTCGTCTTCTGGAACCCGCCCCGCGTTCGGGGCACCATCTGGCGCTCCCGCCGCAGCGCCAACGTCGAGGCGCACGAGTTGATGGCGATGCTCATCCAACGCGGCGTGCCGACCATCACGTTCTCCAAGGCCAAGATGACGGCCGAGATGATCCACCGCTATGTCTGCGAGAC
>CAYUDW010000002.1:50132-53748 GCA_964442595.1 uncultured candidatus Brocadiaceae bacterium
CAGGAGCGCGACGCACTCGTGGTGCTGGTCGGCCTGGACACGAGCATCAACCAGTACGTGATGAGCAACCCGGAGTACCTGTTCGGCCGCCCCGTCGAGGAGGGCGTGCTGGACGCCGACAATCCCTTCGTCCTGACCGGCCACCTGCGCTGTGCGACGCACGAGCTTCCTGTGGGCAACGACGAACTGCCACCTTTTGGGCCGCATGCGGAGATGGTTCTCCGCGTGCTCGAAGGCAATCTGAAGGTGAAGCGCGTGGGGGACCGGTGGTATCACGCCGCCGCCGAGACGCCGCAGCACGAGGTCTCCCTTCGGAACTACGCCGACGCCGACGTCTTGATCGAGGACGTGGACACCGGCGAGGTCCTGGGCCAGGTCAACAAGTTCGACGCGCCGCCGATACTGCACCCGGGCGCCATCTACATGCACCTGGGCGACACATACGAAGTCCTGAAGCTGGACCTTGAGCGCAACATCGCAACCGTCAAAAGGGTCGAGGTCGACTACTACACTCAGCCCCTCGGCGGCACGGACGTGCACCACGTGGACCATCGCCTGCGCGAGAAGCCGTTCGGCACGGGCACGGCCTGCTGGGGAGAGGTGACGGCGTACTTCAACACGGGGATGTATGAGAAGGTTCACTTCTACTCGCTGGACGCCGTCTCGCGCCACGGTGTCGACTTGCCGACCCTCGTGCTGGAGACGATGGCCGTCTGGCTCGTCCCTCCGGAAGACCTGATGGAGCGCGTGCGCAGGGCGGACCTGGACGCCCACGCCGGCCTGCGCGGGATCGGCTACGCCACCCGGATGCTCCTGCCGGCGTTCATGACATGCGACACGCTCGACTTCTCGCATTCGATCGGCAGCGCCAACTCGCCCTGGAATGCCATCTTCATCTACGAACGCTACCCCCTGGGGCTCGGCTTCACGGAGAAGGCATACGAGCGGTTGGACGAGATCATGCCGGCGGTGCTGGATGCCGTCAGGAGGTGCGACTGCGAGGACGGCTGCCCGTGCTGCGTGGGGAAGCCGCTGCGGCAGTACGCCACCTGGAACGTCGAGCGGGGCGAAGCGTCGATCCCGAGCAAGCGGGCGGCCCTCATGATTCTGGCAGGCCTGCTGGGGGACGGCGCGAACCTGAGCAACCCGGACAGTCAATCCCTGACGGATTCGGACTTGAGCGCGGAACAGAGGCTTGAACAGGCCCTGCGGCGACGCCTGGAGAGGATGCGGGAACCGGAGGTCTTTCATCCCATTGAGCCGCACGTGGCGACGGAGTATCCTGACGCGGAGAAGCCCGGGCACCTGACGTCCGCTGACTCGGGCGTGCGTGCGGAGCGGAAGCGGAGCTTCCACCGCGAACTGCGCAAGCGGCTTGGGAAGAGCATGCCGACGGGCGGGCTTTCCCCGCACGCAGCGGGGGAGGCCCCGCCGCCGGGCATGAAGACGCGGAGCGGCAACAGGCGGCCTACGCACTTCCCGGGACGGCCGCCGGTGCGCAAGGAAAAGGTCGGCACGGACGACTCCACCAGCAGCGAACGGACCATCCGCGGCGGCGACTCGTTGGCGGCCAGGGCCCGACGCCTGCGGAAGAAGCACGAGCCATCCGACCCCAATCGCCGCGAACCAGATGACACAGGGACATAGTGGACGCTGAGAACTTCATCGAGCGGGTCGCAAGGCAGCCGTTCTTCAGACACCAGGTTGTGCACGTCGAGGCCTTGCCCGAACGGCCGGCCGTGTACGGCGACCTTGCGGACGGCATCCATCCGACGGTCCAGAGGGCACTCGACGAGCAGGGAATCGGCCGGCTCTATAGCCACCAGGCGGACGCGATCGAGAAGGTCCGGGCCGGCCGCAACGTGGTTATCGTGACCGGCACGGCAAGCGGCAAGACGCTATGCTACAACATCCCCGTCGTCGAGCAGCTCATCAGGGACCCGCTGTCGACGATGTTGTTCATCTACCCGACCAAGGCGCTGGCCCAGGATCAGCTTCGCGGGCTGGGCAAGTTCCTCAAGCCGGAAGAAGAGGTCGAGTTCCTAGCCGGTACCTACGACGGGGACACACCGCAGAGCCTGCGGCGCAAGCTGCGGGACGGCGGCAACGTCATCCTGACCAACCCCGACATGCTGCACCAGGGCATCCTGCCCCACCACGCGCGCTGGAACCGGCTCTTCACGCACCTCAAGTGCGTCGTGATCGACGAAGTGCACGCCTACCGCGGGGTGTTCGGATCGCACCTGGCCAACGTGCTGCGGCGCATGGCACGGATATGCCGGCACTACGGTTCGGACCCGCAGTTCATCTGCTGCTCGGCCACCATTGCGAATCCCAAAGAGCACGCCGAGCGCATCACGGGCCGCGAGATGGAGCTGATCACGAACGACGGCTCGCCGCGGGGGCCGAAGCAGTTCGTCCTGTGGAATCCGCCCTCGATCGAGACGGCTGCCCGGGGCAAGCCCGACGAGTGGCGCATCGGCGGGGACCGGCGGAGCCCCATCTGGGAGGCCGTGCACCTGATGACGTCGCTGGTCAAGGAAGGCGTCCAGACGATCGCCTTCGTGCGAACGCGCCTGGCTGCGGAACTGATCTTCAAGAACTGCCGGGACCTGCTCCGCCCCGTCTCGCGACGCCTGGCCGAGTCGGTCCACGCCTACCGGGGCGGCTACCTGCCCGAGGAGCGGCGCAAGATCGAGAAGCGGCTGGTAGAGAAAGAGATACTCGGCGTGTCGAGCACCAACGCACTCGAACTGGGCATCGACATCGGCACGCTGGACGCGTGCATCCTCGTCGGCTATCCGGGCACGGTCGCCAGCCTCTGGCAGCAGGCCGGTCGAGCCGGCAGGGGCCAGGAGGAGTCCGTAGTGTTCCTGATCGGCCAGAACTCGCCGATGGACCAGTACCTCATGGTGCACAGCGACTACATCTTCGGCCAGAGCCCGGAACAGGCCGTCGTCGATCCAGACAACCCGCACGTCGCCGTCGGCCACGTCAAGTGTGCCGTGCACGAGCTGCCTCTCGCTGACGACGAGGTCGACATCTTCGGCCCGTACGCCGACGTCATCCTTGAGCTGCTGGAGGAGGATGAGTCCGTCCGCCACATCGAGAACCATTGGTACTGGGCGCGTTCCGAGTACCCCGCGGCCGAGGTCAACCTGCGCAACATCGCCGGTCCCGTCTACACCATCCAGGACGAGGCCGAGGGGGAGCGGGTCATCGGCACCATGGACGAGATAAGCGCGCTCTCGCAACTGCACGACCACGCCGTCTACCTGCACGGGGCGGACACCTATTTCGTCACCGACCTGGACCTGGAACAGAAGATCGCCCACGTGGAGCGGCGGGACCTGGACTACTACACGCAGTCCGTCCAGACGTCCCAGATTCGCATAGACGAGACCGAGGAGCAGGAGGAGTGGCAGGGGGCACTCGTGGGGTTTGGCGACGTGACGGTCACCACGTCCATCCCGATGTTCAAGAAGATCCGGTTCCACTCGCGGGACAGCCTGGGCTTCGAGAAGCTCGAGCTGCCGCCGCAGGAACTCGAGACCGTTGCGATGTGGTTCAGCCCGCCCGAGTCCGTGATGCGGCAGATGGCCGAGCGGAAGATGGT
>CAYUDW010000003.1:0-21757 GCA_964442595.1 uncultured candidatus Brocadiaceae bacterium
CGGTCGACAACGGGCTCGATATTCCGCGTGCCCCTGACCATCGCTGAGGACGTGGCGGGGTGCCTGGGCCGACTTGCGGAGAGCGGCATGAAGATCGTCGGCACTTCCGCACAGGCCGCCAGACTGTGTTGGGAGGAAGACCTATCCGGGCCGTGCGCGATCGTCCTGGGCAACGAGACCGCGGGACTTTCCGACGGCGCGAAGGCGCTCTGCGACGCCCTGGTGAGCATACCCATGAGCGGGGGCGCGCACTCCTTCAACGTGACCGTCGCGGCCGGCATCGTCTTCTACGAGAGGGCCAGGCAGCGGCAGGAAAAGCTCTGACGGTTCTCCGCGCCCGGAGGCGGCCCCATCGGGGGTGGCCGCATCAGAGGCAGCCGGCAGCGGTTGACGCCGGCACGGACCGGCCGCTACAATGTATGTACGCACGGTGGACCGGCTCCTTCCGGGCTTCCTCGTGCGGCGCTTCATCCTTCCTTTCTCAGGTTCCGACATGGCCGTTGAACTCCATGAGTTGGAGGCCCGCCTGAACGACCTGCGGGACTCTCTTTGACCTGGCTTCCAAGGAGGCCGAGCTCAACGAGATCGAGTCCCGGATGGGGCAGGCCGGGTTCTGGGACGACCGCGAGGCCGCCCAGAAGATCATACGCCGGATGAAGTACGTGAAGGGGCTGTCCGAGCCCGTGCATCTCCTGGAGCAGGAGATCGAGGACCTGGTGGTGCTGGGGGACCTGGCCGAAGAGGAGGACGACGAGGCCACCCGCGAGGAAGTCAGGGCACGGGCCGAGAAGGCGGCCGAGCAGCTCGAGCGCCTCGAGTTCAAGAGCATGCTGTCGGAACCGGAAGACCCGGAGAGCGCCTTTCTGAGCGTGCACGCGGGGGCAGGGGGGACCGAGAGCTGTGATTGGGCTGCCATGCTGCTGCGGATGTACCTGCGCTGGGCCGAGCGCGAGGGATACGAGAGCGAAGTGGTGGACACGCGCCCGGGCGAGGAGGCCGGCGTCAAGAGCGCGACCGTGCATGTGAAGGGAGACTGGGCTTTCGGCTACCTGAAGAGCGAGATCGGCGTGCACCGGCTGGTGCGGATATCGCCCTTCGACTCCGGGGCGCGCCGGCACACGTCGTTTGCCGCCGTGGACGTCGTGCCGGAGATCGAGGATGATCCGGAGGTCGAGCTGAACGACAGCGAGATCGAGATGGCGTTCCTCAGGTCCAGCGGCCCGGGCGGCCAGCACGTGAACAAGACTTCGTCGGCCGTTCGGCTGCGGCACATCCCGACCGGGATCACCGTCCTGTGCCAGAGCGAACGTTCCCAGCACAAGAACCGGGCGATCGCCCGGAAGCTGCTCGCCGCCAAACTGCGCCAGCACGAGCGACAGAAGCGCCAGAAAGAGCTTGAACGGCTCTACGACGATAAGGGCGAGATAGCCTGGGGCAACCAGATTCGCTCTTACGTGCTACAGCCCTACCAGATGGTCAAGGACCTGCGGACCGACTTGAAGGTGGGCAACTCGGCCGCCGTCCTTGACGGCGACATCACGCCGTTCATGGAGGCCTACCTGCGCTATCGGCTCGAGCATGGCACGGGCGCGAAGGGCGGCTCCGACTGACCAATCCGGACCCGCACGCCGAACCGCCGTCTCATCCTTCAGGCATTGACACGGGGTTTCCGCAGGGCGTAGAATCGGCGCGTCCGCCGGGCCGACAGGACTGTACGGCTGGCTCCAGGCTTGACGATCGGGGGGACCGAAGGCGGAGTCGCTCGATGATCGAGAAACTGCGGAAGGCAGGCATATTCCTCTACAAGTTCGCGTTTCGGGGTAGCGCCGCCCGTGCAGCGGCGGCCAGCTTTGCCGCAGTCATCCTGCTCGGCGCCGCCTTTCTGACGCTGCCCATCAGCAGTAGTCTGCGGCACTGGACGAATCCCGTGGACGCGTTGTTCACGTCCACCAGCGCCGTGTGCGTTACGGGCCTGCTGGTCAAGAGCACGCAGCACCACTGGTCGCTGTTCGGGCAGCTTGTGATCCTTGGCCTGATCCAGGTCGGGGGCCTGGGCATAATGACGTTGGGGGCGTTCGTCGCCATCCTCATCCAGAGAAGGCTCTCCATGCGTTTCGAGGTCGTCATGACCGACCTCGTCGAGGCAAATCAGGTCGAGAGCGTGTGGGTGCTGATCCGTTTCGTCTGCCTGTTCACGCTGATCGCTGAAGGGATAGGGGGGATCGTATTGTTCTTCAGTTGGCGGGGCGATTTCGTCAGTCCCTGGACGTGCGCTTACCACAGCGTGTTCCACGCGATCTCTGCGTTCTGCAACGCCGGGTTCAGTCTGAACGACAGCAGCCTGATGGACTACGCCGATTACTTCTGGGTCAACGCCGTCGTCTGCATGCTGATCGTCTTCGGCGGGATCGGTTTCGTGGTGGTCAGGGACTTGAAGGGCTACCTGGGATGGTGGTTGCTGGTGCGCAAGGGCAAGCGGCCACGCCTGAGCACGCACTCACGCCTGGTTCTGGCGGTGACCGGCATCCTGCTGTTGGTGGGCTTCGTGGGGGTGCTCGCGATGGAGTCGGGCGGTTCGCTGGCCGGGGCGTCCGTGAAAAAGAAGCTGCTGGCCGCCACGTTCCAATCGGTGACGCCCCGCACGGCCGGCTTCAACACCGTCAGAATGGATGGCCTGGCGCCGGCCACCGCGTTCCTGATGATGGCCCTCATGTACATCGGCGGAAGCCCGGGCAGCACTGCGGGCGGGGTCAAGACGAGCACGCTCGGCATCATGATCGCCAGCATTGTCGCCACGTTGAAGGGCCGCCCGAAGGCCCATATCTTCCACCATTCCGTCCCCAGTGAGACGGTGCACCGGGTGGCCAGCATCATCCTGTTGTCGGTCGCCGCCATCGCCGGCGGGGTCTTCCTGCTGCTCATCACCGAGCAGGGGGCCACGTTCAACAGGATAGTGTTTGACGCCATCAGCGCCTTCGGCACCGTGGGACTGAGCCGCGGGCTGACCGGGCCGGCCTGTGCAATGAGCGTATGGGGGAAGCTGATCATCACCGCACTGATGTTCATCGGAAGGCTCGGTCCGGTGACGCTCGTCCTGAGTGTGGCCCACCTGAGGGAACGTGCTGTCTACGACTACCCCGAAGAGCAGATTATGGTCGGATGACGGGCGCCGAACGGTCCGACTTGAAAACGTGACATCGTGATGTAGAATGGAAGCAGGCGTTCGGCCCGACCGTTGCGGTAAGTTGTTAGCTGAGAAATGTTTGCGCGAGTCCTATGGCTGCCAAGGATTACTATAAGATCCTCGGGGTCCAGCCGGGTGCCTCTCAGGAGGAGCTCCGGAAGGCCTACCGGCGCCTGGCCAAGAAGTACCACCCCGATCGGCAGGGGGGGAGCAAAGCCGCCGAGGAGAAGTTCAAAGAGATCGCCGATGCCTACAGCGTGCTGGGCGACCCGGAGAAACGGAGCCAATACGACCGCCTGCGCCAGGCGGGCATGAGCGGGGGCCGCTTCGCCGGCTTCGAGGACATGTTTGGCCAGGGCGCCCGGGGGAAGTGGCAGGGGGGAGAGGGCATCTCCTTCGGCAATCTGCGCGATCTGTTCAGCAGCATGTTCGGCGGCGGTCGAGGCGCAGGCAAGGGCGCCGCCAGGCAGCGCGGACGTGATGCTATCAGCTCGGTCAGCATTCCCTTCGGTACGGCCGCCCACGGCGGCAAAGTGCGGGTTACGGTCCCTCGGGAGAAGACGTGCCCCAGTTGCTCCGGCACGGGCGCGGCGCCGGGCGCGCGCGTGGACACATGCCCGCAGTGCAACGGAACGGGACAGGTGCTCAGCGGGCAGGGGGCCTTCAGCGTGGCTCAGCCGTGCCCCACCTGCTTCGGGCGCGGCAGGATCATTCAGACTCCATGCGGCAAGTGCCAGGGAACCGGGACAGTCGAGGAACCGTCCGTCATCGATGTGAAGATCCCTGCCGGCATAGAGGACGGCAAGAAGATTCGCCTGGCCGGCCTGGGCCAGCCCGGAGCGGGCGGTGGGAGCGCCGGGGACCTGCTTCTGGAAGTGCACGTCCAGCCGCACTCCAGGTTCGACCGGAAAGGGCGCGATATCTACAGCAAGGCGGACGTCGACATGGCGGATGCTGCCCTCGGCACGAAGGTGGACGTCGAAACGTTGCACGGTGCCGTGACCGTTACCGTGCCTCCCGGCACGCAGCCCGGCCAGAGGCTGCGCGTCCCTGGCTACGGCCTTGAGACGTCAGACGGCAGAAAGGGCGATCACTACCTCGAGGTCCAAGTCAAGGTTCCGCGCAACCTCACTGAGGAACAGAAAAGGCTTCTGGAGCAACTTCGGCGCGCGCCTGCGGCCGCCAAGCAGTAGGCTGCGCCGTGTGTGATCGGCGCCGCAGTTTGCGTCTCGCTTCCTTTGGCGCAGGACAGGAGCAATTGATGCAGACAGACCCAACACCGGTGCGTGCGGGCCCGCTGGACGACAGCACCGACTTCGGCCAGTTCCTGCACGACTTCTACGCATTGCGGCGCTCGATCAGGTCGCAGCGGCGCGACGTCTGGCACCCGCCCACCGACGTCTACGAGACCGACGACGAGATCGTCATCAAGATGTCCATCCCCGGCGTCAAGCAGCCGAACGTTGCCGTCGAAGTCAGAGGGGAGCAGGTAACGATTTACGGCATGCGCAGGGCGCCCGACCATAGCCGCGTGCGAGCGTACCACCAGATGGAAATACGCAACGGCTACTTCGAGCGGATCATAGTACTGCGCAAGCCTTTTGACCCGAGTCGCGCGAGGGCGAGCCTTCAGGACGGTTTTCTTCACGTCTACATCCCCAAAGCACCGGAGTTGGTGCGCCACACGCTGAGGATCAAGCTCAACGGCTGACCATTCGCGCCCGGAATCCGCAGGCGAACTGAGGACGACCTATGACGCAGGACAAACCGCAAGGGCCGGAACGAAAGCGCCGGCAACGAACGGCGGGCGACGAAGCGCCGGTAGCGCAGGACCAGGAGACGGTGCTGGAAGAAGGGGGGGGCTCCGAAACGCTGCAGGCGGGTGAAGCCGAGCGGGCCGAGCTGCCGGCCACGCTCCCGGTCCTGCCGCTGCGGAACGCCGTCGCCTTTCCCGGGATGCCTTTGCCGATGCAGATCCGAGGAGAGAAACGCCTGAGACTCATCGAGCAGATCATGCTCGGCGACAGGTTTTTCATTGCGATTGCGGCCCGAAAGAAAGTCGATGAGGACCAGGAGCTTCAACCGGACGACCTTCATCGCGTTGGCACGGCCTGTGTCGTGCTTCAGATGCTGCGCATGCCCGACGGCTCGATGCGCGTGCTGGCGCAGGGCATCTCGCGCGCCCACGTCGATGGCTACTCGAAGGGCGATCCCCATCTCGAAGCGAACGTCACCTATCTGTCCGACGAGCAGGTCGAAGACGTGGAAGTCACCGCGTTGTTCAGGAACCTGAGGAATCAGTTCTCCCAGCTCGCCGAGATGATTCCGAACGTGGGCGACGCCGTGAAGGTGGCGGTGGCTAACGTCGATGAGCCCGGCGCGCTTTGCGACCTGATCGCCTTCAACCTGAACATCGAGGTGCAGGAGAAGCAGGAGGTTCTGGAGGCCCTGAACGTCAAGCAACGGCTCCACAGGATCACCAAACTGCTGGCGCGCGAGACGGAGTTCCTCGAAGTCGCTCAGCGCATCCAGTCAGAGGCGCGGAGCGAGATCGACAAGAGCCAGCGCGAGTACTACCTGCGCCAGCAGCTCAAGGCCATCCAGGATGAACTCGGCGAGACGGACGCGCAATCGGCCGAAGCACAGGAGCTACGCGAGCAGATCGAGCAGAAGAACCTGCCCGAGGAAGTGCAGAAAGAGGCGGAGAGGGAGCTGGCGCGGCTCGAACGCATCAACCCGGCCAGTCCGGAGTATAGCGTCGCCCGGACCTACCTGGATTGGGTCATCGCGCTGCCCTGGAACGAGAGCACGCCGGACAATCTGGACCTAGAGGAGGCGGCGCGCATCCTTGAAGAGGACCACTACGGCCTGAAGGACGTCAAGGAGCGCGTGCTGGAGTTCCTGGCCGTGCGCAAGCTCCGGGGGGACATGAGCGGCTCGATCCTGTGCTTCGTCGGGCCGCCCGGCACGGGCAAGACCTCCATCGGCAAGTCGATCGCGCGGGCGCTGGGTCGAAAGTACATACGCGTCGCGCTCGGCGGCACGCGGGACGAGGCCGAGATACGCGGCCATCGCCGCACCTACATCGGCTCCTTGCCGGGGCGCATCATCAGCGCCATACGGAAGGCTGGGTCGAACAACCCCGTGTTCATGCTGGACGAGGTGGACAAGCTTGGGGCGGACTTCCGGGGCGATCCCGCAAGCGCGCTGCTGGAAGTGCTGGATCCCGAGCAGAACTCCACCTTCACGGACCATTACCTGGAGGTGCCGTTCGATCTCTCGAAGGTGCTTTTCATCTGCACGGCGAACTTCCTCGATCCCGTTCCGCCCGCGCTGAAGGACCGGATGGAAGTCCTGGAGTTCCCCGGCTATACGGAACAGGAGAAGCGGCACATCGCCAGGAGGTACCTGGCACCGCAGCGGCTTGAGGCGAACGGCCTGAAGGAGGACCAACTGGGCATCACCGACGAGGCCCTGATGAAGCTCATCAAGGACTACACGCGGGAGGCCGGCGTCCGGAACCTCGAACGCCAGATCGCCTCCCTTTGCCGCAAAGTGGCCAAGGCCATCGCGACGGAGGCGCAGCCGCACACGACGATCGACGAAGAAGCGGTGACGAAGCTGCTCGGCCCGGAGAAGTTCGTCCGGGAAACGGCCGAGCGCGTCGACGAACCGGGAGTGGCGGTGGGACTCGCCTGGACTCCGGCCGGGGGCACCATCATTTTCGTCGAGACCACGATGACGCCCGGCAACGGCAAGCTTACGTTGACCGGCATGCTGGGGGACGTCATGAAGGAGAGTGCCCAGGCTGCCCTCACTTACGTCCGGGCGCATGCCGAGAAGCTGGGCATCGACCCCGAACTGCTCGAATCCAAGAACTTCCACATCCACGTGCCGGCCGGGGCCATCCCGAAGGACGGACCCTCGGCCGGCGTCACGATGGCCGTTGCCCTCGCATCCCTATGCAGCGGACGGAAGGTCAGACATAACGTCGCCATGACCGGCGAGGTGACGCTGCGGGGGAAAGTGCTTCCCGTAGGCGGAGTCAAGGAGAAGATCCTCGCTGCCCAGCGCGCCGGCATCGACACCGTCGTCATCCCGCGCCACAACGAGAAGGACCTGGTCGACGTGCCCGAGTACGCCAGGGAGAAGCTGCGCTTCATACCGGTCGATACGGTCGACGACATCTTCCCCGTCGCCCTGGAAGACGGGTCCGAGTAGGGCGGCTTGACAAGAGCGCAGGGCTGGAATAGATTGATGGATCGGTGCGCCCGTAGCTCAATTGGATAGAGCGACGGCCTACGGAGCCGTAGGTTGGGGGTTCGAGCCCTCCCGGGCGTGCCATCTCCTCCTGCTCGCCGACATGTCGATTCGGCCCTGCCAATCGCCGGATCCGTCCCGCACGTCCGTTACCATGCCGTCCTGACCGGCACGCCGGCGGCGTCCAGCGATCGCTTGATGCCCTCGATGCTGTACTTGTCGAAGTGCACCATGGAGGCGATGAGGGCCGCATCCGCCTTGCCTTCAGTCAGCACGTCCCGAAGGTGCTCAGGCTTGCCTGCGCCGCCGCTTGCGATGACGGGAATCCGCACGGATTCGCTCACCATGCGGGTCACTTCCAGGTCGTAGCCCGCCTCCATGCCGTCGGCGTCGATGGAATTGAGGCAGATCTCGCCGGCGCCGAGCTGCTCGGCCTGTCGAGCCCACTGGACGGCATCCTTGCCGGTGGCAACGCGAGCGCCCTCGACGTAGACCTCATAGCCGCTGGGTATCTCGCCGCTCCGTTCGACACGCTTGGCCTGCACGCCAAGGACGATGCACTGACTGCCGAACCGGCGCGCTCCGTCCGCGATGAGGTCGGGATTGCGCACGGCCGCCGTGTCTATGCTCACCTTGTCGGCGCCTGCCAGCAGCACGCGGCGCATATCGTCCACCGTTCTGAGCCCGCCGCCGACGGCGAACGGGATGAAGACGCGTTCGGCGACACGCCGCACGACGTCGATCATGATGTCCTTCTTGCTCGGCGAGGCGCCTATGTCGTAGAAGACCAGCTCGTCGACGCCGCCTTCGCTGTACTGCTCGGCCATCCGGACCGGATCGCCCACGTCCACGTTGGCCTGGAACTGGACGCCCTTTGTGACCTTGCCTTCGCGCACGTCCAGGCAGATGATGAGGCGTTTCTTCAGCATCTCAGGGGTTCCAGGAAAGGAAGTTCTGCAGCACTTTCAGGCCAATCCGGCCGCTGCGCTCCGGGTGGAACTGGCACGCCACGAGGTTGTCCCTGCCCAGGGCGCTCGTGAACGCGCCGTGGTAGTCGGTGACGCCGATGGTCACCCGCCCGTCGGAGGGCGCGGGAGCGTAGCTGTGGACGAAGTAGAACGCCGATCCGGCCTCCACGCCTTCCCATATCGCGTGGTCGCGTGCGAACTCCACCTCGTTCCATCCCATGTGCGGGACCTTTGCATCCTGCGGCACGTCGAGTCTCTCGACACGGCCGGGAATCAGCCCCAGGCAGTCGGCGTCTCCTTCCTCGCTGTAGTCCAGGATCACTTGCGCGCCCAGGCAGATGCCGAGCAGCGGCCGGCCGGCGCCCGCGTATTCGGCGATCGCCTCGTCCAGGGCCAGGCTTCGCAGCGTCTGCATGGCGGCGTCGGCCGAACCCACGCCAGGAAAGATGAGGCGAGCTGCAGCGCGCACTCGATCGGGGTCGCTGCTCACCTCTGCGCGCCGGCCCAGCCTCTCGACGGCCAGACGCACGCTGGTCAGGTTCCCCGCGTGGTAGTCGACTATGGTCACTGTATCGGCCACGGAATGCTCCTCGGCATGCTCCAACGCACTGCCCTCCTACGAAGCTATCAGAACAGGGCCTTACCGGCAAGCACAGGAAGCGGGCGAGCGCTCGGATAGGGGCAAGGGCGCTTGTCGCTCGTTACGTGAAGGCGGTAGAATGACCGGGAAGCCGGTCCCTTCCACCCACCGAGCATCATGCAAGTACTTGGCATCGAGACATCTTGCGACGAGACCGCCGCCGCCGTCGTCAGGGACGGGAATCGCATCCTATCCAGCGTCGTGAGCACACAATACGACCTGCACGAGCGGTTCGGCGGCGTGGTGCCGGAGATCGCCTGCCGTGCCCACATCGAGAACGTGCTGCCAGTCATCGCGGAGGCGCTTCGGGGCGCTGATCTGCCTTTGCCGGCGCTGGACGGGATAGCCGCGACGAGCACGCCGGGGCTGATCGGCGCGCTCCTGATCGGGGTGACGGCAGCCAAGTCGTTGAGCTGGGCCCTCGATCTGCCCCTGTTGGCAGTGAACCACCTGCACGCCCACATCCTGGCGGCGTGGCTCGGCGGGCGGCAACCCGAGTTGCCCGCCGTCAGCCTCGTGGTGAGCGGCGGACATACCAGCCTTTTCCTGACCGAGGGTCCTCTGGCGCACAGGCGTCTGGGCGGCACCGTGGACGATGCAGCCGGCGAGGCATTCGACAAGGTGGCCAACATCCTTCGTTTGGGGTACCCCGGCGGGCCAGCGATCGAACGGGCAGCGCGCGAGGGCGATCCGGCGGCCGTGGACTTCCCGCGGAGCTGGCTCGAGCCGGGCAGTGCCGACTTCAGCTTCAGCGGGCTTAAGACTGCCGTTCTGTACCATTGCCTGGGGCAGAATGCGTCCAAGAAGGACATCTCGGCCGTCGAGTACAGCCCGCAGTTCGTGGCGGACGTGGCTGCCAGCTTCCAGGAGGCCGTCGTCGACGTGCTGGTCAGAAAGGCGTTCGATGCGGCGGAGCGCCACCACGTCGCCAGCCTGATCGTCGGCGGGGGCGTTGCCGCGAATGGGCGATTGAGGGAGCGCCTCGTGGCGGAGGCGCAGGAGCGCGGACTGACGCTTTACCTTGCGAGGCCTGAGTTCTGCACGGATAATGCGGCCATGGTGGCGGCGGTCGGCTGCCGGCTGCTGAAGGAAGGCCGGCGGGCGCCGTTGTCCGTGGAAGCAGAGCCATAGAGTGGGCGCAAGTCTATGCGAGAAGAGACTCTGAAGGACCTGCTCCGGCGGGTCGCCGATGGCGAGGTGACGCCGGACGAGGCGCTGAAAGCCGTCCGCGGGCTGCCGTTTGAGGACATCGGCTTCGCCAAGATAGACCACCACCGGACGCTGCGGTGCGGCGTGCCCGAGGTGGTGTTCTGCCAGGGCAAGTCGCCGGAGCAAGTTGCGGGCATAGCCGAGCGCATCGTGGCCGCCGGCACGAACCTGCTGGCCACGCGGGCCGATGCCCGCCACTTCGAGGCGGTGAGAGCCGTCTGCCCGGAAGCCGAGTACAAACCGGGCGCCCGGGCCATAACCCTCAGGCAGGAGGAGGTCGAGCCGCGGGGATGCGTCGTGGTCGTCACGGGCGGCACGGCCGACCTTCCTGTGGCCGAGGAGGCCGTCATCACGGCGGAGATGCTCGGCGCCCGAACGCAGTTGATCGGCGACGTCGGGGTGGCCGGCCTGCACCGGTTGCTGGCGTTTCGGGCGGAACTCGACGCCGCCAACGTCGTGGTAGCCGTGGCGGGGATGGAGGGCGCGCTCGCCAGCGTAGTGGGAGGACTGGTGGCCCGGCCCGTCATCGCCGTGCCGACCAGCGTCGGCTACGGCGCCAGCTTCGGGGGAATAGCGGCGCTGTTGACCATGCTGAATAGCTGCGCCTCCGGCGTGGCCGTCGTGAACATAGATAACGGGTTCGGCGCGGGCTACATGGCCGCTCTGATCAACGCCATGGCTACCGACGGCGGCGCGAACGAGTAACCGGCGACATCCAAACCATGGCAGAGCAAGTCCAACACCTGCCCGGCCTGCCCGATCGGGCCCGGGACGCGCACAAGGGCAACTTCGGGCGAGTTCTGATCGTTGCCGGCTCGCCGGGCATGACGGGAGCCGGGTGCATGGCGGCCGTTGCCGCTCAAAGGGCGGGGGCGGGCCTCGTGACGTTGGCCCTGCCGGAGAGCCTCAACGTCGTGGCCGAGATCAAGCTGACAAGCGCCATGTCCAGGCCGTTGCCTGAGCCGTCAGCTCCGATACTGGGGAGCGAAGCGGCCGAAGCCGTTCTGGCCGCGCAGGGCGAGTTCGACGTCGTGGCCCTGGGACCGGGCATCGGGCGAGCCCCCGAGACGCAGGAGGCCGCGCGCCGTCTCGTCGAGGAGCTGGCGTTGCCCCTCATCGTGGACGCCGACGGCCTGAACGCACTGGCCGGGCACGTCCCGGTTCTGAGGGCAGCCGGCGGTTTGCGATTGCTTACGCCCCATCCCGGCGAGATGGCCAGGCTGCTCGGGCTTGCGAGCGCCCGCGAGGTGCAGACCGACCGTGTCGGCGTCGCAACGGCATTCGCCCGCGAGAACAGCGTCATCCTGGCGCTCAAGGGCGCCGGCACGGTGGTCACCGACGGGGAGCGCTTCTACGTGAACCCCAGCGGCAGCCCGGGCATGGCCACAGGGGGAACGGGCGACGTCCTGACGGGCTTGGCGGCCGGACTCCTTTGCCAGGGGTTAGCGCCCTTCGAGGCCCTCCAGCTTGCGGTCTTCGTCCACGGCCTTGCCGGTGATCTGGCGGCCAGGGCCAGGGGGGAACTGTCAATGACGGCCGAGGACGTTCTGGATTTCACGCCCGAGGCGTTCCAATTGGTGAAGGCTGCGGGCGAGGGCGCGGAGCCCGCTGAGATCATGGCGCGACTGGATGCATAGACGCATTCGCGCTGTTCCCTGGGCGGCTGCTGCACTGGAGATTCCCGGTCGTGGGAAGGCAACGAGGGCCGGCCGGGCGCTCATTCAGATGACTCGGGCGCGGCAAAGCCGGTCGCCGGCAGGGCGGCCAGACGCCGCAGGGCGTCTCTGACGTCGCGCCGTTCGTCCTCCGTCAGCCCGTGCCCACCGAACCGAACGCGGTAGTAAAGGTCCGTCACCAGCTCGATGGCTTGCACCATCTGACTGTCGTAGGCGTCCGACGCCGTCATCCGTGCCTGCGCTCTTCGCGCCAGCTCCCGAGGAGTAATGTGGGGCGGCCGGGGAAGGCCCCGCTTACGAAGCAGCGCCAGCAGTTCCTCGTAGAACGGGGGCGGACGGTCAGCCCCCAGGCCGGGCCAGCGGACCCCGGCCCTGCGAGCGCACGTCGTGGCCAACAGGTAGACAGTTGCGACGACGACCGCGATGGAGAGCGTCACGGCTGCCATCCGCACCCAACCGAACGAGAGCACCATCGGCCCAAGGCCGCGTATCACTTCCCCGGCTCCTGTCGCGAACGCTCGGGCGCAGGCTGTCAGAGCGCCCAGCACGCGCTCCTGTTGCTTCCTGCTGTAGCCGATCACGCTGTTGTTCCACTTCGTGGCGGCCAGGAAGCGCAGTCGCCCGGCCAAGGCAGACACGCGGTCTATCATGCGGCCGAGGTAGCCGCTGCCGGCGAGCCCGCTCGTCTCTGCGGCGTCAACGCCAGGAGTTGGATCGAACTCGACCCAGCCCAGGCCGGCGAAGTACACTTCCACCCAGGCGTGCGCGTGTTTGTCTCGGAACAGGTAGGCTCCGGTGGCCGAATCGAGCTCACCGCCTTTGAACCCAATGACCAGTCTCGTCGGCATGTCCCACACGCGCAGTATCAGGGCCAGGGCGGTCGAGAACTGTTCGCAGCTCCCCCGGCGCGTCGTCGTCAGGAACGCTTCGATTGGCTCCTGCACGCCGAACTCGGGGAGGTCGAGAGTATAGCTGAACCTATTGGCGCCCATCAGATAGCTCTGCGCGGCGACGATCCGCCCGTAGTCGCTGGACGGCGCGTAGAGCCGCTCAATCTCCGCTGCCGTGCGCTCCAGCGTCGGCCTTAGCGATTCCGGCACCTCCCAGAAGAAGTGCCAGGGACTGGCGGGGCGGGGCACCCGTGCCTGGCGGAGCTGTTCTGCCGTGAATTCCGGAACGAGCGACACGACCTCGTACGTCTGGCCCGGTCTAATGCGCGAGGCGGAGGGCAGGTCGTGGGATATCGGTGGCACGGCGCCGCCATAGGGTAGCCCCGTGTCCTCCAGGGGACGGTACAGGGCGAAGAGACGCTGCGTTCCCCTGGCTTCATACAGCACGTGCTGCCTGATGCGCTGCCGCGGGACGTCCGAGTCCTCCAGGCGGTAGACGGAAGTCGACGTGAACTCATGGAAGGCCCTTCCGGATTCGCGTCCACGTCCCGCTTCGGCAATCCGCTGCGCGGCGCCGTAGTCGAACCATTGTCCGTCCCGGTACAACGGGCGAGACGCACCGCGCATCAGCAGTCGAGGTGGCCGGACGCGCTCGCCGTCCGGGCTGTCGGCCCGCATAAACGTCACCTGCATCACGGCGGCGTTGCTCTGACGCATGCGCCCCACGTCGTACAGCGAGACGTTCTCGGAGAAAGCCGTCATGACCGTGGGCAGCGGCTGGTGCCAGCTCCAGTAGACCGTGGCCCGTGGCAGGACGATGAAAAGCAGAGCAGTGCACGCAAACACCGCGGCGGCGGGCAGCCAGAGAGCTGACACCAGGTCCCGCCATGCCCCCGTCTGCCCCTCGTGGCCGGCTACACTCCCGCCCTCAGCGTCCGGGGCCGGTTGCAGCTCCATCGCCATCATGTTCGCCATCAGCGAAAAACTAACCAGTACGAATACGGGCAGGTAGATGAGGTCGAACGCCCAGCCTCCGGCCACCAGTACCTCGAAGACGGCGGTGACCTGGATCAGCCGAATGTCTCGCATTCTGTGGGGACCGTAGAGCTTGAGCAACTGCACCATAATCAGAAAATGGGCGAGCCCATAGCTGACGTGCACGTTCGCAGCGGCAGACTGTATTAGCCCGAAGGCGAGGGCCGCCAGTGCGAGCAGCTTGTCCAGCCTTCCGGAGATGAACGATGGTCCGCCGGGGCCAACGATGACAGCGTGCGCGCCGCAAGCGACGACGACGACGAAGACGTAATGCCACGAGTGCTCCGCAACCGCCAGCAACAGCGAAGCCGTCACGATCAGTGCGTAGGTAGTGACCAGTGTCGGCCAGTTCCCGAGAGCCCCGACCTCCGCTGCCTGCCTGTGGCTGGTCTCAGGTGACGAATATCTCATCGAACTCGGGTTCGCTGACGTCTATGGACACGGAGCAGCCGGCCAGGGGCCCCAGTACGGATTCCCTTTGCCCGGCGGACAGAGGGCCCGGCGTGATGAGGCAAACGCCGCCGGCGCCGACGCGGTGAAGGTCGACGGCTGCGGCCAGGTCGGCAACCGTGTGCTCGGATGTCGTGCCTGCGAGGGCCAGCGCCTCCAGGAGCGAGTACAGATGGCCCTGGCCCGAATCGTACGGAAACGAGTTAAGGTCCGGGCAGTACGAAGCGAACGCATAGAACACGTTCCGCTCCGTCAGCAAGGCCGCCATGGATGCGGCGAAACTCACGGCCTTTTCGTAGCGTTCCAGTCGGGCCCGTGCCTTGTCCGCGGTTTCCGGCGGCGCGAATGAATCGAGCAGTATCAGAACGCTGTTGATCTCCCGCCGCTCGAACTCCCGGACGTATAGCTTGTGCAGGCGTGCGCTTGTCACCCAGTGGATGTGGCGGGGATTGTCGCCCGGCTTGTACTCCCGCAGCGATTGGAACTCCCCCTGCTGGTCCCTTCGCCTGAGCTCCAGCAACCATCGCGCCTCGCCGGCCTTATGATGCAGCAGGGCCTCCTGCCTGATGAAACCCATCCTGGGCAGCACCAGGACCTCCCGGTCCGACCGGATTTCCATGGCCGCCTCAACCATGCCGAATGGGAAGCGCGTGGCGATAGTGACGGGATGCAACCTCTGCATCCCGCGCTCCGGGGAATACTGCCGCAGCAGTACCGAACGCTCCTGTCCCGGAGCCAGCCTGCGGATGATGTGCACGCGTTGCGGCTCCAGGCCATCCCTCCCATTCCGACTGACCTTAAGCCCGAAGGCGCTCAGGCCGCCCCACTTCGTTCTCTGGTTTCGCACGGCCACTTCCACGGGAAACGGACTGCCGGCGAAGACGTGCTCCGGCTTGTCCCAGTCGACACTTGCCTGCCTGAGCATCACGGCGGGGAACACCACCGCACAAACCCCCAGCGCCAGCAGGAACGCAGCCGTCAGATAGATCAGGTTCATGCCCCATTGAAGGGAAGCAAAGCAAAACGTCAGGCCGATGCAGCAATACACCAGGCCCCAGGGCGTAAGGCGATAGTGGAAGCGAAGCGTGGTTCTTGGTGCGGCCCTCGGAACGAGCGATGAGACCAGAGCGCTCCCGACATGCCATGCCACGACGGTGACGAGTATCAGGAGTGTGCTCTCATAGTCCCGGAGGATCAGCAGGGGGGGGACGCTCACGCCCGCGGCAATCCACAAGGTGATGGCGATCAGCCTGGTGAGCCGCGAAAGGCGGGCGGCGAAGCCTTTAACGTCGTGTGGCATACTGCCTCCCGCACTGGGTGCGGCCCCGCGACCCGCGCCCGCTACAGGGGCACGCGAACCTGCTGCAGCACATCGCGCACGATGCGGGCCGCCTCCTCGAAACTGCCGGTCGCTCCGCCGCTCGCATGGTGCAGGCGCACCCTGTGTGAAAGAACGGGCACGGCCAACTCTTTGACATCGTCGGGCACCACGTAGTCCCTCTTGCGCAGCAGTGCGAGTGCCTGCGCGGCCCGATAGAGGTGGACTCCTCCGCGAGGACTCACGCCCATAACGACGCCCTCGTGCGTTCGGGTTGCCTCCACGAGCCGGATCATGTAATCCAGCATCTCCTCCGCTACGTTCACGCGGCGCACCTGTGCCTGGAGCTCAACTACGCTCGGGGCCCGCATGACGGGCATTACGTCCTCGATGGGGTGGGATATTCGCTGTGCCCGGATGATCTCCTTGCCCTGCTCCGTGGTGGGGTAGCCCAGGTTCATGCGCAGGAAGAACCTGTCCAGTTGCGACTCGGGCAGAGGATAAGTTCCCTCGAACTCGAACGGATTCTGGGTGGCCAGCACACAGAACGGCTGCGGCAACGGGTGGGCAACGCCGTCCACCGTGATCTGGTACTCGTTCATCGCCTCTAGCAGGCAGCTCTGCGTCTTGGGCGTGGTCCGGTTGATCTCGTCGGCGAGGACGACATTGGCGAAAAGCGGACCTCTCTTGAAGACGAAGCGCGACTTGCTCTCGTCGTAGATGTTGACGCCGAGCAGGTCGGTCGGCAGCAGATCCGGCGTGAACTGAATGCGCCTGAACTCGCAGTCCAGAGCGCACGCGACCGTATGCGCCAGGATGGTCTTGCCGACGCCCGGCACGTCCTCGATGATCAGGTGCCCTCCTGCCAGCAAAGCGACCAGAGCAAGCTCGACGCGGTCCCGCTTGCCGATGTAAACCTTCTCGATTTCTTCGATCAATCGGCGAATGGCGTCTGAAGCGACCCGTCCATCCGAGGACGTCCTCTCACTCTCCATGTGCTGCTCCCACAGAGGAGAGACAAAGCGCCGTATGTGGCTACTGCGCATCGAGGCGGTCATGTCCGGCGCACCGACGCGTGCCCCGACCCGATCAAGTATATGCCAGGCGACCGGTGCGCGCAACAACAAGGGCCTAAGCGGTTGGCCCACAAGGTTATACGCTGAACTCGCCGCGCGCGGGACCGGCCGGTCTGTCCGCGCCGAGCACTGCCGGCGCGTCGCCCTGGCAGAAGAAGCTTGATTTCGGCTTTCGCGTGCCGGATAATCGGTGCAGCGCGCCTCTGGGTGGCGCGCTTCCTTCTTCCCGCATTCACGGATTAGTCCAGGCACTGCCGCAGAGGGCGCGGATCCCGCCGGCCGAGGGAGACACAGATGCGCATCGGCGTGGCCTACTACCCCGAGCATTGGCCCGAGGACCGATGGCCGGTGGACGCACGGATGATGCGGGAGATGGGCATTGACGTCGTCCGGGTGGGGGAATTCGCCTGGTCCAGGCTCGAGCCCAGGCGGGGCCAGTTCGACACGGCGTGGCTGCAGCGGGCCATCGAGGTGCTCGCCCGCGAAGGTCTCAAGGTCATCCTCTGTACCCCCACCGCCGCGCCGCCGCCCTGGCTGTTCAACCGTCACCCCGGCATGGTCCCCCAGGATCGGGACGGACGGAATTGGTTCCCCGGTAGCCGGCGTGACGCATGCCTTAACAACCGTCCCTACCGCAGGTACGTGCGGCGCATCGTGCGCGAGGTGGCCAAGACGTTCGCTCAGAGGCCCGAAGTCTTCGCCTGGCAGATCGACAATGAGCTGGGCTGCCATGCAAGCGGACGCTGCTATTGTGACGACTGCGAGCAGGCCTTCCGCGAGTGGCTGATGCGGCGCTACGGGACCATCGAACGTCTGAACAAGCAGTGGGGCACCGCCTTCTGGAGCCAGGAGTTCAACGACTGGCACCAGATCCCCGCGCCGCGCAGGACGCCGGCGGCCGCCCATCCTTCCCTGATGCTGGATTACCAGCGATTCACCTCGGCGACGATTCGGGATTTCGTCAACGAGCAGCGCGAGTTGATACAGGAGTCCTCACGTGGGCAGGTGCCCATAACGACCAACTGCATCGGCCTCTCGACGGATCAGATCGATCAGTTCTCCCTGGCGCTGCCCCAGGACGTGGCATCGCTGGACAATTATCCCGTCGGCGGGGACGCACTCGATCATGTCTGCCTTCAGCTCGATCTGACGCGCTCCCTGAAGGACGCGCCGTTCTGGATACTGGAGCAACAGGCCGGCGCGACCATGATTCCCGGCCGGCGGAGCCAGCCCCGGCCGGGGCAGTTGCGCCTGTGGTCCTACCAGGCGGCGGCGCGAGGAGCTGAATTGATCAGCTATTTCCGCTGGCGCACGTGCGCTTTCGCTCAGGAAATGCATTGGTACGGCATCCTCGAGCCGGACGGCACCACCGGGCGGAGGCACGATGAACTCAAGGCAACGATGGCGGAACTGAAGCAGCGAGCCCAGATGTGGGCGGGGAAGCTGCCGGCGGCGTCCGTCGCGATGGTTCTTGACTACCATGCTTACTGGGCGCTGCGTGGCGACGCCATGTCCGCGGACCTCGATTACCTGGGCCAGTTCAGCTCTTTGTACGGCGTTCTGCGCCGCATGGGCCTTCCCGTGGCAATCGTTCGGCCGGGCCAGAACCTGGCGCCCTACAAGCTGCTCGTCGTCCCCATGCCCGTTCTTGGGCGCACGGACGACTCCAAAGCGTGGAAGTCCTTTGTGAGCCAGGGGGGCACGGTGCTGGTCACGGCGCCGGCCGGCTACCGAACGGAACAGAATACGTGGCTGATGAGCGCGCCGCCGGGGTCCTTTGTCGAGCTCCTGGGCGTGGAAATCGTTGAGCATGACGTGCTTAGGGCCCCGGCGGAGAATCACGTCAAGATGAACGGACAGGAGTATGGCGCGGGCGGCTTCTGTAGCGTGATGGAGTTGCGCGGCGCAGAGGCCGTTGCCGTTTACGGCGACCAGTACTACGCCGGCACGCCGGCGGCCACCAGGATGGAGCATGGTGCGGGAAGGGCGTACTTCCTGGGGGCGACGGGCGGGCCCGAACTGCACGCGCGGCTCCTGGACATGGCCCTGCGCGACTCTGAACTGGAACCCCATCCGTGGAGCTCCGACACGATCGAGACGATCCCTTTGCGGAGCGTCGAGGACGAGCCGTCCCTCTCCTTCGTCCTCAACCACGCCGAGGAACCTGTGGAACTCGATCTGGGTGAGGGCGCGACGTACCGCGACCTTCTGACGGATCAGGAGCATAGCGGGAAGATGCGTCTGGACGGTTACGGCGTGGCTCTGCTGGCCGGCTGAACCGGCCGGAGCTTCCAGCCCGGTTGAGGATCGCGTTCGCCGTTGCAGGACGGCTCCACGAATCCCACACTCAGGGCACGATTCGAATGGCGACGGGCGACGAGTTCGACCGGCTGATAGGCATCATGCACAGGTTGCGCAAGGAGTGCCCCTGGGACCGCAGCCAGGATCACGACACGCTCCGCTCTTACCTGCTGGAAGAGGCCTACGAGGTGCTCCACGCGCTGGACGAGCGCCAGTACGATGCTCTGCGGGACGAACTGGGCGACTTGATGCTCCAGATCGTCTTCCATGCGGAAATCGCGGAGGAGGCGGGGCGATTCGCGATTGAGGACGTGCTGCGCGGCATCAACGAGAAGCTGGTGCGCCGGCATCCGCACGTCTTTGGTGATAAAGAGGCCGAGACACCCGCCGACGTTGTGCGCCGATGGGAACGCATCAAAACGGGCGAGGAGAAAAGGGCCTCCTCTCTGGACGGCGTGCCGGCCGCTCTGCCGGCGCTCGTTAGGGCCGCGCGCGTTCTGAGCAAGATCCGGCAGACGGGAGTCGATCCCTTCGAGGGAGCGGACCTGGCGGCAGCGGGCCGTCTGTGGCTTGAGCGTCTGGCGGAGGCGATGGCCAGCCCCGACGGAGCAAGAGCCGATGGCGCGGCCGGCATGTTGGCGATGGTCATCGCCGAGATGGCTGCGCGTGCCGGGGCGAACGCCGAAGATGCCCTCCGAAACGCCGTCACCCGCCTGAGCGACGAGTTCCAGCGGCATGAGGCCCGTCTGCGTGAGGAGGGGCGCAGCCTCACGGCCCTGCCCAGGGAGGAACTCGACCGCATCGCGGCGCAGCTTCGGGCAGCCTGCGAGGAGACTTGACGTGCGTGCCATACTCCTGGCCGCCGGATACGGGACCCGCCTCCATCCGCTCACGCGCGACCGCCCGAAGCCCCTTCTCCCCGTCGGGGGGCGGCCGATCATTGACCACCTCGTCGACCGTCTGGAGGCCGCTCCCGCGATCGAAGGCATGTCGCTGGTCACCAACGCTCGGTTCGCTGGGGATTTCGAACGCTGGGCGGCCGAGCGCAGCTTCTCCAAGCCGCTCCGCATCCACAACGACGGGTCCACTTCGAACGAGAACAGACTCGGAGCCGTAGCAGACATGCACCTCGCCGTGGAAAGAGACGGCATGGCGGCCGAGGGCGCCTACGTACTGGCCACCGACAACCTCCCGCGGTTTGACCTGACGGACATCATCGGGCTGGCCAGCAGCAAGCAGGCAAGTGCTGTCTTCGGGTGCCGGACCGATGATCCGGAGGTGCTCCGACGCGTTGGCCTGGCCCAGGTGGATGCGGACGGTCGTATCGTTGCCTTTGAGGAGAAGTCGACCGAGCCAAAGGGGAAGCTGCGCGTGCCGCCCTTCTACGTCTACGCTTCCGAGGCGGTGGCGTCGATCGAGCAGTACCTGGCCGAAGGCGGTAATCCAGATGCTCCCGGCTACTTCCTGGAATGGCTTGTTCCGCGCCATCCGGTGTTCCTTCTCCAGAGGCCGCAAGGCACCTACGACATAGGCACCATCAAGAGCTATCGGCAAGTCTGCGCTGAATTCGAGAAGGCGGCGGAAGGGCAGGGGGGGCCGTCCCGTTTCGCTTGACGAGGTGAAGCGGTTGGAGTACCCTGGGGATTCCTCTGCGTCTGCAGGAACCTGCCATTTAGCCTAGCGTTAAGGCTTCTACTGCTTTCCCAGGAGGGGAAGATGCTACGGACCAGTAGGGAACTGAGAGCGGTTCTCGAGGCGGTGTATCCGTTCGATGAGAAGGGCAATCTTCTGCCGCTCGAGGAGCGATGCACGATGCTGGCGTCCAACGCCAACTTCGACTTGCCGATCCAACTGCGCGGGTTCGCCATGGCTTCGGCTGCGTTCGACGGCAGCCCCCAGATCATCCAGATCAGTTATACGGCCACTGACCAGACGGGCAGCCACCCCAAGAAGCTCCCGCCAATCGAAGGGGTCGAGCGCAACTCCCGCACCAGGCCCGCTGCGGTGGGCGCCCAAAGGGCCCGGCAGATGCTCGATTGGTACACCGACGACTATCAGGCCGACCTGGTTTGGATGAGCCTGGACCATTACACCTCGCCCAAGTTCTCGGTCGAGAAGTATGCCCAGCGACAGGGCGCCGGCGGCATGGACGAAGTGATAGCGCGGGCCCTGCTCGAGGACGCGATCGAGTCCGTCGGGCTGGACGTGAGCAAGGAGGAGTTGCAGGCCTACCTCAACTACTTGACGAGCGACGAGTTCGGCAGCTATGCGCGCGACTTCTTTGGGTCCGTGGAACTGAGCCGGCCGGCCTGGGCGATGATCGACACGGGCGACACCCCGGCCGCCGTCAACCTGGCCAGCACCATCTGGATCGTCGACACCGTGCGCAATGGGCTGGACGACGACGACGTGATCATCGAGGCCGAGTTCTCCGCAACGGGCAGCAGCGGCGAGGAGGAGGAATACGCCTACTGGCCCGGGCCCGACGCGCCCGAAGGCGCCCCCACGATGGGCGGCGAGGATCAGGAGGCCTTCCTTAACCGGCTCCGCACTTTCGTCCAGAAGACCAATGCGGACGCCATAGCCTACGAGGTCGGCAGCAAGCACGCCGCCAAGGCGGGCGAAGCGTTCGCCATCGACGTGGGGAAGCTGAAGGCCGTGCAGGTCTCCCTGAAGGAGCTGATGGGCCGGCACATCGCCTACGCCGGCCACGGAGGCACCGGCTTCAAGTGGGAAGACGACCTCATCGG
>CAYUDW010000003.1:21857-26668 GCA_964442595.1 uncultured candidatus Brocadiaceae bacterium
TCGCCTACGCCGGCCACGGAGGCACCGGCTTCAAGTGGGAAGACGACCTCATCGGACCCGTCTTCAAGCGCAACATCAACACGCAGCACCTCTACGCCGGGACGATGTCCCAGGTGGCGTGGATCGACAAGCACCGGGAAGGCATCGAGAACCGGGAGAAGAACGCGATCGGCCGGGGACGAAAGGTGGCGGAGGTCGCGGCGGCCGCCGATTCCGCCATCGGCCTGCTGAAGGAATGCCGGTCCTGGCAGCGGGGGCCGGAGTTCCGCCAGATACTGGCAGGGGTTGAAGAGAAGGCGGCTCAATTCCGCGATTCCGCCGCAAAGGAGTGAGCGGGGATCCTGGCCGCTGAAAGTCCGTTGAGAACCGGAGGCGGGGGACGCCCTATGGCGTCCCCCGTTCTCGTGTACGGGGGCTCCTGGCCCCGTGCTTGCATGGGATCCCGGCCGCCGCTAGATTATGCGCGCGGACACTCGAATCACGTGGAGACCGTCCTATGACGCGCGTCATTCCGAGCGCTCAGGCGCGACTGCGCGTTGCTCTGATGCTTGTCGGCCTGGTGGTTGGCGCGTGGGGGATGGGCGGCTGTGCCGCACACAGAGCGACCGTCGTTGAGCACGGACGGACCGAAGCGGGCGTCATCACCATGGATGCTTCGGCGCGGCGGAACCTGTCCGTGCTGGAGCACCGATGCCAGCGCGACCGGTTGGGCCGGCTCTCGGTCCTTATGCGCTTTGACAACACGTCCGGGGAGGCCTTTCTTGCCTGGGTGCGCGTTAGGTTCAGAGACCGCGACGGCACGTGGGAGCGGGGGGCCGACAAGGCGGACGATCAGGAATTCCCGCCGGGCGAGAGCGTCATGGAATGCACGTCTTACAGCCAGAACGCCGTCGGGTATGAAGTCGAAATCCGCAGCCGACGCTTCTTCCTCTGGTAGGACCCGCCTCAGAACTCCATCCGACGGAACGCCCGCACGCCGGCCACCATAGGGATGGCGCAGGCGCATGCGGACAGGGCCACGATGAACGCCATGCTCATGGCCAGCCATACGCCGAACGGGCGACCCGTGATCACGCCCATCGCATGAGAGTGGAGTAACACCACTGCCGGCGCCAGCGTGAAGGTGATGAAGCAGATGCTGCACATCAGGTTCAACGTCCCGCCGAAACTGCTGACAATCCTGGACGGGTTGTCGGTGCCCAAAGTGGGGTAGAGCGCCCCGAGTCCCACCGCCAGGCCGTTCAGGCCGCAGCAGACGCACAGTACCACCACCATGTGTACGCCCAGGGTCCAAAGGGGCAAGCCCAGCAGGACGTCGCTGAGAGCGATCAGCCCCGCGCTGATGAGAAAGGTGCCGACGGCCGCGAAGATGAACTTGCCCCACAGGATGAGCGACCGGCGGACCGGCAGCAGGCCCACTACCCAGATCCGCCTGCCCTCGAGGCTCAATTGAGGGAAGACGAACCGGCTGGTCAGCGTGGCCAAAGTCAAACAGGTCGCGCACAGGTTCAGCACAGAGATCAGGCTATGCCAGTAGGGTTCGAGGCTCGCGAACTTGAACCTGGGCAGGTTCAGGATGTAGAGGCAAAGCAGCCCGAAGAAGAGCAGAAACTGCGACCACTGCGACGGGTCCCGCACGAAGGTTCTCAGGTCCTTCAGGACCAAGAAGCGAAGCCGCACGGGAAGGAACCAGAGCAGGCACCGGGCCCAGACTTCGCTGAGCCGTCCGCCGTGATACGTGCGCCTGGCGGATGTGCCCTGGACGCCTTCCCACGTCCGGCGGTAAAGGTAGGAGCTGAACCGATGGGCAACCATGCCGAGGAACATCACGTTGGAGAGAAGCAGCAGCGTAAGGAAAGCTCCCTCGCTCAACTCGCCCCGCGCCGTCGCCAGCATGCCATGGCTCACCCAGCGGCTCGGCAAAGCCCAGTGCTGGCAGAACGCGATGCGGTCCATGATTGATCTGATCCCGGCCTCGGTGAAGACGTTCTCCGGCCGATGCCACCAGAGGGGCAGCAACCAGACGGCCAGGCCGGCCACGCACACCGCGGCCAGCGCAATCAGCATCGTCTTCCTGCGGCGGGGCAGAAGGGCAACGATCAGGAGGGCAAAGAAGGCCCCCAGCTCCATGGCGAGGATCGTGAACAAGAGCGCCAGCGCCAGGGCCAGCGGGTAGAAATACCACGGCACGGGAAAGACGATTCCATAGGCCAGGATCATGGGGACGACCAGAGTCACCATTCCCCACGAGCTGAGCACTATGGATTCGGCGCCCCGGTAGGCGAACGAATTCTCCGCCCGGATCGGCAGCGTGAACAGGAACCGCGTCTCCTCGCTCCGATACAGGGAAGTGTAGGAGATGATGGCGTTGCTTATCGTCATCATCACCAGCAGCGAGACGAAGAAGAACGCAAAAAGGTAGTCCAGGACGATCGCCTGGATGGCCTGGAAGCTCCGCAGGAACATGAAGGCGTCCAGGAACATCGCGAGCATCAGCACCCAGAAGAGCACGACCAGGGCACCGACGACGCAAACGCGCAGCTTTGAGCCGGAGAAGAACTCCGCGGCCGCGTGCCTGCTCATGCGGAGCCTGATGCCGATGAGCCTGAGAAGTTCCCTCATGGGCCGTCCCGCGCCCTCAGGTTTCCTCGGTCAGGCGGAGGAATGCATCTTCGAGCCGCCGGTCTGTCCGGGCCGTTGCATATATCTCTTCCAGGTCCCCGAGGGCGATGATCGAGCCTTCGCGGATAATGCCGACCCGGTCGGCGATCTCCTCCGCCACGGCGAGCGTGTGGGTGGACATGAAAACAATGACGCCGTCGCCTGTCAGGTCCCCCAGCACGGCCTTCAGCGTGCGCGCTCCCTTGGGGTCGAGGCCGACCATCGGCTCGTCGATGACCAGCACGCGCGGCTCGTGCAGCATGGCGGCACTGACGACGACGCGCTGCTTCATGCCGTGCGAATAGGTCTGTGCCAGCTCATCCAGGAACCCGTCCGTTTCGAATAGCTCCGAAAGGCTTCCGATCTTGCGCTCGATCGCCGAGCGGTCCATGCCGTACATCGCCCCCACGAACCGCAGGAACTCCCGCCCGGTCAGCTTGTCGTACAGGAACGGCTGATCCGGCACGTAGCTCAGCAGAGACCTTGCCTCAATGTAGTCCTTCTGGACGTCGTGGCCGCACAGAATGACCCGCCCTTCGGTCGGCCGCAACAGACCCGCTATCATCTTGATGGTGGTGGTCTTGCCTGCGCCGTTCGGGCCGACGAACACGAACAACTCCCCGGCCGGGATATCCAGGTTCAGGTGATCGACCGCGACCATGTCCCCGAACCGCTTGGTCAGGTTCTCGAGCCGAATCATGCGCCACCCCCTGATTTCAGCGCCCGCTGGCACGCGCCGAACACCATCTGCGCCGTTATCTCCTCCATGCATCGATGGTCGAGCGGGCAGGCTTTCCGCTGACATGGACCGCACTCGACGTCCAGCCGGACGACGTGATCGTGGGCGCGCGTGCTCGTGGAATAGCCCGGGTGCGTCGGCCCCATCACACAGACCGTTGGCACGCGCAACGCAACGCCGTAATGCCTTGGGCCGGAATCGGTCGTAACGAGCAGCTTGCTGCGCGCTACGACGCACTTGAGCAAATGCAGGTCCACGCCGCGGTCCGACAGGTCGACGATGGGAACTGCGGAGCCGGCGGCAATGGCTCTGATGGTATGCTGCTCGCCCGGCACGCCTATCAACGCCACGTGGCCTCCGTATTTCTCCAGAAGCATCTCGGCCAGCTCGGCGAAGCGGGCCTCGGGCCATCGCTTCGAAGGGCCGAATCCCGCGCCGGGATGCAGCAGGAACAGGTCCTCGCCGGGACCGACGCCGCTGGACAGGAGTATGGCCTCGGCCTCAGCCACGTTGGCCTCGTCGAAAGGCAGTTCGGTGTCCCGGCCCGGGTTTCTGATTCCCAGCCGTTCGCACAAGGCCAGGTAGTAGTCCACCATGTAGGTGGGCTTGAACCTGCCGTCCTCCGATGGCCTGGGCACGGCATCCGTCAGCAGGAACGACCGCCAGTCCCGTGCGTAGCCCACTCGCCGACGGACTTCAGCCAGCCGGAACATGAGCGCCGAGCTGAAGGAGTTCGGCATCACGAGCCCGATTTCGTACCTGCCTCCACGCAGGAGCCCCACACAGCGGAGGAAATCCGCCGCCGCGCCGTCCTCCGCCGGGCGATAGATAATGGCCTCGTCGAAGCACTCGCTTTTCCGCAAGACGGGCTCGACGCGCTCGCGCACCACGATGGTGATGTGTGCATCGGCGAAGTGCGCGCGCAACGCCCTCAGTGCAGGCGTGGCCATCACCACGTCCCCCACCCAGTTCGGCATGCGGACGCAGAGGCGTTGGACGCCGTCATGTGGGGCGAAGTTGCTTGTCATTCTTCGGAAGCTGTCACCCCGAGCCGGTCAGAACCGAGGGCAATTGTGTTGCCAATACGAATGACCTATTATAGCTGTCCTCGCCCATGGGATTCATCCTGCACGCAGCGGGGCAGGGGAGGGCGCTGGAGTCGAGCGAATGGAGGTGAGGCCATGAGAATAGCCGTGAACGGCGCCGCGGGCGCCATGGGGAAGCGCGTCATCGTCGCGGCGGTTCAGAGCGAGGACTGCGACGTGGTGGCGGCGCTGGAAAGCCCTGGCCATCCTGACCTGGCAAAGGACGCCGGCATAGTAGCGGGCGTGGAGCCCCTCGGCATCGCAATCTCGTCCGAGCTGACAGGCGATCCCGAGGTGTTGGTGGACTTCAGCGTGCCAGCGGCGAC
>CAYUDW010000003.1:26768-29986 GCA_964442595.1 uncultured candidatus Brocadiaceae bacterium
GTCGCGGCCCGCGTGCCGGTTCTGATTGCCCCGAACATGTCGGTCGGAATCAACGCGCTATACGACCTGGTCGAGCGCGCAGCGGAGGTACTGGGCCAGGGCTACGACGTCGAGGTTATCGAAGCCCACCATCGGCGCAAGAAGGACGCACCCAGCGGGACGGCCATGGAGCTGGCCCGGCGGCTCTGCGCCGCCCTGGAGAGGGAGCCGGAGACTGTCCTGCTCTACGGGCGCCAGGGTCAGGTCGGCCAGCGCACGGGCCAGGAGATAGCCGTACACGCCGTCCGAGGGGGAGACATCGTGGGCGACCATACGGTCCTGTTCGCCGGGCCGGGGGAGCGGATCGAGCTCACGCACCGGGCGTCCAGCCGCGAAGTCTTCGCCAGGGGGGCGATTCGCGCTGCCAGGTTCTTGCAGGGGCGGGCGCCCGGGCTCTATGCCATGCGGGATGTGCTTCGCTCGGCTGAGGGGTGAATGCTGCCGCTGTTGAGCGCGGCACGACGTCGACCCGCAGCACAAAAAAAGAGACCCCTCGAGAGGGGTCTCCCATGCACACTGTCACTACACGGGTCGTACTTGATGAAGAGGGAAAGGTCCGCCCCGCAAGGGCGAGGCGGACCTTTCGCCAGCGCTTAGGTGCCGGCGTTCCCGATTGTGCCGCTGACCTGCTCCATCTTGTTCGCGGCCTCACCGCCGAGGGCGGTCAAAGCAGCGATGACAACGATAGCCACAAGCGCCAGAATCAGCGCGTACTCCACCAGGCTCTGCCCCTTCTTGGAGTGCAGAGCCAACCACAGCTTGACGAGGAACCGGTTCACGGTACGCCCTCCGTATTATAGTGTAGTAACGGGCTACAAACCCAACTTCTGCCCTACTATATCGCAAAGCCTATGCCACTGGCCGGAAAGGCACCATTGGAGGGCTTCCGAACGCGTCATGGATATTCTAAGGCGTTATTCGTCAATTACTTAGGGAATGCCCGCCTTCATGCATTGGAGACAGGCAAAATCTGCCGCCCGTCTCGTTTTGAGCCTGATAGGAGCGCGTTGCGCGCGGGCACTCCCGGCCGCGTGGTCCGGCTGCCGCTCGCACATGGTCTCCAGAGAGCGCCAGCGTTCTTGCAAAGCCACCAAGGGCCCGATACCATCGGCCCACCGTTTCTGGAAGAAGGTGTGTTGACATGGCCGAGACGATGAGAGCCGCGCTGCTGATGCGGCCCGGGCAGATCGAGATCTATGATGTGCCCGTCCCTGAGCCCGGTGAAGGCGAAGTCCTCGTGCGCGTGCGAGCCGTGGGCATCTGCGGTTCGGACATCCACTTCTTCGCCGGACACGTGCAGAAGGAGACCGAGTTCCCGCTGGTGCTGGGCCACGAGTTCGCGGGAGAGGTGACGGCCCTGGGTCCGGGCGTTGAGGGCGTGGAACTTCACGCCCGCGTCGCCTGCGCGCCGGACCGGCCCTGCGGCAAGTGCGAATGGTGCCGCAAGGGCGAAACCAACGTCTGCCCGAACGTGCGGTTCGCGGCCTCGCACGGCGAGCCGGGCTGTCTCTCTGAATACTGCGTCGTGCACGCAAGCCAGCTCTATCGAATGGCCCAGTCGCTCGAGTTCGATGAGGCCGCGCTCTTCGAGCCGATGGCGACAGGGCTTCACATCGTGGAGAACCTCGTCAAGCCCCGCGGGGGCGAGAGCTACGCCATAATGGGCGCCGGACCCGACGGGCTGACGGCACTGTGCACAGCCAGGCGTAACGGCGCCGCCGCCGTCTACGTCAGTGACCTGGTGCCGGAACGGCTCGAAGCCGCAGTCAAGATGGGGGCCGACGAGGTGTGTAACGCGCGGGATCAGGACTTCATCGAGTTCCTGCTTGAGCGCACCCGGGGCAGGGGGGTCGACGTTGCCATCGAGGCCGCCGGCGCGGTTCCCGCCATCCAACAGGTCTTCTTGGCCACCGCGATCCACGGCAGGGCGGTCGTTCTGGGGATCCCGCGCCAGGACACGCTCGAGATCAACCTGACGGCGGCAAGGCGCCGCGAACTGACGTTCATTGCTGCGCGACGGACGGTTGGCAAGTATGCACGCGCCCTCGAGTACATTGAGAAAGGCTGGCTCGACACGGGCGTCATGATCACGCACAGGTTCCCGCTCGACCGTGCTCAGGAAGCGTTCGAGCTGGCGCGCGACCGCCGGGACGGGGTGCTGAAAGCCATGATCGTGCCCCAGGCGGTACGATAGCCGCTAAAACATGACCGGGGGAGTCAACAATAGCCGTAAGCGGCCGTTCGCCCTCCCATGTGAGCCGCCCAACTCCGCCGGCGAGCCATGATCGGCAAGCCCCCCGCAGAACCTGCCGGATTCCTGTGATGAAGCCGGCTTCTCGGGGCCAAATACGGCGCTTCCTGTAAAGCCTTTCCTGGCAATGCTTTGCATGATTCTGCGCCGGTTCCGGCGTTCCGGCTTCGTTCTCCCGCGTTCTGACGGCTGTGACGCCCGCCGCATTGCGCGCCCGGTAAAGGGCGTCCGGCGTCCGGCGAGGGGTGTGAGCGGATCTGTCCGGCAAATCTGCGCCCGGGATCTGGTTCCGGCAGCGCAGTAGTCCCACCGAGAACAGCAGGAACCGACCAGATTCCCGCCGGGAACCTGGCCTTCCGGGCCAGCATCTCGGGAATTTGCTGCGGCGCCCCCCGAACTCAGCGCCGGCGCCCCCAGACCCGGAGCGGCGAGGCCGATGCCCGCCTGTTCAGGCACATGGCGGGGCGAGCACGCAATGGAGGCGGTTCGTTTCCTGTGAGTCAGGCGCCCGCCGGCTCTTGCCGCATTCTGCTTCGGGTCCTTACTGCTGAGAGGTCCAGCCAGCCACGGGGCAAGGGGACCGACGTTCGGTCGCCGAGCGACCGGACGCTGGCGGTGCCGCGCATCAGGCACGGGCGAAGGGAGTGTACGCAAAGGCTGGGCGTTGCAGGAGCGTTGGGGACGCGGGGCACGCCTGCGCGACGGGCCTGGTAGGATGTATCGAACATAATATATGTTATCGGACGTGTCGTGGCCCGCCCAGAACAGGGCGCCCGGGCATGCCGTGTCGGCCACCGTAGCCGGTTCGATGTGGTTTGGTGAGGGCATGGTCCGCCGTACGGCGGATGGCCCTACCGCTCCTTGGCGTGCCGGTAATGCTTCGGGGGTGATAAGAGGTCTGGAGGCCGACGGAGCATGGCCTAGCCGC
>CAYUDW010000003.1:30086-52665 GCA_964442595.1 uncultured candidatus Brocadiaceae bacterium
GACAGCAGGAACATGCCGGCGGTCACCAGATTGGCCAGGCCAGTTCTTGCGCCGGCCTGAACGCCGGCGGCGCTCTCGACGTAGCTCGTGACGGTGCTGGTGCCCATAAGCGAGCCGACGACTGTTCCGCACGCATCGCTGAACAGCGCCCACCTGGCCCGGGGCAACCTGCCCTGTTCGTCAAGCAGCCCTGCCCTCTCGCTGACGCCGATCAGTGTGCCCAGGGTGTCGAACACGTCCAGAAACAGGAAGGTCAGGATCACGGCGAGTGCTCCGTGAGTGCTGAAAAGCCCACGGAAGTCCAGTTTGAATATGGAGCCGCTCGGGTCGAGGCTCTCGTAGCTCTTGAGCTTCAGGTCCAGCAGGTCCGCTCCGAGCAAGGTTGCCGCCAGGCCGACCGCTGCCGTGCCCAGGATGCCCCACAGCACGGCCCCGCGGACGCGGAGCGCTATGAGGATGAGCGACAGGCCGAGTCCGAACATGGCCAGGAGCGCAACCGGTTCGTGCACATTGCCGAACGTGATGCCTGTGGCCGGCGACCCGACGACGATGCCGCCGTACTGGAGCCCGATGAAGGTTATCAGAAGCCCTATTCCGCCGGCGATCCCGCGCTTCAGGCTGTCCGGGATGAATTCCATCAACTTCGCCCGGAACCCGACGAAGGAGAGCAGGACGAAGACGCAACCGCCGATGAAGACCGCTGTGAGTCCCTGTTGCCAGGAGAAGCCCAGGACGCCCACCACGACGAAGGTGAAGTACGCGTTATGGCCCATTGCGGGCGCCAGGGCGATCGGGTAGTTGGCCAGGAGGCCCATCAAGACGCAGGCGATCGCACTGGCGACGCACGTGGCGACGAACGCTCCAGCCAGCGGGATGCCGGCCTCGTGCATCATGGCGGGCTGGACGAAGATGATGTAGGACAGCGCCATGAACGTAGTGACGCCGCCCAGCACCTCCCGCCCCACCGTGCTGCCGCGTTCCTCGACTCGGAACATCTTTCCACAAAGTGGCATGGCCCAGGTCCTCTGTTGAACGCAGCCAGGCAACTACCCGGCGCCCATTGTGGCCACCGATTATAGGGTCGCCACGCGAGCCGGTCAACACGTCGGCGGCTGCCTGCGCATGGCATGGGGCGGCAGTCTGTGGGCGCGAACGGCTTCTCTTCTGCCAGTATGACAGGTGCAACTGGCCTGGTGGGAGGCCTCCGGGGAGGGCCCGAAGCGCCTCACGTCGTCAGAAGCCCTCATACGTGGCGAAGAGAGGCCACAGAGCCGCCGAGCGGCCCGTCGTTGGTATTGCATTTGCGAACGGTATGGACTACACTGACGGTTTGCGCAATTGACAGAGACTGCACGCGAAAGGAAGGTCCAAGGCAATGGCCAGGGAACGCATCATAGGGATAGACCTCGGAACGACCAATTCCGTAGTGGCCGTCATGGAAGGCGGCAAACCCGTCGTGATCCATAATGAAGACGGCGCGCGCCTTACGCCTTCGGTCGTGGCGTTCACGGAGGAAGGAGAGCGCCTGGTTGGCGTGAAGGCGAAGCGACAGGCCGTGACCAACCCGCGGAACACCGTGTTCAGCATCAAACGCTTCATGGGGCGTCGGCATAACGAGGTATCGGCCGAGGAGAAGATGGTTCCGTACCAGATCGTCGGCGGACCGGAGGAGCTGGTCAAGGTCAAGGCCGGAGGCAAGGAGTACACCCCGCCGGAGCTCTCGGCCATGATACTTCAGGCCCTCAGGCGAGCGGCGGAGGACTACCTGGGCGAGAAGGTGGAGAAGGCCGTCATAACCGTCCCCGCCTACTTCAACGACAGCCAGCGCCAGGCGACGAAGGACGCGGGCACCATCGCCGGGCTCAAGGTCGAGCGCATCATCAACGAGCCGACGGCGGCCTCGCTCGCCTACGGGCTCGAGAGGCAGGAGGACGAGAAGATAGCGGTCTTTGACTTCGGAGGCGGAACGTTCGACATCTCGATCCTGGAGGTCGGTGAAGGCGTCTTCGAGGTGAAGGCCACAAACGGCAACACGCATCTGGGCGGCGATGACCTGGACGAGTACCTGATGAACTACATCGCCGACGAGTTTCAGAAGCACCAGGGCATCGACCTGCGACAGGACGAAATGGCCTTGCAGCGGCTGAAGGAGGCCGCCGAAGCGGCCAAGTGCGACCTGTCGACGTCCGCCGAGACGGAGATCAACCTGCCCTTCATTACGGCCGACAGCAGCGGACCCAAGCACCTGCACATGAACCTGAACAGGGCGAAGTTCGAAGAGCTTTGCGAGCCCGTGTTTGAGAAGCTGAAGGGCCCCTGCAAGCAGTGTCTGGAAGACGCGAAGCTGAGCCCGGGGGACATCGATGAGGTGATCCTGGTCGGCGGCTCGATCCGGATCCCGAAGGTCCAGCAGATCGTGAAGGACATCTTCCACCGCGACCCGCACAAGGGCGTGAATCCCGACGAGGTGGTCGGCGTCGGCGCGGCCATTCAGGGCGGTGTCCTGGCGGGTGAGATCGAGGACGTCGTCCTGGTTGACGTAACTCCGCTCTCGCTGGGCATCGAGACGCTGGGCGCGGTGACGACGGTGCTCATCCCGCGGAACACGTCGATTCCCACCAGCAAGAAAGAGGTCTTCAGCACGGCAGCGGACAACCAGACCAGTGTGGAGATCCACGTCTTGCAGGGGGAGCGCCAGATGGCGGCGGACAATCGCACCCTCGGACGGTTCCAGCTTGCGGGCATCCCCCCCGCCCCGCGTAACATGCCTCAGATCGAAGTCAGTTTTGATCTCGACGCGGACGGCATCCTCAACGTCAAGGCGCAGGATCTCGGCACGGGCAAGGAGCAGCAGATTGAAATCAGAAGCAGCTCCGGCCTCACGGAGTCGGAAGTCGATAAGATGCGCGAGGAGGCTGAAGAGCACGCCGATGAGGATAGACAGCGCCGCGAACTCGCCGAGACACGGAACATGGCCGACCACACCGTCTATAGCACCGAGAAGACGCTGAAGGAGCACGGAGACAAGCTGGGCGCTGACGAGCGCCAGAGCGTCGAAGACGCCCTCGAGCAACTGCGCGAGGTGAAGGACAGCGGCAGCAAGGAAGAGATCGAGCAGAGAATCGAGGCCCTCCAGACGGCTTCTCATAGGCTGGCCGAGGTGATCTACCAGCAGTCCCGGGCGCAGCAGCAGACCCAGGCTGAAGGCGCCGCCGGGGGCGGCCCCGAGCAGGGGGCGGCAGAGGGCGGTGAAGACGAGGACGTCGTGGACGCGGACTTCGAGGTCAAGGAATAGCCGCTTCATCGACGCGTTGACGTGCAAGCAAGGCATACGGCGGGGGTCACATGCCGTCTGCTGATCCCCCTTTCCCATGGTCCGCAAAGAGACCGAAATGCGCGCTGAGCGCTTCACCATAAAGGTACGGGAAGCCCTGGAGACGGCACAGGCCGCCGCCCGGAGCAAGAACCACCAGCAAATCACGAGCGCCCACCTGCTCCAGGCGTTGCTCTCCCAGTCAGGCGGCGTGGTACGGCCTGTACTGCAGCGGCTGGGCGCCAATGTGGAAGCCATCGGTGGCGACCTGGAGGCGGAACTCGGCAAGCTCGCGCAGGTCCGCGGGGCCACGCAGGTATACATGGCGCCGGATCTTGCGCAGGCCCTGGACGAGGCAGAGCGTCAGGCCCGGCAACTGCGGGACGACTACGTCAGCGCGGAGCATCTCTTGCTCGCTTTCACGGCGGCGCCCGACTCCCCTGCCGGCAGTACGCTTCAGAAACACGGGATCACACAGGAGGGTTTGCTCGCTGCGTTGAAAGAGGTGCGCGGCACGCAACGCGTGACCGACGAGAGCCCCGAGGACAAGTACCAGGCCCTGGAACGCTATGCGCGCGACCTGGTGGAAATGGCTCGGCGGAGCAAGCTGGACCCCGTCATCGGCCGGGACCGCGAGATCCGGAAGGTCATGCAGGTCCTCGGTCGCCGCACAAAGAACAACCCCGTCCTGGTGGGCGATCCCGGCGTCGGCAAGACGGCCATTGTGGAGGGGCTGGCGCAGCGTATCGTCAACGGGGACGTGCCCCAGAGCCTGAAGAACAAGCGTGTGCTGGCCCTCGACATGGGTGCCCTGGTGGCCGGTGCCAAGTACCGGGGCGAGTTCGAAGACCGGCTGAAGGCCGTCCTGCGCGAGATCGAGTCCAGCGGCGACGTGATACTCTTCATTGACGAGCTCCACACCGTCGTCGGCGCGGGCGCGGCCGAAGGAGCCGTCGACGCTTCCAACCTGCTGAAGCCGGCGCTGGCGCGCGGGGAGCTGCACTGCGTGGGCGCCACGACGCTGGACGAGTACAGGAAGTACGTTGAAGCGGATGCGGCGCTGGAACGCCGCTTCCAACCCGTGCGCGTCGATGAGCCCACGGTCGAAGACACGATCGCCATTCTGCGCGGCCTGAAGGAGAAGTACCAGGTCCACCACGGCGTGCGCATCACCGACAGCGCGCTGGTCGCCGCTGCCAAGCTGAGCCATCGCTACATCACCGACAGGTTCCTGCCGGACAAGGCCATCGACCTGATGGACGAGGCCGCGTCCAGACTGCGCATGGAGATAGACAGCGTCCCGGCCGAACTGGACCAGGTAAGGCGTCGGATCACGCAGCTCCAGGTAGAGGGGGAAGGTCTCAAGAAGGAGGACAGCGAAGCCGCCGGGGGGCAGATGCGTCGGGTCGAGAAGCAACTGGCGGACCTGCAGGCGGATGAGCGGGCGTTGCGTGCGCAATGGGAAAACGAGAAGCGCATCATCGCTCGCATCCGCGAACTCAATCAGCAGATCGACGAGGCGCACACCGAAGAGGAGGCGGCTCAGCGGGCGGGCGACCTCCAGCGCGTCGGCGAGATCCGCTACGGCAAGTTGCTGGAGCTCCGCAACGAGATTCAGGAACAGCAGGAACGGCTCTCAGAGATCCAGTCCGAGCAGCAGCTTCTCAAAGAGGAGGTGGACAGCGAGGACATCGCCGAGATCGTCTCGCACTGGACCGGCATCCCCGTCCAGCGCATGTTGGAGACCGAGCGGCAGAAGCTGCTGCACATGGAGGACGAACTGCGCGAGCGCGTCGTGGGCCAGGACGAGGCCATCAGCGCCGTCTCGCAGACGGTCCGGCGGGCGCGCGCCGGGCTCCAGGACCCCAACCGGCCGCTGGGCTCCTTCATATTCCTCGGTCCGACGGGCGTCGGCAAGACGGAGTTGTGCAAGGCGCTGGCCGCGTTCCTTTTCGATGACGAGGGCGCCCTGATCCGCTTTGACATGAGCGAGTTCATGGAGCAGCACTCAGTGGCCCGGCTGATCGGGGCACCACCGGGCTACGTGGGCTACGAGGAGGGCGGCCGCCTGACCGAGTCCGTCCGCAGACGTCCCTACAGCGTGGTGCTGTTCGACGAGATCGAGAAGGCGCACCGCGACGTGTTCAACGCCCTGCTGCAGGTGCTGGACGACGGCCGGATGACCGACGGCAAAGGCCGGACCGTGGACTTCAAGAACGCCATCATCGTGATGACGTCGAACATCGGCAGCCAGTGGATTGCGGACGAAGCGGCTGCCGGTGACCGCGAGCGGCTGAAGGACCGCATCATGCTCGCCCTGAGGGAGAACTTCCGGCCCGAGTTCCTCAACCGGATCGACGAGATCATCGTGTTCAACTCGCTCTCGCCCGAACTGGTCAGACAGATAACGGACATCCAGCTCGAGAGGGTGCGGGAGCGCCTGAAGGAGCACGGCATTTCGCTTCAGGTCGATCCGGCCGCCCGGCAACTGCTTGCCGCCGAGGGCTACGATCCCATCTACGGCGCCAGGCCGCTGAAACGAACCATCCAACGGGAGGTGGAGAACTCCCTGGCGGAAAGGATGCTCGAGGGGAAGTTACTCCCCGGATCCAGCGCGATCGTGAGCGCGGAGGACGGCGAGGTGGTCGTCAACGTGGAGAGCCCCGCCGCCGGGGAAGCAACCGCCAGTAGCGAGGAGGGATCGTGAAAGATCCGCTCAGGGTCGCCGTCTTCCAGATGGAAACAGCGTTCGACGTCAGCCAGAACGCCCGGAGGATGCATGCTGCACTCGACCGTGCCCGCGACGAACAGGCCGGGCTGCTCGTGGTGCCCGAGTGCGCGCTGAGCGGCTACATACCGGAGCCTGACCTGGATTTCGGCGCTCTCGAGCAGGCCGAAGCGGAGCTGGCCGCTCACAGTGCCGAGGCCGGCGTGTGGCTGGCGTTGGGCACCACGCGCAGTAAGGGCGTCGACTGGTTCAACGCAGTCCGGCTCTACTCCCCCACCGGCGCCATTGTGGCTGCTTACGACAAGACGCATCTGATCGGCGGCGACCGCGAGACCTTTGCGCCGGGCGCCTCGCTGCCCGTTTTCCAGGCCGGAGCGTGGACCGTGGGCATCCAGGTCTGCTTCGACATGCGCTTCCCGGAGAACTGGCGCATCCTTCGCCGCAAGGGGGCCGAACTGGTTATCCACCTGTCGAACGCTTCCCGGTCGGCTCCGTGGAAGGTGCCGGTGCTGGCCGGCGCCGTGCGGAGCCGCGCGGCGGAGAACGGCATGTTCGTGGCCAGCGCTAACGACGCACGGGCCCCGCAGATGATGGTGAGCGCGATCTACGACCCCGACGGGAAGGAACTGGCGAGCGCTCCCGAGAACGAGGAAGCCATGGTCTTCGCCGATCTGGACCGCTCCCTCGTCAAGGCGGACTTCTTGGAACAGCGGCGCACGGATCTGTGGAATCGTCCCGAGAACCGCTCGCTTCTGCTGAGCTAGGCGCCCTCCCCCGCCGGTCGATCCGCCCCCGGGTCGCTTACGCCTCGACGACGGGACAACCCGCCTCGCTGATGAGCTGATCCACTGGCGATCCAAAGAAGCGCCTGGCCCACTGCGGCCTTCTGGATCGCGTCGTAATGATCAGATCCGGCTTCTCTGTCTCGACAACTTTCAGGCACTCGACCGCGAAGCGTCCCACGACCACGCGCGTCCTGACCTGGATGCCTGCCTCTCGGGCTCTGGCGGCAATCGATTCCGCTTTCTTCTTGCCGGCCCGCTCATGCTCTTTGAGAAGCTCTGCCTCGCCCTTCTCTTGCAGCTCCGGGTAGAGCCCGATGTTCGTGCCGATGAAGTAGCGCGCCAGATTGACGTCCGCGACGTACAGGACGACGAGGTCTCGGCCCTCCCCGGCCTTGTCGATGGCCAGGTCCACGGCCTTGTCAGATTGCCGGAAGGTCGACAGGGCCAGCATGACGGGCCGTGTCAGAGCCCTCTCGTCCCGACGGTCCGTTGCATCTGCGTCGCCAGCCAATGCGGATGCCCTTTCAGCCGGTCTCTTGCCCTTCAGGAATGCGCGGTCAGCTCTTTGATTCTGATCTCCGCGTGCATGGCGGCCGTGATCGCTTCGCCGATGGCCGTGCCCACTTGCCGGTAGGAACCTTTGCGAACGTCACCCACTGCGTATACGCCTTTCACGTCGGTTTCCATATTGTAGTCCACGGGGATGACGTCGCCGGCGCACTCCGGCAGCAGGTTCGCCAGATACCGGGTGTTGGGCTCGTGCCCTATGAAGACGAAGACACCGTCGCAGTCCAGCCGCGACTCCTCCCCGGTCCTCACGTTGCGGAGTGTCACGCCCGTGACTTTGGCGTTCCCGTGGACCTCCGTCACGATCGTGTCCAGGATGAACTCGATCTTGTCGTTCTCCCGGGCCTCTTGCATGTGGACGGCTCGGGCGCGGAATCCCTGGCGCCGATGGACGAGCTTGACCTCCGAAGCGAAGCGTGTCAGGAACACACCTTCGGTCGTGGCGGCGTCTCCCCCACCGACGACGACGAGCCTCTTGTCGCGGAAGAAGGGCCCGTCGCAGGTGGCGCAGTAGCTGACCCCTTTGCCCGCGAACTCCTTCTCGCCAGGCACGCCCAGTCTCCTGTGGTCGGCCCCGGAGGCGATGATGACGATGGGCACCACGTACTCCCCGCTCTCTGCGGAGACGCGCTTCATCGGGCCTTCCGCGACGATGTCCTTGACGGCGCCGCTGACAACCTGCACGTCGAAGTTCTCGGTGTGCGCCTTCATCCGTTCGACCAGCTCCATCCCCGTGACGCCGTCCGGGAACCCCGGGTAGTTATCGACGTCGTAAGCTTCGACGATCTGCCCCCCTACGATGAGCCTCTCCAGCACGACGGTCTTCATCAGAGCGCGTCCGCAGTAGAGGCCAGCGGCCAGCCCCGCCGGGCCGGCCCCGATGATGATCACGTCTGGGTTCTCTGCCATGGCATGGAGCCTTCTTTTTCGGACTGACTAGAAGAGAAGGGATCGAAGGCTGCCTCAGTCGGTGCCCGCCTGCTCAGAGCCTCCGTCGGATGGCCTCTTGGAGGGCTTCGAGCTCGCCCTCCTCGTAGGAAAGCTGGCGCCAGCCGAGGGAGAAGCCGTCGTCAGGCGCGCGGGGGATCACGTGCATGTGGCAGTGGTCCACGACCTGGCCGGCCGCTTCGCCGTCATTCTGCAGGATGTTGAAGGCCGGGCTGCCCGTTGCCTCGGTCAGCGCCGCGGCCACGCGCCTGGCCACGAAGATCATCACGTGCAGCTCGTTTTGCTGGAGGTCCAGGAAGCTGCTGGCGTGCCGCCTTGGGACAATCAGCGCGTGGCCCGGGTTCACCGGATTGGCGTCCAGGAAACTGACGACCTTGTCGGTTTCGACCAGCTTCGCCGCCGGTATCTCTCCCGCGATGATCTTGCAGAAAACGCAGTCCGCCATCTGTCGCTCCCCCTGGCTCGAGCCCGGCGTTATGAGGACCCACATTATACGGCGCTGACGCCACCTGTGAAAGCGCCGCACGGCTTCACGCCATCTACTGCTCGGGCGGTCCGACGGGGGGCTTCTCGAGTGCAGGAAGCTGCTGGCCGGCGGCCGATGGGGCTGCTGCCGGCTCCTCGACCCGGAGTCGGCACAGAGGGCCGGCCCACGCCCGCCAGGCCTGCACGGCGCCTACAGCCACCGCAATGGCCAGCAGGAGAAGGAGGAAGTGCAGCAACCAGCGCCCGCGCGGCGTGCCCGTTGCGTCGGCCGGGTAAGGCTCATGCCGCGTGAACTGCGCCCGCTGGGCGCGGTTGAGGCGCATCCGTGCGTTGATGGCCCATCCGCAGCCCTCCAGGATGGAGCTCAAGTCGCGGCGGGCCAGCTTGAATCCGGCCACGACGGCCGTCGGCACAAAGATAACAAAGACCGCCACGATGACGGCGACGATGATCGTCAGTGGCGTCAAGCCTGCAAGTGTCTTGGTGATGAACGCAAAGGCGGAGCTGAGAGCGGCAATCGAGACGCTGGCCCCGAGCAGGATGTCTCGACGCGAGGCCGAGGTCGAGGCCGCGCTCCGAGCCGGCGCCTGCTCCCCTTGCTGGGCGAGGCGGGGGGCCTCGCGCACGGTCTCCTGTATGCCGGCCTGCACCTGCTGTGTGGCCTGGCCCAACTGCGCTTCGACTTCCTTCTCTGCGGACCCGGAGATGGCCTCTATCTTCCCGCCGATGAAGCGTCCGAGCTTGACGAAGGGCGTGAACAGCGCCTCGCGGAAGCTGATGGGGCTCTCGATGATCTCGGTCACGCGCGCGTCGTAGTGCCGACCGAGCGTGCCAAAGAACACGCCGCGTTTGCCGACGCACAGGTTGCCGATGGTCCCTGCCGTGGCGGGCACGGCGACGGTGATCGTGTCCTTTTCCTCGACGCGCATCAGCTCGCAGTACATGACGAACATGCCGCTCCGCTTGGCGCGCTTGCTGTGTTCCTGCACGTTCTCCACCTTGACGGCGAGGTTGAACCATCGGCCGTCTATGACCAGCGATCCCATCTCGAACATCGCGCGCCGGGCGGGGTCGTAGAGGTCGGGGAAGCTCACGAAGTTGTTGGCCAGCCGAAGCAGGTGCTGGTGATAGAGCAGTAGCTTCTTGAGCTCGCGTGCGTCCGCCAGCTTCGCCGCCACCTCCCGGTCGGCGGCCAGCAGCGCCCACACGGCATCGGCGTAGTGCCCCTCCAGGTAGCGACGCAACTTCTCTCGCCCCGGCTTCTCGACGTCCGGTCCGCGCTTCCCCGCCAGCCAGTTTCGGTATGGATCGAACGTTGCCTTGATGCTGTTCCACTGCGCCTCGGAAAGCTGCTCGACGCCCTCCCCCACCAGGCGCTCCACCACTGCTTCCTTCAACTCGTGCAGGGCTTCGGCGTAGTAGGGATTGACCGGACCACGGAGCGGCAGCAGGCCCTCATCGTTCGGCTCGGTAAGGGGCGCCCGGGCGAGGACGGCCTCCGCCGCGCCGGCCTGTCCCAGCTCCGCTTGTTCGATCTGATAGGCGCTGACCCCGATCCTCTCCGTCGCCTGTGGATTGAACCGGACCAGCTTGCACAAGGCGAAGAAGCTGTCCACCTTCTCGCGGATGGCATCGAAAGCCTGGTAAGCGCCCGGCATCTCTTCGCCGAGCGGCATGATCTCCGTGCTCCCCTCCCCTTCCGGGATGTCGGCCTGGGCGAGCCAGTTCAGGTATGCCTTTGCCTCGTGGCGGAAACGCTCCAGATTCTCCTCGGTGATGCCCATCTCGCCCGTCAGGTCTTCCTGGCTCCCGAAGCACTCCATGACGTCGACGATGAACTGACGCACCTCCTCGTCGTCGGTGGCCGCCGGGGGGATGACGCCGTCGCCGTTGATCGTCCGGTCGTCCAGGCCCTTCTCGAATCCACCGATCTGCTTCAGGTTGATGGTCTCGGCGTCGTCCGCGCCGAGGGCACTGAGTATGTAGCGCGCCGTGTTAAGGAGCCTCTCACCGGCCGGCCCGGAAACGTCCAGCGCAGAAAGCGGCAGCTCGTCCGTTTCCGCGGCCAGGCCGCTCCGGTCCGAGAGTCGCTCAAGGAGCCATTGAATGGCCGTCCGGACCTCGTCCGTGCGAATCCGGTTGTTCTTGTCGGTGTCAATAAGACGCAGAAAGTCGGCGTCGCACCTCAGACAGGAGACCGGCGCGCTGGTGGCGATCCAGAGCGAATCGTCCAGGTCCAGCGCGCTCCGTAGATCCTCGGCCGTCCGCAGCCGAAGCTGGTAGGTGCGGCCGTACCGGTCGAACTGCATCCGATGGCGCTCAATCACTTGTTCTGCCCTCCTGAGCTGCGCCAGGCGGCGGAGACACACTGCCCTGCACCTTATAACCCAACGCATACCCGAACTCAACCCGCACCCCCTGCCGGCCGCGCTTCTGCCGCCGGCCGGCAACTCAGGGAGCGTACTTCCAAATCGCTGACCGATCTGGTAGATTGGCCAAACACCGGTGTGTGCGTTCGTGCCGCTGCTCTAGGGCAGTGGTTCGACTCTCATCTTCTCAGGGCAATATGGCAACCGAATCCGGGCTAATCGCGTGGCGGAAGGTGTTGGCCGTCGTGCTGGCGGCGGCGTTGCTGCTGGTTCTGGCCGGCCCGTTCCTTCTTCGGCGGGAGCAAGCAGGCGCGGGCGACAGGCTCACCATCATCTCGCCGCACTCGGAGACAATCGAGGACGAGTTCGAGCGCGCTTTCTCGGACTGGATGATCGAGACCGACGGGCGGTCCGTCGGCATCGAATGGCTCGATCTCGGCGGCACGACGCAGGCCATCAAGTTCGTTCAGGACCAGTTCGAGCGCAGTCCGGACGGCATTGACGTGGACGTCTTCTTCGGTGGCGGCTCAGACCCCTTCCTTCAGTTCGGCAAGAAGGGGCTCCTGCATCGCTGCAACATACCGGAGGACATCCTGGCCCGTATCCCGCGCACGCACGCCGGGACCGAGCTCTACGACGAAGACCAGCGATGGTTCGGGGCGTGCATGTCCGGGTTCGGAATCCTCTATAACAAGCAGTTGCTCACAACGCTGAAGCTGCCCGAGCCGGCGACGTGGGCGGACCTCGGCCAGCCCGACTACTTCACCTGGGTGGCCTCTGCCGACCCGAGGCAGAGCGGCAGCATGCACATGCTCTACGAGATCATACTGCAGGCGTACGGCTGGGACGAGGGGTGGGGCCACATCGTGCGCATAGGCGCCAATTCCCGCTCGTTCAGCCGGGCGGCCAGCGACGTGCCCAAGGAGATCGCCATCGGTGAAGCTGCGTGCGGGATGGCCATCGACTACTACGCGCTGCAAACCGTGGCCGAGACCGGCGCCGACAAGATGGGATTCGTCCTGCCGCAGAAGCTCACGGTCGTCAACCCGGACGGCATCGGCGTCCTCAAAGGCGCGCCGAACGCGGAGCTGGCGGAACTGTTCGTGCAGTTTGTGCTCTCCGAGCGAGGTCAGCGCCTCTGGATGCTGAGAAAGGGAGCCCCCGGCGGTCCCAAGGAGCATCAGCTCTACCGCCTGTCCGTCATCCCCGGGATGGTGGAGAAGTACGGGCGGGATTCCGCCGTGCAGGTCGATCCCTTCAAGTTCGAGGGCGGCTTTGCGTTCGACCTGGCGAAGAAGAACAGCCGTTGGGGGATACTGAACGACCTGCTCGGCGCATGTATCATCGACGTGCACGACGAGCTGGCGAAGGCCTGGGAGACCTTGCGCGCGCTGCCCGAGGACCGTCCGCGCGCCCGCTTGCTGCTGGCCCCGCCCGTCTCGGAGAGCGAACTGCTGGAGATGGCGCGGCAGAAGTGGGACGATCCGGGCTTCCGGGCGGACACGATCGCCGCCTGGTCCCGGAGGGCCAGCGAGACCTACCGCGAAGCGGCCGGGGGCAAGTAGTGGTCAGCATATCGCTCAGAGGCGTCAGCAAGAGCTACGCCGACACGGTCGCAGTGGAGAACGTCTCCTTCGAGGTCGGCAAGGGAGAGCTTTTCTTTCTGCTGGGGCCGTCGGGCTGCGGCAAGACGACGATCCTGCGCCTGATCGCCGGCTTCCTCAGACCAGATGAGGGGGCCGTGCTGTTCGATGGGCGGCCGATAGACGACGTGCCGCCCCACCGGCGGAACACGGGCATGGTCTTCCAGAGCTATGCGCTGTGGCCCCACATGTCCGTGGCCGAGAACGTGGCCTACGGGCTGAGAGAACGAAAGGTCACGGGCAAGGAACGCGAGGCGCGCGTGGCGGCAGCCCTGCAGACGGTGCGAATGGACGCCTACCGAGACCGGATGCCGAACCAGCTCTCGGGCGGCCAGCAGCAACGCGTCGCGCTTGCCCGCGCACTGGTGATCGAGCCGGATGCCGTTCTGCTCGACGAGCCGCTTTCCAACCTGGACGCCCGGCTGCGGCTGGAGATGCGGAGGGAGATCCGCCGCATCCACGAGGAAACAGGCATCACCATGCTCTACGTGACGCACGACCAGAAGGAAGCCCTTTCGATGGCCGAGCGGCTCGCCGTGATGGGGATGGGCCGCGTGGAACAGGTGGGGCCCCCAAGGGCCCTCTACCGGCGGCCCCGGAACCGGTTCGTGGCCGAGTTCATCGGCGAGGCCAACCTGATTGAGGGCACTTTGAGCCACCGCGACGGGAGCCGCGGCTCGCTTGACTCGGCGCTGGGACGGTTGGACGGCGTTCTGGCCGATGATTCGCTGAAGGCCGGGGACCGGGCCGTGTGCATGGTGCGGCCCGAATGCCTCAAGCTTGCGGCGGGCGAGCAGAATACGTTCCGAGCGCGGATCCACAGCATCGTCTATCTGGGCGAGGTCGAACAGTCCGTGCTCTCGGCAGGTGGGATGGAGCTTCTGGCGGTGCAGTCCAACCCCGGGCCGGAACCCCCATCCACAGGGAACGAAATCGCGGTGCATTTCAGCGCAGAGGACGCCGTGATCCTCCCGCACGAGGACTGAGGGACCGACCTTGAAGCGCACCCGCGTCATTCTGGTGTTGATCGTCGCCGCCTTCCTGCTGGCGTTCCTCTTCTATCCCCTGTACTACTCCTGCCGCCAGGCCTTCTTCGTGGAGGGCGCCTTCACGCTGAAGTTCTTCAAGTACCTCTACACGGACACGCTCACGCGCCGATCCATCATGAACAGCCTGGCCCTCGCGTGTATCGTGACCGTAGCCACCGCGGCGATTGCCCTCCCCTTGTCGCTCATCGTGGTGCGCTACAGGTTTAGGGGCAAGCAGGTTCTGACGTCCCTCCTGCTGCTGCCGATGATTATGCCGCCCTTCGTCGGGGCCATCGGCATGCGGCAGATCCTGGCCCGGTTCGGTTCCATCAACCTGCTGCTGATGCGTGCCGGCTTGATGGAGTCGCCGATAGACTGGCTCGGCGGGGCCCGCTTCTGGGGCGTGGTCATCATGGAGGTACTGCACCTGTATCCGATCATGTACCTGAACTTCGCCGCCGCGCTGGCCAACGTGGATCCTTCGCTGGAAGAGGCCGCCGTGAACCTCGGTTCGAGCGGGCTGCGGCTCTTCCGCAAGATCACGCTGCCGCTGATGATGCCGGGCGTGTTCGCGGGCTCCGTCATCGTGTTCATCTGGGCATTCACGGACCTGGGCACGCCGCTTGTTTTCGGGTATCGCACCGTAGTGCCCGTTCAGATCTTCAATCAGGTTGCCGACCTGGAGAACAACCCCCGGGCCTACGCGCTGGTGGTCGGCGTGCTGGCCATGACGGTCCTGATCTTCATGACGTCGAAGAGGCTGTTCGGGCTGCGGGCCTATCAGTCGCTCACGCGCGGCCCGGTGCAGGGGTCCGAGAAGCGCGCCGGTGCCCTGGCGGGCGGGCTGATGGCTGGCTTCATGCTCGCGGTCGTCGCCCTCGCGTGCCTGCCGCACCTGGCGGTTATCCTGACCGCTCTCAAGGACGAGTGGTTCATGACGGTGTTGCCGACCAGTTACACCACGCAGCACTTCACCGACGCCCTGGGCCACAAGCTGACGCTGTCGAGCGTCCGCAATAGCATCCTCTACAGCAGCCTGAGCACCGTGGTGGACCTGGGTCTGGGGATTGTGATCGCCTACCTGCTGGTGCGGCACAGCTTCCGCGGTGCCGCGCTGCTGGACGCCGTGGTCATGCTGCCGCTGGCCATTCCCGGCCTGGTGCTTGCCTTCGGCTACGTCGCCGCGTTCACGGGGACGCCCCTGGATCCCCGGGAGAACCCGGTGCCGCTGCTCGTGATCGCCTATGCCATACGGCGGCTCCCCTACATGGTGCGGGCGGCGTACGCCGGCTTCCAGCAGATAAACGTCCAGCTCGAGGAGGCAGCCATCAACCTGGGCTCCCCTCCCCTGCGCGCGATGCGGCGCATCACGGTCCCGCTGGTGAGCGCGAACCTCATCGCGGGCGGCATCCTGGTCTTCTCCTTCGCGATGCTGGAGGTGAGCGACAGCCTAATCCTGGCGATGAAACAGCGGTTCTACCCGATCACCAAGGCCATCTACGAGCTGATCCAGCGGATCGAGGACGGGCCCTACATCGCCAGCGCGCTCGGCGTGTGGGCGATGGCGTTCCTGGCCGTTTCGCTGGTGACGGCGAGCGTGCTGCTGGGCCGACGGATGGGCCAGCTCTTCCGAGCTTGAATCCGGCCGCTGTGGCCGGGTATGCTCTGAATCGTCCCTTCACGGAAGGAGAGCCAGGTGCTCGTCAATCCGTTTGAAGTCGACGGCAAGTGGTACAAGGCCAACCTCCATACCCACACGACGGCCTCTGACGGGCAGTGCGACGTGGAGGAGCGCGTCCAGCAGTACCGTGAGCACGGCTACGGCGTTCTGGCCATCACGGACCACGGCATCGTCTCGGACGCAACCGAGTACGGCACGGATGACTTCCTCGTGTTAGACGGCGTCGAGCTGACCGTCACGCCCTTCGAGGATGGGCGGTTCTACCATATGCTGTGCGTGAATACGCCGTCGGACCTGTCCTTCCCCGGGGACCTCAGCCCGAACTTCCTTATCGTTCATTTGAGGACTCAGGGCGCCGAATGCTTCGTAGCGCACCCATACTGGAGCGGCAACACGCTCCCGGAGCTCCTCTACCTGGAGGGACACATCGGCATAGAGGTCTTCAACGCGACTTGCCAGAGCATCGGCAAAGGGCTCAGCTCCGTGCACTGGGACAACATGCTGGAGGCCGGCGTCGAAACGCCCGCCATTGCCGTGGACGACATTCACAGTGCCGGCAATCCGATGGACCTGTTCGGCGGGTGGACGATGCTCAAGGTGAATGAGCTCAGCCCCGAGGCCGTGCTGAAAGCGCTTCGGACGGGCTGCTACTACGCCTCCTCGGGAGCGGAGATCCTGGAGTTCCGTGTCGAGGAGGGCACTGCCCGGCTCCGCTGCGAGGAAGCCGTGGAGATTCACCTGATGGGGTCAGGATGGCACGGACGCAGCTTCTACGCCGGCGAGGGACCGCCGCTGACCGAGGCAAGCGTGCAGGTGGACGCCGAATGGAAGTACGTTCGTGCGGAGATAGTCGATGCCCGGGGCAAGCGGGCCTGGGCAAACCCCGTTTTTCTGTAAGCCCCGCCGGGCAGCGCGTTTCGCAGCTACGACGTCTGCGGCTGACGCGGCGCCCTGCCGCCAGGCGCGGCATGGCTTCTGCTTGACAATGTTCCCGGTGCGGCTAAAGTAGTAGTTCGGCGTGAAGCTGGTCAAGGCAATCCTTCCGGAGCGTTCCGTGCGATTCAGGCTGATCGGCATTGTTCTCCTGGCTCTGCTGGGTGCAACGCTCGGTGCTTGCGGGCGAGGTGCCGAACGTGGCGGGGTCGAGGACGTTCTCGAGGAAGGCTGGCGTGCGTACTCGACGGGGGATTTCGACTTCGCCATCCAGAAGTTCGAGTCGGTCGGCGAAGCGCCGGGCGCCACGCCTGAGCAGCATTTCTCCGCGCTGCTCGGCCTCGCCACCAGCTACCACCTTCGATCGAACCCGGACCTTGAGCAAGCCCGCCTGTGGTATGAGCGCCTGGGGGAACTGAAGACCGGCGACGCGCAGCGGCAGAGCCTGCTCGGGCTCGGGCGCGTAGACCTGGCTGAGGGCAAGAGCGGCGCCGGCCAGACAAATCTCGTCAGGCTGATCCAGGACTTCCCCGACAGCGTGGAAGCCAATGAGGCGGTGGTACACGTCGCGGATTCGCTGTTCAAGCCAACCGGCAAGGACTCAGAACCTGGACAGTTCTCTCTGGCAGGAGGGGCCGCGGTCGAGAGAGGGCTGAACATGCTGGAGGAGCGTCTGCGCGCGTATCCGCACAACACCCTGGCCACGACGATGCACCTTATGCTGGCAGGCAAGTACATCGAATTGCAGCAGTTCGAGAAGGCCGTGGGGCATTTGCTGGCCGCAGAGGAGGAAGGCATCGCCGGCGTCATGTTGCAGAGCGTAACGCTGTGGCGCATAGCTCGCATCGCGGACCTTGAGCTGAAGGACTACGACCTCGCCGAGCGCTACTACGCGAAGTACGCCGAGGAGTTCCCCAGAACGACCCTGTACTACAGGGCGACAAAGAGCCTGGAGCGCGTTCGTGCACTAAAGAAGGAGGGGGGAGCATGAGCGACACGGGCCGCACCTGGGCGAAGCTCAAGAGGTACCCCGCCCTGTTGCTTCTGGTGCTGGTGTACGTCATCTCTTGCCTGGTGGTAGTGGGCAACGTGATTCGCGGGGCCGGCGGCGCCCCCGGGGAAGAGAAGAAGAAGGTGCTGCGCTTCGCCCACTGGCAGCTCGAGCCCGGCATACGCAGCGCTATGGACGAGTTGATTGCGGACTACCAGGAGGTCCACCCGGACATCGAAGTCCGGCAGATACTGATCCCGGAGGAAGGCTACTTCCGCTGGGTGAACACGCAGCTCATCGGGCGCACCGCGCCGGACATGATCGAGTGCGGCTCGGGCGGCACCGTGGGCTGGGCGCTGTGGCCGAAGTTCTACGCCCGCTATTTCATGCCGCTGGACCGTTACGTCGACCAACCGAATCCGTACAACAAGGGCACCGAGTTCGAGGACACCCCCTGGCGCAAGACTTACTTCGACGAGATGGAGGGCGGCTACGACGACTCGCTCCAAAGCTACTACCGGGTGCCCCTGTCGGCGTTCACCGTCAGGCTTTACTACAACAAGGACATGATCGAGGAGGTCTGGGGACCCTCTTTCCCCCAGACCTACGAAGGGTTCATAGAGCTGTGCGAGGAACTGGAGCGCTACGGCGAGGAGCAAGGCAAGAAGCTGGTTCCCATCGCCGGCTCAGGCTACAACTTCCGCCAGTTCTTCAACGCCTTCCGGACGGCCTTCACGGCTGACTACCAGGATCGGCTGGACAGGGACTTCGACGGCACCGTCAGCAGAGCCGAATCCGCCGGTCCCCTCTATTCGGGCGCGGTCGGCATGACCGAGCCGCCGATCCGGGCCAACTTCGAGCTGGTCCGGGAGCTGTCGGCCTACTTCCCGCAGGGCTACACCTCGCTGGACCGGGACGAAGCCGTGTTCCTGTTCCTGCAGGGCCATTCGGCCATGATCACCACCGGCAGTTGGGATTACAAGAGCCTCGGCGTTCAGTCCGAATTCACGATAGGCGTGACGGACATCCCGTTGCCGTCGAAGGACAATCCGCGTTATGGGCAGTACGTGGCCGGTCCGCAGACCGAGGCCGGCCTGGAAGGCGGTTTCCCAATGGGCATCACCAAGATCTCCGGGAACGCGGACCTGGCCCTGGACTTCCTTCAGTACGCCGCGTCACTGCGGAAGAACGAGGAGCTCAACAGGGCCATGTACTGGCTGCCCGTCATCAAGGGCGCGGAGCCGCGCGAGGACTTGCGACCTTTCGCGCCCCACATAGAGGGCTACTCACCGTCCATCGAGTATGCGAACCCCGGGGCGGAACTGGCCTACGATCAGACCAGTCTGCTCTACCTCTCCGGCAAAATCAGTTACGAGGAGTTTGCCAAGGACCTGCTGGCTGCATATCGTCGCGATGGTCCCGTAGGCATGGATGAGTATTTCAAGAACAACGAACAGACGCTGGACCAGCAGATGCGGTCCGCTGCATTGAGGCGGGCGGCCATCGCCGGCGCCGAAGGCGCGGCCCCCGTGCTGACCGGCGATAGCGAGACGCAGTACAGGAGGATTATGGAAGCCTACGTGGCCCAGCTCGGGACACGCAACAACGAGGTCCGCATCTGGGCGGAGAACGTGCGGCTGCTGGAACGCTCCACACCTTAGCCCGCGAGACCAATGGCAAGGGAACGCGTCAGATTCCGTCAGATAGGCAGATACTGGCCGCTGTACGTCATGATGCTGCCGACGCTGGCCCTCGTGGCCCTTTTCATGTACTGGCCCGCCGTCAGCGGCGTCTATCACAGCTTCTACCGCTGGGACGGGGACGAACTGGCCACGTGGGTCGCCCTGCGGAACTACTCTCGGGCTTTCACCGATCCCGTGCTCGGGCGTGCCTTCATCATCGTGGGCATCCTGTTCGTGGCCAGCCTGTTCAAGATGATCCCCTCCATCATCACCGCTGTCGTCATCCACCGGATAGTCAGTGACAAGATGCGCTACCTCTATCGGCTTCTTTTCGTGGTGCCGATGGTGATCCCGTGGATGGTGGTGCTGCTGATATGGAAGTTCTTCTACAATCCGGTGGTCGGCCTGCTGAACAGCTTCCTGAACGGTACGGGCCTGATGGAGGTGCTCGTTGCGGTGAACGCCTGGCTGGTCAAGCTCGACATCATCCAGACCGTGGTTTTTGAGGCCGGACGCAATCCCGCCTGGCTGGGGGACGCCGATCTGGTGCTGCCGGCGCTCATATTCTGGGGCTTCCCGTGGATCGGCATCATCGGCGTGCTCATCTACCTGTCCGGCTTGGAGAAGATACCCCGGTCCGTCTACGAGTGCGCTGAGCTGGATGGCGTCGGCTGGTTCGGGAAGTTCCTTTTCATCGAGCTTCCGCTCATCGCGACTCAGGTGCGCATCAATCTGGTGCTGATGATCATCGGCGTCCTGAAGGGCTACGGCCTGATACTGGTCCTGCTGGGCGAGTCGGGAGGGCCCGGCGGGGCGGCCATGGTGCCCGGCCTCTACATGTACTACAACGCCTTCGTGAGGCGTGAGGCGGGCTACGCTTGCGCCATCGGCATCTTGCTGTTCTTCGTGATCCTTGTGCTGACGCTCATCAACAACAAGCTTGTGCGGGTGGAGAAATGAGCAGGCCGTCCGAAAGCCATGTGGCGCGCATACTCAAGCACGGCTACCTGTGGCTCATGCTGGCGCTCGTCTTCCTGCCCTTTTACGTCATGTTGGTCGTCAGCTTCAAAGACAACAAGCAGTTCTACAACCGGACCTGGCTGCCCACCTGGCCCCTTCATTGGGGGAACTGGGCGGAGGCATGGGACACCGTCGGCGTCTACATCGCCAACTCCGTTTTCCTGGCTGTGACGGCGACGTTGATCACCCTGGTGGTGGCCGTTCTGTCGGCCTACGTGTTCGGCCGCTACCGGTTGCCCTTCGGCGATCTGTTCTGGGCGGGCCTGATCGTCCTGATGCTCATGCCCGGCGTGGCGAACCTGATCCCCTTGTTCAATCTGATGCGACGGCTGAGCCTGCTCAACTCCCTCTTCGGGCTCTCGATCGTCACCGCGGCCGGCGGGCAGGTCTTCTGCCTCTACGTGCTGCGCAATTTCATAGAGGACATGCCGAAGGAGTTCTTCGAGTGCGCCCGGATCGACGGCGCCTCGCACCTGCAGCAGGTCATCCACGTCGTGATCCCGCAGTCCGGCGGGATCATCTCGGCGCTGGCGATCATGAGCTTCGTCGGGTCTTGGAATTCATTCATCCTTCCCCTGATCACGATCCGCGATCCCGAGCTGCTGCCTCTGGCCGTCGGGCTATACCGGCTCCAGGGGGCATACGTCAAGCAGTGGGGCCCGCTGATGGCCGCCTACTTCATCTCGGCGGTGCCGCTGGTCATCCTGTTTGCGTTCACCATGAGGTTCTTCATCCGGGGCATCTCGGAAGGCGCCATCAAAGGCTGACGAAAGGCGCAAGTCGGAGATAAGAACATGGCCGAAGTAAGATTCGAGAACGTCTCCAAGGTCTACGAAGGGGACGTGCACGCGGTGAACGACGTGAACCTGACGGTAGAGGATGGCAGTCTGCTCGTCCTGGTCGGCCCTTCGGGGTGCGGCAAGTCCACCACGCTGCGTATGGTGGCGGGTCTGGAGGGCATCACCGAAGGCAGCATCCACATCGGCGGCCGGCGTGTCAACGATGTCCTGCCCAAGGACCGCGACATCGCGATGGTCTTCCAGAACTACGCCCTCTACCCTCACATGACGGTCTACAACAACATGGCGTTCGGCCTGAAACTGAGGAAGTATCCTCGTGAGGAGATCGAAGAGCGCGTCGCCGACGCGGCCGAACTGCTGGAAATCGATCCCCTGCTGCGCAGGCGTCCCAGGGAGCTGTCCGGTGGCCAGGCCCAGCGCGTGGCCGTCGGGAGAGCCATCGTCAGGCACCCGAAGGTCTTCCTGTTTGACGAACCGCTGAGCAACCTGGACGCCAAGCTGCGCGTCCAAATGCGCGTGGAGATAGCCCGCCTTCACGAGCGCCTCGGCACGACGATGATCTACGTCACCCACGATCAGGTCGAGGCTATGACGCTCGGCACCAAGGTGGCCGTCATGAAGGACGGCTACGTCCTTCAGGTTGCCGAGCCGCTCGTCCTTTACAACCGCCCCGTCAGCAAGTTCGTGGCCGGCTTCATAGGCAGCCCGCCGATGAACTTCATTGAGGGCAAACTGGAGCAGCGCGCCGGCGGCGTCCGGTTTGTCGGCCGCGAGCTGGAGCTCCAGCTCGATCCCGGCACGGCCCGCGCCGTCGCCTCCCACGTCGGCAGATCCGTGCATCTGGGCATCCGGCCCGAGGACATCCAGGATAGTGCTCTTGTGCCGGCCGCCTCGGAAGAGAACGTCAAGACGATGCACGTCGAAGTGGTCGAGCCGCTCGGCGCGGAGACCCTGGTGTACCTGCGCGCGCGTGAGAGCCGGCAGGACATCGTGGCCAAGTTCGACAGCCGAAGCGAGCCGCGCGTCAACCAGGACGCTTCCGTGGCGTTCGACATGAGCAAGGCCCACATCTTCGACGGCGAGACGGAGGAATCGCTGACCTCTGGCATTGAAGAGGCTGCGACGGCCCCCTCTTGACCGCACCAGCGCCGGTCTTTGCGCTATTGCCGGGATGCCTGTAGATGCGTTATCGGACGGACACGTTGTGCATCCTTAGAGGGCTTCGCGGGACCGGGCAAGAGCGTCTATGAGCGGGTTCAACGCCAAGACCAGGTACGCCCTGCTGGCAGCGCTGGATCTGGCACAGCACCACGGGTCGAAGAAGCCCGTCAAAGCGCGCGAGATTGCCGCCCGAACCGGCGTCCCCCCGAAGTACCTCGTCCACATCCTCCTGCGGCTCAAGCGCAAGGCGCTGGTCAATAGCAGTCGCGGCCCGAGCGGCGGCTACTGGCTGGTCCGACCTCCCGAACTGGTCAGTGTCGCCGAGGTGATCGGAGCCGTCCAGGAGGGCCGCAAGCGCTCCCCTGGCGCACGCGCCGGGAGCGAGCACGAAGAGATCGTAAGCCGGCTCTGGACGGACGCCGAGCGCAAGCGGCATCAGTTCCT
>CAYUDW010000004.1:0-9113 GCA_964442595.1 uncultured candidatus Brocadiaceae bacterium
CGTACATCCAGTCCATCCCGTTCTGCGCGATCAGCGGGATCAGGCTCTGCGTGGCTTCCTCGACCGTCTCGTTAAAGGCCTCGCTGGGCGTATGGCCGTGCTTGCGCAACAGGTTGTACTGGGCCTCCATGACGCCGGCCAGGGCGCCCATGAGCACGCCGCGCTCGCCCGTCAGGTCGCTCCAGACTTCCTTCCCGAACGTGGTGGGGAACAGGTAGCCGGACCCGACGGCGATGCCGATGGCCAGGCAGCGCTCTTCCGCCCGTCCGGTGGCGTCCTGGAAGACGGCGTAGCTGGAGTTGATGCCGCTTCCCTTCAGGAAGTTCTGGCGCACCGACCGGCCCGCGCCCTTCGGGGCGACCAGGATCACGTCAATGTCTTCGGGCGGCACCACTCCCGTCCGGTCGCCGTAAACGATGGAGAAGCCGTGGGAGAAGTAGAGGGCGTCGCCGGCCTTCAGGCATGGCTTCAGCTTGGGCCACACGATCATCTGCGCAGCGTCGCTGACGAGGTACTGGACGATGGTTCCCTTCTCGGCGGCTTCCTCTATGGGGAAGAGCGTCTTGTCAGTCTCCCAGCCATCGGCCACGGCGCGGTCCCAATCCCGCTTGAACTCGGGCGCCTGGCCGATGATGACGTTGAACCCGTTGTCGCGCATGTTCAGCGACTGCGCCGGGCCCTGGACGCCGTAGCCGATGACGCAGATCACCTCATCGTCGAGGACCTCGTGGGCCTTCTCCATGCTGAATTCTTCCCGGGTCACGACATCTTCGACGACGCCTCCGAAATCGATCCTGGCCATTGTCTCGCTCGCTGGGCAAGAGGAGTTGATTCGAACACCAGTGCCGGTCTGGATGTGCCCCTGCGGCCGGGCTTCGGTCGCGAAGTTCCATTCTGTCCCGCCAGCGCCGGTTTTTCAAGGGCATTCCTTCGTTGCGACCCCTGCGCCGATGTGCTCTAATCGGGACAGCGCTCTGCGAAGGAGCTCACATGAAGAAGTTGCAGCGCAATCCGGCAATGACCCGCAAGATAGGTTACTTCGACTGCTTCAGCGGCATCAGCGGCGACATGTGCCTGGGAGCCATCGTTGACGCCGGTGTGCCGCTCGACGCGATACGCGACGCGCTGGCCGGCCTGCCGCTCTCCGGCTACTCATTGGAGGCCGAGCCCGTCGTCCGGGCCGGCATGGCTGCCACGCACGTGCGCGTGAAGCTGCATGAGCACGAACACCACCCCCATCGCGGCCTGGCCGACGTGCTGGCCGTCATCGAGAGCGGTGGCCTGCCCGACGAGGTGGTCGAGCGGAGCTCGGCCGTCTTCCGCGCGCTGGCCGAGGTGGAAGCGAAGGTCCATGACACGGACGTGGACAGCATCCACTTCCATGAGGTCGGGGCCGTCGATGCCATCTGCGACATTGTGGGTACGGTGGTCGGCCTGCGAGAGCTGGGCATAGACGCGCTGAAGTTCTCCACGGTCATGTTGGGCGGCGGAACGGTTCGAGCGGCGCACGGCGTGCTGCCCGTGCCGGCGCCGGCTACGGCGGAGCTGCTCAAGGGGCTGCCCACTGCGGGAGGGCCCGTGGACTTCGAGCTGACCACGCCAACCGGTGCAGCCATACTGAAGGCCCTGGGCGAACCCTCGCCTCACTGGCCCCAGATGACGGTCGACGCCGTGGGCTACGGGGCGGGAAGCCGCGACTTCGAGAGCCTGCCCAACTTGCTGCGGCTGGCCGTCGGTTCCACGCAGCCGACCGGCCAGACCGAAGCCGACCACGTCTGGGTGCTAAAGGCGAACCTGGACGACATGACGGGCGAGGAGATCGGCTACTGCACCGAGAAACTGATGGCCGCCGGCGCGCTGGACGCCTTCACGACGCCGGTCCAGATGAAGAAGAACCGGCCCGGCGTGCTGCTCACGGTCCTGTGCCCGCCGGAGGCGCTTGCGCCGATGGAGGGCCTGCTGTGGCGGCATACGTCCACTCTCGGCGTGCGCCGTTCCCTGTGGCAGCGCTCCAAGCTGCGCCGGGAGACGGTCGTTGTGGAGACCGCGTGGGGCGAGGTCAGGGTCAAGATCGCCTACCTTGGGGACGAAGCCGTTCGCTGCGAGCCGGAGTACGAGGACTGCAGGGCCCTGGCCGATGCGCACGATGTCTCCCTGCGCGAAGTCCGGCGCGCGGCGCTCTCGGCGGTCGGGGGCGGAAGCTGATCGCACCTGATCGTTAATGAGCCGGTCCCGGCGTCCGTCTAAAGAGTCGGCGGGCCCGACACGGCTGCACAAGTGACTTCGAACTGGCACCCCAACCCCTGCGAATCGGAGGCATCTATGGAGCGCTCGAGAGGGCTGAAGACGCGCTGGGTTCTGACGGCGGCCGTCGCCCTGGGCTTTGTGCTTGCGGCCCACGCGGCGGGAGCAAGGGCGGATGCGGGCCCCGTCCTCCCGATGCTGACCGAGAAACCGCTTGTGGTGTGGCGTTTCCACAACATGTCCGGAGCCCTGGAAGCGTTCGCAGAGACCAGGGTCGGACGGCAGGTCCGGCAGTCGCCCCTTCTGGACAGCATCTTGGAGCTCAGGCGGAGCGCGTTGTGCTTCGGCGCCGCTGTTCTTGCCGACTTCTCCGAGGAGACGGTCGAGCGCCTTCTGAAGGGGGAGATTGCATTGGTCGTCTTCCCGCCCTCGGCGGCGCCCGGCGAGGAGCCGTCCGTGGCGCTGGTTTGGTCCCTGGGCGACGACGCTGCGATGGTCAGGAAGGCTCTCGAGGAGCGCGTCATCCCACGTCTGCAGGCCGCGAACGTCCGGCTGTCTGTCGGAGTTGAAGGAGCGGGCGAGGCCGCGCTCCTGCACGTGTGGGAGGGTGCGAAGTCGGTTTACGTCCGCGTCGTGGACGACGTCCTCGTCCTCGGCACTGCGAAGGCGGTCGATAGGTTCAGCCCGTCGCGTTCCATGCCTGAATGGGCCCCTGCAGAGGACTCGGACCGCACGGTGAGCTCGGTCTTCCTGAATCTCGAGCCCGTGTGGGCGGCTGCCCGGGCGACGGGCCAACCCGGCCAGGCGGAGAGGCTCCGGGCATCCGGGATCGCCGGCGTCAGGGACGTCCGGGCCACAACGGAGGTTGCGGCGGGCGGCTTCAAGGACACCGTGGTGGCTCGGGTCGAGTCAGATGCAGGCGGCATCCTGAATTCGGTCATGTCGCTCGAGCCCGGCGCGTCGGGATGCGCCTCGGTGATCCCGCCGGAGTATGCGCTGATGGCGGCGTGGCAGATCGAGTCGGGTGAACGGTTCTACGAGCTGATCGAGGACGTCGTGCGCCGCACGAGAGGGGAGCCCGGCCTCGAGCAGTTCAGGCAGCAGATGGGCAGCGTGGGCCTCGTTTTCGGCGTCGACGTTGAAGGGGAGCTTATGCCGGCGATCGGCAACGAGGTCTTTGTGGCCGTGCGGCTGCCTGACATGGCGGCTCTGCCGGCTGGCGCGGCTCCGCGGAAGCAGGATGTCGCCCGTATCTTCGGGTTTGGCGTCAGGGACGCCGACGCAGTGCGCGACATCATCCGGCGCTTCGCCGCCTCGCCTCAGGCTCAGCAGGCGGGCTGGGAGTTGACCACCGAGCAGTATCGGGACGCAGAGGTCTACACGCTGGCGAACGCCATCGAGCAGTCCCGGCTCTGCCTGGCGATTCTGGATCGCTTCCTGGTCTGTTCGGAGAGCGCGGACTGGCTGAAAGACTCCGTTCGCGCTGTTGCCGACGGTCGCGTGCTGGCCCGCGACGAGCAGTACGGGACCGTCCTGGCGCAACTGCCTTCGGAGGTGAACGCGCTTTTCTACGTGGATACTCGGCGGCTGAGGGAACTTGTGATGGCGATCGTGCGGACGAGAGGGCGCGGAGAGGGCAAGGCCTTTCAGCCGCTGATCGAGCAGGCCGTCCCCCACCTCGGAGGCTATGGCCTGGCGGCCGTGTTCGGCGGAGACGAGGTGCGCGTCGAGGGCTACGGGGACGTGCCCGCCGCCTTCCTGGCGTTCAACGCAGCCCTTCTTGGCACGATGAAATAGGGCAGGTGGCCGCCGGGCTATTCCCGTGCGCGGCGGCCGTACAGTGCGGCCAGCGCCCCCAGGCAGAGCCCGCCCAGTCCGAGTCCGTGGACGTAGAACACCCCCCGGCTGATCAGGGTCACGGCGGCCGCCGCATCGGCGTCCACGCCGTAGGCCGCGCACAGACCGATCATCGCCGTCTCCGTGAACCCCGCCCCTCCGGGCGCGAAGGAAACGTCACCGAAGAAGTGCGCCACGGTCACGATGACGGCCGCCTTCACGAAGCCGATCCGCACGCCGAGCTCCGTAAAGAGAACGTAGTGGGCCAGGTAGAACAGCAGCCAGGAGACGGCCGAGATCAGCAGGATCTTCGTCAGCGCCTTCGGGCTGCCGGCCGCGCGAGCTATCGGCCTGAATACATTCTCGAGCTTGCGGATGACGTAGCTCTCGAAGTGATCGTAGGTGGGGAACGTGACGCGCACGAACCGGAGTAAGGCGCTCCCGTAGAGGGCTGGGAGGACCCTGGCAAGAAGGCGCGATCTGAGCTTCGCCTTGCCCCTGACGAGCAGTCCCCCGACGATGACGGCCACGGCCAGCAAGACGGCGCCGGCCAGGACCGCCCTCACCGCGGGCCCCAGGGGGATGGACAGGGCGATGAAGATGACGGAGGCCACAAGGAACAGGGTGAAGACGGCCCCGTTGCCGAGCTTGTCTACCAGCAGCGTGCCCAGATGCGCGCTCTTCTCTCCGCCGAACGCCCTGCTCATGTAGAAGGCCCTGATGGGTTCGCCGCCGACCCGGGCGCCGGGGGTGACCACGTTGCCGAAGATGCCGGCCATGTAGATGGGCAGCAGCACGGCGATGCTCTTTCGCTCCTCCCGCTTCATGAGCAGTTGCCAGCGGAGAGTCCACAGCACGAAGACGGCCAGGTAGAGCAGGGCGGCCGTCAGGATTGCCCGGGCGCTGGCCCGGCGCATCGCCTCGATGATCCTGCCGAACCCGATGTGGCTCAGGACGAGCCAGAGCAGGACGGGCACGAGCAGCACGGCCAGCACCTTGAGCGCCGTCCAGATGCCCTTGCGCGCGTTCACCGGCGCTCCTTCTACCGCTGGAGTCGGGCCAGCGCTGCCGCGTGGTAGATGGCCGCCCAGGCGAGCTGGAGGTCGTCCTTCAGCCTGATGCTGCTCTTGGCGTCCGCGTAGGCGTACGGGACGGCGACCTCGGCGATCCGGACGTCGCGCCTGCGTTCCGCGGCCAGCCTTCCGAACAACAGCATCGACGTGTGCTCGAACGTGTAGCGGCCGCGGGTCGCCAGGCGCCGGGCGAGGTAATCGGCCACCTCCCGGGTGTAGACCCGGTAGCCGCTCTGGACGTCATGGATCCGGACGGCCGCAAGCTGGTAGGGCGCGTTGGCCAGGGCGTTGGCCAGGCGCCTGTGGGGCGGCATGTCGCCGCGCCCGCGGTAGCCGATCGCCACGTCGTAACGGCCGACCGGGTGGCAGACGCCCGGCAGGTGGGCGGGATCGTCCTGCATGTCCGCGTCCAGCACGGCGACCTTCTCGATGTCCGCGTGGCGCAGGATTGCCTCCAGCCCATGTTTGACGGCCGCCTGCTTGCCCTGGTTGACGGCATGATGGACGGCCTCGATGGCCTCGTCCGCCGCCAGCCTGTCGACGATTCCCCCCGTGGCATCCGTGGAACAGTCGTTCACGCATACGACGCGCCCGACGCCGACTGAGAGCGCGGCCCGGACGGCCTCCGCCACGTGCCGCTCCTCGTTGTAGGCAGGGAAGACGACGCCCACGCGGCGCATGTCGCCCCCGCCCCCTTCGGGTCGGACGTGCCTCACCACTATGCGCATGCCGCCTCCTTGCCTCTCAGCTCAGGGGCTGTCGAGCACGGCCCTGGCGGCCTCCATGCCGCCGTTGCGGACCTCCGCTCCCTGCGCCTGCAATATCTCCTCGAGTGCGCCGAGCAGGAGCAGCACGTTCTCTGCTGTGCTGGAGTGGCCCATCAGGCCGATACGCCAGACCCGCCCGGCCAGCGGGCCGAGCCCCCCGCCGATTTCGATGTTGTGCTCCGCCAGCAGTACGCGCCGCACGGCCCCGTCTTCCACGCCGTTGGGGATACGCACGGCGTTCAGCATGGGCAGCCGGTAGGGCTCGTCGACGAGCATCTCCAGGCCCATGGCCTCCAGCCCGGCCACCAGCGCCTCGTGGTTGCGGCGGTGGCGCGCGAAGCGGGCCTCCAGGCCCTCCTCCAGGACCACCTTGAGCGCCCGGTTCAGGGCGTAGATCATCGAGATCGGCGCCGTGTGGTGATAGGTCCGCTCGGAACCCCAGTACTTCTTGACCATGCTCATGTCGAGGTACCAGCTCGACACTTTCTCCCGGCGGGCGTCCAGCACTTCCAACGCGCGCCGGCTGAAGGAGACGGGCGCCAGCCCGGGCGGGCAGCTCAGGCATTTCTGCGTGCCGCTGTAAACGGCGTCGATCTGCCAGCCGTCCGTGTCCACGTTGCAGCCGCCCAGGGAGGTGACGGCGTCGACGAGCAGCAGGGCGCCGGCCTCGTGGGCGATGCGGCTCACGTCCTCCAACGGCTGAAGCACGCCCGTGGAGGTCTCCGCGTGCACGATGGCGACCAGCTTGGGGCTGCATCCGAGCACGGCCGCCTCGACGGCTTCCGGGTCGAGGGGCCGGCCCCACTCGGCCTCGATCGTGTGCAACTCCCCACGGAGGCGCTGCACGATGTCCGCCATGCGGGTGCCGAACACGCCGTTGATGCAGACCAGCACGGGGTCGCCCGGCTCGATCAGGTTGCACAGGCACGTTTCCATGCCCGCACTCCCGGTGCCCGACACGGGCAGCGTCAGACGGTTCCGTGTCTTCAGGACCTGACGGAGGAGTTCCTGCGTCTCGTCCATGATGGTCAGAAAGTCCGGGTCCAGGTGGCCGAGCAGGGGCTGCGCCATGGCCTCCAGCACGCCGGGATGGCAGTTGCTCGGCCCCGGCCCCATCAGTATCCTGCGCGGTCCATTCGCGTTGGTCATTGCATGCCTTTCCGGTGCAGGCGGTGCGGCAGCTCAGGGGGCAGACTGCCCGCGCTCCGCGTCCTGGGCGTCGTAGACCTTGTTGGTTCCCCGGGGCAGGTCCGCCACGTCGAAGGGCGGTTCGAACTCGTCGACCAGCCTGACGTTGCGTTCGACCTCCTCCGGCCATCGCATCCCGACGTTCGCCACGTGCACGCGCGAGTCGGCCAGCACGTATTTCAGGCACGCCTCGTAGAGGTCGCAGCCGGACTCCAGTTCGGGCAGCAGCCTGCCGGCCAGGTATTGGAGGATGCCGGAGGTCAGCGGCCGCATCAGCGTCACGCCCATGTCCTTCTCCCGCGCCCTGTCGAGGGCGTGATGGGCGGCCGACTGGTAGATCAGGTTGTAGCGGAGCTGCACGACGTCCAGCAGGCCGGTCTCCATCAGCGGGAGCAGGCTGAACGGCTCCTCCGTCGTCGCGCCGATGAAGCCCACCTTCCCCTGACGGCGAAGCTCCATCAGCGCGTCCATCGGCCCGTCTTCGAGTGTGCGGCGCGTGACCTCGTCCGTGTAGACGCCGCCGTGGAACTGGATCAGGTCGAGGTGCTCGCACCCGAGCCGGCGCAGCGAGTCGTGCACGCTCTTGATCGTGCCTTCGCGGTCCAGGCCGAGGACGACCTTCGTGGCGATGAACAGCTCGTCGCGCCGTCCGGCAATCGCCTCCCCGATGATGCTCTCGCTGTGCCCGTCGCCGTAGGCGGCCGCCGTGTCGACGTAGTTGATGCCCAGTTCGAGGGCTCGGTGGACCGTGCGGATGGCCGTTGCCCGTCCCTCGTCCGTGTAGGGGTCCCACCCCATGGCCAGGTTCCTGGCGCAGATGGGATAGCCGCCGAACCCGATGCGCGAGACCTGCGCGGCCGTTCTGCCGAGTGTAACGCACTTCATGCCCGTTCCTCCCGGGGCCGGATTCTAGCAGGCCCGGCGGCCCGCTGCAAAACACATGGGCGGCGTTGTGCGGCAGGCGACCCCGCTTCTATAATGCCTCGTCTCTGGCTCGGAGGCAGTCGCATGCGGCCCATCGATATAGACGGCAGCTACCTGGAAGGGGGCGGGCAGATACTGCGGACGGCCCTCGGCCTCTCTGCGGCCACCGGGACCCCCTGCCGGATCGTCAACATCCGCAAGGGCCGGCGCAAGCCGGGCCTCGCCGCGCAGCATCTGAGCGGGGTCAACGGCCTGGCGCAGATCTGCAGTGCGGCGGTGGAGGGCGCACGCATCGGCTCCCAGGAGCTAACGTTCGCCCCCGGCCCGCTCGATCCCCCCGAGACTATCTCCGTGGCGGTCGGCACCGCGGGCGCCGTCACGCTTGTGCTTCAGGGCATGATGATCCCGCTGGCCGTGGCAGGGCGTCGCGTTGAGGTGGCGGTGAGCGGCGGCACGCACGTGAACTGGTCGCCCACCATCGACTACTTCCAGCGCGTGTTCTGCTACCACATAGGCCGCGTGGGCGTGCAGGCAGAGCTGCTCGAGGCGGAGCCCGGCTTCTACCCCAAGGGCGGGGGCCGCGTGTGCGTCCGCGTCGGTCCGGGGACGCCAACGCCGCTCGTGCTGACCGAGCGCGGCGAGTTGGAGCGCATCCGCGCGCGCAGCATCGCCACTACGGAGCTGGCAAAGGCGCGCGTGGCGGAAAGGCAATTGGAGGGAGCGGAGCAAGTCGTCGCGATGGACGCACCCGACTTCGACTACGTGCAGTCACGCTCCATCGGCAGCGCCATCCACCTGACGGCGGAGTACGCTGACTGCCGCCTGGGGGCGTCGGCGCTCGGCGAGCGGGGAAAGCCCGCGGAGAAAGTGGGGCGCGAGGCGGCGGGGCTCCTCAAGCGCGCCATGCAGACCGGCGCCTGCCTGGACGCGCACATGGCGGATCAGATCCTGCCCTACCTGGCGCTGGCGCAGGGGGCCTCGTGCGTGAGCGTTGCCGGCGTCACGGACCACTGCCGGACCAACATGTGGGTCATCGAGCAGTTCCTGCCCGTGCACTTCGAGGTGGACGAGGGGCGCGGCC
>CAYUDW010000004.1:9213-35090 GCA_964442595.1 uncultured candidatus Brocadiaceae bacterium
TGGGTCATCGAGCAGTTCCTGCCCGTGCACTTCGAGGTGGACGAGGGGCGCGGCCTCATCTCGTGCACGCCCTGAGCCGGCGCGTCGGGAGTTCTGTTGGGGGTCCTTAGAGCCTATCGGCGATCAGGCCCCAGTTCTCCTGCTGCCAGCGGTAGAAGTCCGCGCGCTCCAGCCTGGCGGCGGCCGCCTCGTCCACGATGGCCACCGTGTCCGGGTGCAACTGGAGGGCCGATGCCGTAATGGCACTGGTGACGGGCCCCTCGATGGCGGCCCTGACGGCGTCGGCCTTGTTGGCGCCGCTGGCGAGCAAGAGGCACTTGCGTGCGTCCAGGATGCTGCCGATCCCCATGGTGACGGCGAAGCGGGGCACTTCGTCCGGGCTGTCGAAGAAGCGCGAATTGTCCTCGATGGTCTCTCTGGTCAGCCCGGTCACGTGCGTGCGGGAGCCCAGGGACGTGCCCGGCTCGTTGAAGGCGACGTGCCCGTCCCGGCCGACCCCCAGGACCTGGAGGTCGATGCCGCCCGCCTCGTCTACCATGTTCTCGTACTCGGCGCAGTAGCGGCGCAGGCTTTCGGCCATGCCGTCGGGCACGTGCGTGTTCTCGGGCTTGATGTTGATGTGGTCGAATAGCTTCTCGTTCATGAAGTAGCGGTAGCTCTGGGGATGGTCCGGCCCCAGACCGACATATTCGTCCAGGTTGAATGAGACGACGGGCGAGAAGTCGACACCGTCCTCCTTGTGCGCCTTGATAAGGTCCCGGTAGAGGCCTTCGGGGGTGCTGCCGGTGGCGAGGCCAAGCACGAGGTCCGGCTTCTCCCGCATGGCGCGGATGACGATGTCAGCGGCGCGCTCGCTCATTCCCTCGTAATCCTTGACGATGAGGACGTCCATCTGTGCTCCTTGGCTGCGGTGATGTTGAGCCGCATCAGCGGCGGAAAGGGCGGAAGAGCAGGCGGGCCGAACGCCCCGGCGGGCAATCGCCCCGCGCTGGCGTCAGTCGCCCTGCTCCTCGATAACGCGCGAGATGAAGTCGACCGCCATACTAACGGTCTGGACCTGGAGAGCGGCTTCCTCGTCCATCTCGATCTCGAACTCCTCCTCGAAGGCGGCTACGAGCTCCACACTCTGTATGGACTCGGCCCCCAGGTCTTGAACGAACCGCGAATCAGGCGTCACGTCCTCGACGTTCACGCCCAGCACTTCGCTCACTACCTCGCTGACCCTCCCCAGTATTTCCTCTTTCTCCATGGCAGACCTCTTACAGCGGATGCCTCAACGAAACGCCTTTCGTCTTTCCCTCTTGACGATTACCATCTTCTCGGCGCGCGTCAATTCCTCAGTATACTCGATGAGTCTGGCCGCCGCGTCAGTCAACTCGACGCCGCGCCGGCCCATTGCCGCGCGGGCCGTCTCCAGGGCCATCGTCAGCCCGAGTCCCTTGTTGATTCTGCCTTCCAGGAACCAGCAGAACGACGGGACGTACTTCGGCAGAATCCTCGACCCGCCGAGAAGGTTACACATTATGCCCACGACCGATCCGGTGTTCAAGAGCGTGCCGATGCTGGTCTTGGTGTGGTCTCCGATGAAGGAGCCGACCTTCATCGAGCCGGTGTCCGTCGGCTTGCCGTTCAGGTAGACGGTCACGCTGCCGTAGTCGTTTTTCAGGTCGCTGTTGGTCGTGAGCGCGCCCAGGTTGACCCACTCGCCCACGTAGCTGTGGCCAAGGAAGCCCGTGTGGTACTTGTTCGAGTAGCCGTGGATGATGCTTTCCTCTACCTCCCCGCCGACGCGGCAGACCGGGCCGAGGGAAGTGCCCTCTCGAATGCGCGCTTCGAACAGGTGCGTCTTCGGGCCGATGAAGGCCGGCCCGTGTATGCTCGAATGCGCGTGCACCACGGCCCCCTCGGCGATGACCACGGGACCCTCGCGGCAGTCGATGAAGACGCACGGTTCCACCTCGGCGCCCCGGCCGACGTGCAGGTTCGATTTGTCGCCCCAGACGCCCGCGCGCTCGTCGAGGTGGCCTTCCATAGCGGCTCCGTAGCAGGCCGCGAAGTCCGCCTCGATCTCGGCCGGGTTCTGCCCGATCAGATCCCAGAGGTACCTCATGAGGAGGTCGTCGCAGGTCTGCGTGCCCAGTTCGTCTGCGGCGAGGGCGGCCAGCTCGCGGGCCGATCCGGCCGATTGCCCGGCCACGAAGTCTTCATTCAGATAGGCCCAGACGACTTCCCCCTCGGGCGTGGCGGCCACCTTCTGCTCTGCCGCGTAGGAGTCCGCGGAGCCTTTGAGAATTGCGCCGGCGTTGATCAACAGAAGGTCATCGTCGGCGGCCAGGCGCTCGCCGGCATTGACGGCGTCGGCGCCGTAGGTTTCTTTGGCGACGGCGTCCAGGACATCCCTCGTCTCCAGGGAAAGCCGGCAGCCGGGGAACTTCATCTGCACCTTCTCGCGAAGGCTGAGCGCGCCGCAGCGCAGCTCGTAGACAGGGCGCAGATAGGTCAGGGGGTAGAGGCGGTCGAAGCCTTCGTCCTCGAACAGAATGATCTTCATTGAGTCTCTTCCCTCGTGGCGATCTCATAGGTTTCGATGGCGATCTGAAGCTCTTCGTTTGTGGGGACGACCAGGACGGCCGTAGGCGAGTCCTCGGTGCTGATGACGGCTTCCCGGCCGACAGCCTCGGCGTTCCTGGCCTCATCCAGCATGACGCCCAGATGCTGGAGACCCGCGCATATGCGCCGCCGCAGCTCGGCGCAGTTCTCGCCGATGCCGGCCGTGAAAACCACGCCGTCCACGCGCCCCAACACGGCGAAGTAAGCGCCTATGTACTTGCGCACGCGGTAGGCGAAGACGTCCAGCGCGACGTCTGCCTGTGCGTTTCCTGCGTGGGCCGCTTCGAGTATCTCGCGCACGTCGTTGCTGACGCCGCTGAGGCCCAGCAGGCCGCTCTGGCGGTTGAGCAGTTCGTAGACCTCGGCCGGAGCCAGGCTCAGCCACTGCGTGAGGAAGTAGAACAGGCCCGGGTCCACGTCCCCGCTGCGCGTTCCCATCACCAGCCCCTGAAGCGGCGTCATGCCCATGCTGGTGTCCACGGAACGGCCGTTCCTGACGGCCGTTGCCGAGCACCCGTTGCCCAGGTGGAGGGTCACGGCGTTTATTTGGTCCGGCGGCAGGCCGAGAATGCCGGCCGCGCGCGACGTGACGTATCGGTGCGACGTGCCGTGGAAGCCGTAGGCCCGCACATGGCGCTCCCGGTAAAGGGAGTAGGGGAGGGCGTATAGATAAGCCTCGGGGGCCATGGACGTATGAAAGGCGGTGTCGAAGACGGCCACCTGCGGCCTGTCCGGCAGCATGCGGAGGGCGGCTCCTATTCCCGCCAGGTTCGGCGGGTTGTGCAAGGGCGCCAGGACCGCGTTGTCGCGGATCAGCCGGAGCGTATCCTCGGTCACTACGGTGCTGTCCGAGCTCTCGCCGCCGTGGACGACCCGATGTCCGACCGCGCCGATCTCATCCACAGCGCTCAGTATTCGCAGATCTGCGTCCAGAAAGCGATCCATCAGGATCTGCAAGGCTTCAGCGTGCTCGTCTGCCTGGCAGGGCTCCTCGACGTCTGCGCCGGCGGCGGAAAACGACATGATGGCGTCTCCCTCGCCGATCTTCTCGACCATGCCGTCGGCCAGGGCTTGCCTTCGGGGCATTTCGAAGAGGGTGCATTTCAGCGAAGAGCTGCCGGCGTTGATGACCAGTACCTTCATGCCTCACACTTGCAGCGCGGTCACGGCGGTCAGGGCGATGACGTCCTCCACGCTGGCGCCGCGAGACAGGTCGTTGACGGGCTTGCTGAAGCCCTGGAGGATCGGTCCTATGGCGTGGGCGCCGCCCGTGTACTGGACGGCTTTATAGGCGATGTTGCCGGCGTTCAGGTCCGGAAAGACCAGAACGTTGGCCCTTCCCGCCACCTCGGTCTCGCGCTTGAGTTTGATGCGGGCCACCTCCGGCACGAGCGCGGCATCGAACTGCAGTTCCCCTTCCACGAAGCCTTCCTTCAGCCTGCTGCGGGCCAGTTCGACGGCACGGCGGACCAGGTCAACCTTGGGATGACCGACGCCCCCTGCCGTGGAGAACGAGAGCATAGCGACCCGCGGGACCTGACGCAAGAAGACGCGGGCCGTCTCGGCGCTGGCGAGCGCAGTGTCTGCCAGATCTTCGGCATCGGGCTCGACGTTGACGGCGCAGTCGGCGAACACGAGCGCCACGTCGCGGCGGTCCCCCAGCCGCGGCAACACCATGATGAAGCAACTGGATGGCCGGCGGATGCCTTCGCGAAGGCCGAGGGAGAGCTGCGCCGCCTGGATGACGCTGCCGGTCTGGTGGGCAATGCCGGCCACCATGCCGTCGGCGTAGCCCAGCGCAACCATCATCGCGCCGTGAATCAGCGGCCTGCGGACCAGGCGGGCTGCCAGGCTTTCCTTCACCTGGCGACGGCGCGCGTAGTCCTGCGCGAGCCGCTCCTGACGCTCCGAGTCCTCGATGGACAACGCCCTGACGCCGGGAATGGCGCGGGTCGGCAGCTCAGCCGAAGGTCCGAGTAGCAAGGGCTCTGCAATGCCTTGTTCGGCGACGCGCTCGACGGCCTGGCGGATGCGGGGATCGCCGGGTTCGGGGTACACGATGGTGCGACACACCTCAGCCGCCCGGCGCTTGAGCTCCTCCACGAAGTCCGAGCTCATCGGCGCTCCTCAAGGCGTGGCCCCCTGGAGGGCGAAGAGGTCAGGCAGCGAACCGTCGCGATGTCAGGCCAGACGTACCCCACTGAGTCTCCCTGGGACGAGTCGAAGCAAGCGCCTGCTGATAGCCGGCGGGTGCGCCTGCCTGGAGGCCGGGAAGCCCCAAGGTGGCAGACAATCTGCATGAACTGCGAGCACGGGAAGGGGAGAACGCCGTGAAGGCCACAACCATCAACGGGCAGTGGCGTAGCTGCACTGCCCCATCTGCAGGAGCCGGAAGCAGGGGGAGTCAGAACAAGCCCTAGTGAGCGAGCCGCCCGGACCTGTACGGAGTCGTGCTATGGTCGTAGATCATGCTGGGTCCGTCCAGCCCCAGAGCCCAGTCGAGGTCGTCCACGATACCGTCCAGGTCGGTGTCCACGACGTACTCGCGGCGGCGCGTGCGCTCCGCCGAGAACGCGTTGGAGCAACCGGCCGACAGAGCCATGCCTGCAATGACCAAGACGCACACGAACCACCTAAGCCAGCGATTCTTCATCCGCGTTGTCTCCCTTCGAGTCGTGCCGCAGATGACACGGCGACGTTTGCCGGACATGTCAAGCGGCAGCCCGACTGCGGCACGGAGGCGCAACCCAGCCGCCGGAACAGGCCACGCCTCCGCGCCTGAGTCATACAGCCGCGTAACACGAACGCCACTCTCGCCAGCACAAGGCCGCCCTCAGCCAACCATCGAGGCGACCCCGTGCGGGCCGATGCGTTCAGAGAGTCATCTGTAATCAGTCGGTGCTCAGCTCAGCAACGGAACACTACCGCGCGGGCGCGCCACGCTCTTCAGCCTGACGCGCCATTTCCTCCGAGGCGCGCCGTGCCGCGTCCATGGCTTCTATGTCTTCGGCCGGAATCTGTGGCTCTTGCAGCTGCCTCCGATCCTGGCCCGCGGCGGCCGGTCCCCCAGCGGCCCCCGCAGGGGGCCCTATGGGCTGCTCTGTTCTCTCTCCATTGCCGCCGGCGATGATGATCACCACGACGATGATCACTACGATGACGATTACGGCTATCAGCCCCTTCTTCATCGACTCCCTCCGGGCAAAACACTGTGTAGTATGGAACACCAGCCTAACGCCAAGCTACGCCGCCGCATCCGCCGAACCGCGGCGCCCGTAAGCGCAATGTCTGCCTCTCCTCCTTTCGTCGCCAGTCTCCATGCCAGATGCAGACCCGAATCGACTTCAGCGTGTGGCGCATTATAACCGCAAGGAACCTGGCCTTCAAGTCCTAAGGCGCGCTTTGCCCGGTCCGCCCGGGGACTTCCGTGCCCATGGGCCAGCGGCTGTGGAGCTGCCGCCGGCCGGTGCTTGACTGTGCCCCAGGAGGGGTTACAATGCGGCTTCGGCGCTTTCAAGGCCGATGCGTTGTGCGGCTCTTCCCGCCATGTGTCGATCGGTCTTGCAGCGGAGGTCGGCGTAGATGGACGGTTCGCTTGGCATCCTTGGGGGCAGCGGCCTCTACCAGATGGCGGGGATGGAGGTCCGGCAGGAAGCGGAGGTCCAGACGCCCTTCGGGGAGCCGTCGGACTCTTACGTGCTGGGACGGATGGACGGGCGGCCGGTCGTCTTCCTGGCCAGGCACGGCCGGGGGCACACGCTCCTGCCCGGGGAAGTGAACTACCGGGCCAATATCTACGGTTTCAAGAAGCTGGGAGTCGAGCGCCTTGTGGCGGTCTCCGCCGTCGGCAGCATGAGGGAGGAGATCCACCCCCTTCACGTGGTGCTTCCCGATCAGTTCATCGACCGCACGCGGGGTCGTGCGGACACCTTTTTCGGCGACGGCGTGGTGGCGCACGTTTCATTTGCGGACCCCGTCTGTCGCGAACTGCACGGCGCATTGCTCCAGGCGGCGAAGTCCTCCGGCGCGATCGTCTGGCCGGGGGGGACGTACGTCTGTATGGAAGGGCCGGCCTTCTCCACTCGGGCCGAGTCGCATCTGTACCGTTCCTGGGAAGTCAGCGTCATCGGCATGACGAATATGCCCGAGGCAAAGCTTGCCCGCGAGGCGGAGATGTGTTACGCTAGTCTGGCCCTTGTGACGGATTTCGACTGCTGGCACGAGGCCGAGGAAGAGGTATCCGTGGAACTGCTGCTGGGTAACCTGCGGAGTAACGCCGCCATGGCCCAGCAGATACTCAGGACGTTGGTGCAAACGGTGCCCTCGAAGCGCGCTTGTGCCTGTCGGGATGCCCTCCGAGATGCTATTGTCACCTCACCGGACCGGATCCCGGCAGAGACCAGAAGTAGACTGGACATCATCATCGGAAGATACGTAGAATAGCTCGCGCATACACTCGGAGCGGTTCTGTGGGAGACTCGGGGAGATGGCAGAGGAAATCGTCATAAAGTGCCAGAAGTGCGGGCAGAAGCTGAAACTGACCGACAGTCGCCACATCGGGCACAAGGGCCGGTGTCCGAAGTGCGGGTCCGTTATCCGATTTCAGAGAAGCGGGGAGAGCAAAGCGGACGGAAGCGAGGAGCAGGTGGTCGAGGTGGACGAGGTGACGACGCGCAAGGACTCCTTGCTCAAGGTGCAGAAGCAGAACCAGGTGGCCGTGGTCAGCTTTGCGACCTCCCGAATACTCGACCAGACGAACGTTCAGCAGCTCGGGGAGGAGCTGGACGCGCTCGTGGACGAGTACAAGCTGGGCAAGATCGTGCTGAACTTCACGGGCGTCACGTACATGAGCAGCGCCGTCATGGGCAAGCTGGTCAGTCTCCTGAAGAAAGTCAAAGCCTCCGACGGCCAGCTCAAGCTCTGCAATATCGAAGACAGTATCTATGAGATCTTCGAAATCATGCGGTTCGACAAGATGTTCGACATCGCGGAGAGTGAAGACGACGCGGTGATCGATCTGATGGACTGACTCGTATGGTTCCCGCTGAGGCCTCGCCCGCCGGCGGCGAGTATAAGACATTCGGGTGGCAGGGGATCAACCTGACGGTTCCCGCGGCGTGGGACCTTGTCTTCACACAGGGCCGCCATCAGAGCGGCTACGTCAGGCTCGCGGACGAGGATGCGACGCGCCTGGAGCTGCGCTGGGATGCGTCGCGGCAAGCGGGGCCGCCTGCCGACACGGTGACCGCCTACCTGAAGAAGCTCGCCAAAAGGGCCCGCAAGCAGGGCAGGGATTTCTCCTCGCAACGCGGGCTGAAGCTGGCCTCTCCTCCCGAGAAACAGGTGGAATGCTATCGCTGGGCGACCGACCGGCAGGGCATGGGGATGATGAGCCGGTGCACGGCCTGCGGCCGCGCCGTGCACCTGCAACTCCTGGGCGGCCTGGACGAGGCGCTCAAGGGCCTGGCGCGGACCGTCTTCGCATCTCTGAGGGACCATTCCGACGGGGGCGTGCACCTGTGGAGCTTTTTCGACGTGGAATTCCGGAGTCCCGCGGGGTTCGGCCTCCTGAGGCACGGCCTCCAGGCGGGCTGCATTCGCATGTTGTTCGGACAGGGGCGGACGAGACTCGAGTTCATCCGCGTCAGCCTGGCCCAGGTCGTGTTGGGACAGAAGGGCCTGGCTGAGTGGTTTCCCCGGTTCTACGCCAAGGCACTGAAGCGGCGCTCCTACGCCGTTCGCGAGGCCGAGTTGAGGGGACACGCCGGCATCGTGCTGGAAGGGCGCCCCTGGCTGCTGGTGAACCCGTTGCGCCTCTTCGGGCGGAGGCGGAGCGTCCGCGCCGCCGTCTGGCACTGCGAGGAGACGAACAGGCTTTTCGCCTGCTGTTTTGACGGACCGGAGTCCGAGGTGGGCATCCTGTCGGACGCCGTGGACGGCTTCAGGTGTTGCGAAAGGGCGCCGGGGGCGCGATAATCGGGGCATGATGCCCTTCGGCAGGAAAAGGCGCAAGGATCCGGAGCTGGACCGGGATCAGTCCCTCTCGGCGAAGCCCTTCCTGGATCGCCGGGTTAAGGTCGAAAGGGCCGACGACGGGACCGTTATTCTCCAGGTGCCGCGGCGTAGCACGGCGATGATGAGGACGGTCTCACGGTTCTTCCGGGTTCCTCCTTACAGGCAGGTTGCACTTGACGAGCTCGGCACGTTCGTAATAGAACTTTGCGATGGAACGCACACGGTGCGGGATATGATTGATAAGTTCGCAGAAAGGTTTAAACTGAACCGCCGAGAGGCGGAAGTCTCGCTGAGTTCCTTTCTGCGGACCCTCGCCGGTCGTTCGATCGTTGGGTTGCTCATCGAAGAGGCGGATCGGCCCGGCCGGTAACGTGTCCGGTGCGGCAGTTGGCTTCTGATTGCGGAGGATGTCCGTGGCAGATAGTCATGAGGTGTTGCCACAGGGACGGCGGGGGATCGGAAGACAGATCGTACTGCCTCTGAGCAAGGCTTTCGAGATCGCCTGGAAGGGCATCAAGATCCGCATCTGGCGCTCGCTCATCACGATGAGCGGCATCATACTGGCCATCGCCTTCCTGACGTCGGTCTGGACTTCAGGCGTTTTCACGCGAGCGTTGCGCAACGTCAAGCCGACCGATGCAATGTACCCGCTGGTGCAGGACGCCCTGGAGGCCGAGGCCATTGCCAGCGGCGGAGTGCGCGTGCGCTGTGCCGTGTTGGCAAGGGCGGAAGGGGGGCCGAGCGCTGAGCGTGCGACTCCGGCGGTCGGCATCCGGGGTTTTCTGGATGCGCTGGAGGCGTTCCGAGCCGAATCCATTGCGCCGAGCGCCGAAGCGATTGTCGGATCGTTGTCCGGGCAGGACGGGCCCGCAGCCACGATTCTTGTGGGACTGCCGGAGGCGGCTTCTGCTCCCGACGTGGGCCGCGGCCTGGAGGACTACGTCAAGCTAGGGGGCCTCCTCCTGCTCTACGGCACCGAGGGGCTTCAAACGCCGACCTCTGCCGGGCAGGACTCGCTTGCCGGGCTGCTGCCGGGCACGCTTGCCGGTGGGACCTTTTCGACTGAGGGGAGCAGGATCGAGCCCGGCGAGCGTCTGGGGCAGGTCCTGTGGCAGAACCATCCCGGGGCCACGTTCGCCCGCACGTCGGGCAAGCCCGGCGCCGAGCCCCTGGCCACTGCTGACGGCCAAGCGCTGGGCTGGCGGCAGGATGTTGGCGAAGGCTCGGTGGTCTGGTACGCCGTGGCGCCCGATTCTGAGGCCGATCCCAACGTCTTGTCCTGGTTCCTGCGAGGTGGGACGGTGGAAGCTGCGGTAGAGCCGGGCGGCAGGGGTGGCCTGCTGATCCGGCTGCTGACTCAAGGCGCCGGCGGGGCCGCCCAGCAGGGAGACATGCGAGGCGTCTGGCTGGTTACGCTGAGCCTTATGGTCTGCGTCGTGGGCATCACCAACGCAATGCTGATGAGTGTGACCGAGCGCTTCCGCGAGATCGGCACGATGAAGTGTCTGGGCGCGCTCGACAAATTCGTCGTGAAGCTGTTCCTCATAGAGTCGTCGCTGCAGGGCGTGGTCGGGTCGCTGCTCGGAGCGGCGATCGGGTTCCTGCTGTCCTTCGTCCGCGCGTTGTTCACTTTCCACATCACGGACGTGCAGACGGGGGAGGGGCATTGGCTGGCCCTGGGGTACTTCCCCACCCTGGGTCTGTTGGGCTGGGGGGCGGTCGCCGTCGGCACGGGGATCGTGCTGAGCGTCGTCGCCGCCATCTATCCGGCCATACGGGCTGCCCGGATGGAACCGGTGCAGGCCATGCGCGTTGAGGCGTAAGAGTTGACGGAGCAGGCCCTCGGCCGCGTCGGACAATGAGAGGAGGCAAGACCTTGGCGGAAGCAACGGCTGTCGAGACGGGCGTGGGCCAGCAGGTCGTGGTCCGCACCAAAGACGTCACAAAGGTCTATCGAATGGGCAAGGTTGAGGTGCACGCTCTCAAAGGCATCACGCTGGAGATCCAGACCGGCGAGTACATCAGCATCATGGGGCCGAGCGGCAGCGGCAAGACGACCTTGTTCAACATGATCGGCGCCCTGGACAAGCCGAGCAGCGGCCAGGTCTACATCGACGAAGTGGACGTTGCCCAGTTGGACGCCTACGAGCTGGCCTGGCTGCGCTGCCGCAAGATCGGCTACATCTTCCAGACCTTCAACCTCATTCCCGTCATGTCCGCTCTGGAGAACGTCACGCTGCCTATGACGTTCGCCGGGCTGACCACCGACGAGGCCCGCGACAAAGGCATGGACCTTCTGGACCAGGTGGGGCTGGCCGAACGCTACGACCACAAGCCTTTCGAACTCTCCGGCGGCCAGCAGCAGCGCGTGGCCATCGCGCGCGCCATGGCCAACTCCCCCAGCATCATTCTGGCCGACGAGCCGACGGGCAACCTCGACCTGGCTACGGGCAAGGAGATCATCCAACTGCTGGGCGAGATGAACAGGGGGCAGGGCGTGACCATCATCACGGCGACCCATGACATCAAGATGCTCAGCGCCTCCGACCGCATCATTTGGGTGCGAGACGGGACGCTCGCGAAGATCGAACGCCGCGAGGATCTGGACATCCAGGTGGGCTCCGTCGAAGGCGACGCCGAAGGCGGCGTCGAGGCCACCCTGCGCGGCACAGTGGAAGGGGAGGAGTAGGCCAGCAGCAGACCTTCGAGCGTGATCCACCGTCTCCCGCGCCGCACAGCCCCTGCGGCCTCAGTAGATCTTGCTCAGCACCGCGCCCGGGTAGTAATACTGCAGGATCTCTCGCCAGTCCTTGCCGGCCGCCGCCAGGCCACGCGCCCCCCACTGGCACAGGCCGACGCCGTGACCGTGGCCGTTCCCCTGGAACAGGAAGCGGCCGTCTCTTGCTTCCACGCGGAAGCGGGCACTCTTCAGCGTTGCCGAGCCAACGCTGGACCGGAAGGCGTTCGCGCCGAGCCGCAGCGCCCCGTTGACCTCGACATAGCGCGCGTAGCCGTCGGGCTCGGCGCCTACGGGAGATATCGTGCGCACGGGTCTTGCGCCCTGCTGCCGCAGCGCCTGGGAGATCCTGTAACCGGCGATGTCCGCCTGCCACTCGTAAGTGGGGCTCTGCCGACACCACTCGCACGGCACCCCCTGCAAAGGGGGGATAGGCTCCTCGGCGAACGCCTTGTCAACGGCAGCGGTGTGCCCCCCGCACGTGCTGTGGAAGTACGCCGGCACTATCCTCGAGCCGTAGGTGAGGATCGCACCGGCCGTCAGCTCCACGGCCAGGTCGGTGGAACCGCTCTCCGCGGCGGTGCCGCGGTAGGCCATGTCGCGCGGGCCCATGTATCCCTTGTCTCTCAGGGCGTACAGCATGAAGGTTCTGGCCGCCACGGCCTGGGCCATGAGGGCGTCCAGCGGCCAGCTCTGATACATCTCGCTGCCCACCACGCTGCGCAGGTAGTCGCGAGGGCTGACGAAGTTCACGGCGAGGAGGCCCCCGTCGGATCCGGCTTCGATGGCCAGGACGCCCCTGTAGTTGCGCGCGCCGAGTCTGAAGGGGCCGGAGGCGGGGTGCAGTTCCATCTTCGCCCAGGGCTGGGGCTCGTCGTCCAAAGCCAGACGCCCCCCCGCGGCGCCGAGGTGCCATGGCCCAATGCCGCCGGTCGCCAGCGTCCGGTTCCCGCCGGACACCCCGTACCACGTCCCCCCGCCGGCGCACCCGGCCGAGAGCGCCCGTTGCGATCTGGCCAGGTGAACGGCTATGAGCGGCGGTTCGTCTATGGTTGCAGGCGCCGGCGGCAGGACGACCGGCCGTCGCGGCCTGACCGGCCGACACGACAGAAGCAGCAGGACGGGCCCGGTCACCATTAAGGCAAGGAGAAGCGCCCCGCCCAAGCCACGTGCGACCCTAGCGTGCGTTCGCTTGATCACGCCCTCCTCGCGATGGCTCCGCCCGGTTACGGCTCCTCAATTGGCCCGGACCCCCTGTAGACGTGGCGCGCGGTGTCCTTGAACCTTTCCCACTCGCTGAAGATGCAGCCGCAGTAATTCTGCAAGTAGAGCCGCATCTCCCCGGCGCGTCGGTGGCTTTCGTCGGCCAGCGGCCGCCAGTCGGAGTAGAGGAACGGGACTCCCGTCCGTTCCCCGCATCCCTCTCCGACGCTGCGAACCAGGTCGTGATACTGGTGGTGGCTGGCCAGCAGCGTCGTGCTGAAGGCGTCGAACCGGCGACGCGCCGCCTCCCGCGCCGTGCGCTCGAGTCGGAGGCGATAGCAGTCCGCGCAGCGTTCCGAGCGCTCGACGCCGGACCAGCGGACCGAGGTAAGGTACTCCTCCAGCCCGTAGTCCTCCTCGTAGAGCACGCCGATCGGCAGCCGCTCCTGGAGCACCTTCAGGGCCTTCTTCCGCCGGCGGAACTCGATCAGCGGGTGGATGTTGGGATTGTAGAAATGGCCCGTGACCTCGTGGCCCAGGTCCGCCAGGTTCCCATACGGGCCGATGGCGCATGGAGCGCAGCAGATGTGCAAGAGGATTCGCATGAGGACACGGACCGGACGCCGGCGAGGACCTCAGAAAAGGCCGCCCTGGCCTTCGCTGCCTTGATCCTCGCCTAGGTGTTCGTGCACTATCTTGGCCCCGGCCGCCGTCAAGACACGTCCGCGTGCCGTCCTCTCCAGGAGGCCTTCCCTGATCAGGAACGGCTCGTAGACGTCCTGGATGGTGTCTTCCTGTTCGCCGACGACGGCGGCTATGGTTTTCAAGCCGACGGGTTGACCGGCGTTACGGGCCAGCGCCAGAAGAATCCGGCGGTCCATCTCGGAAAGGCCCAGCCTGTCGACTCCCACTCGAGCGAGTCCCTCGAGGGCCAGCTCGCGCGTGATCGAGGAGCCGCCCTGCGTCTGAGCCACGTCGCGGATCCGGCGCAGGAATCGATTGGCAACTCGAGGGGTGCCGCGGGCGCGGCCGGCGATCAACTCCGCTGCCTTGTCGTCAATGCCTATGTTGAGAGCCCGGGCGCTGTTCTTCAGGATGCAGGTGAGCTCTTCGGGCGTGTAGAAGTCCAGCCTTTCCGCGATCTGGAACCGGCCCCGCAGGGGCGGAGACAGCAGGCCTTCCCGCGTCGTCGCGCCGATCAGGGTGAAGGGCCTCAGGTCGATCCTGACCGAGCGGCTGTGCGGCCCGGGATCGATGATGATCGGGACGAAGAAGTCCTCCATGGCCGTATACAGGTACTCCTCGATGCGCACGTCGAGCCGATGGATCTCGTCGATGAACAGGATGTCGCCCGCCTGTAGGTTGGTCAGCAGACCCACCAGGTCGCGCGGTCTGGTGAGGGCCGGCCCGCTGGTCGGCTTGATGTTCACCTGGAGCTCGTTGGCGATGATGTAGGCGAGCGTCGTCTTGCCCAGGCCCGGCGGGCCGCTGAACAGTATGTGGTCCAGGGCCTCCCCGCGCAGCCGCGCCCCCTCGATCCACGTCTTCAGGTTCTCGGCCGTGTTCGGCCGGCCCACGAACTCATCGAACGAACGAGGGCGCAACATGCCGTCCAGGGCGCGCTCGTCGTCCTGGGGGAACCCCGAGTATATGCTCTCGTTTCTGCTGGCAGCCATTGGCCCCGGATCGTTCCCAGCCCAGTGCGGCTAGTGAGACAGCGCTTCCTCGACCAGGCTCTGACTGTCTGCCTCCGTGCCTAACTTCTTCACGGCCGCGTTCACGGCCTTCTCCGCCGCCGCGCGCGACTCGCCCAGGGCGACCAGGGCCGCGATGGCGTCGCGAGCCACCTGGCCGGCCGGCCCCTCCCAGGGCTCGACGGCCAACTCCTGGACCGGCCCGTGCAGCTCGGCCACCAGCCGCCTGGCGGTCTTGGCCCCGATGCCCTTGACCATGCTCTTGAGGGCGTCGAAGTCCTCGTCCAGGATGTAGCGCTTGAGCTGGGCGGGCGAGCATCCGCTCAGGATCCGCAGGGCCACCATCGGGCCGATCTGGCTGACGCCCAGCAGCATGCGAAAGAGCTGGCGCTCCACCTCCGTGGCGAAGCCGTACAGGCTCAACTCGTCCGCGCGTACGTGCAGGTAGGTCAGCAGCCGGACTTCTGCGCCGACCCTGGGCAGGGACTCGTACGTGGCGAGCGAAACGTGCAGACGGAAGCCAACACCGGCCGTGCGAACGGTGGCGGCGCCAGGGCTCTTGAAGACGAGTTCGCCCTGGAGCAAGTCGATCATCCCGAATCAGTCGTTCTTGAGGGAGAGCCCAAGCGCGCCCAGTTTTGTCTCGATCTCCTTCAGGCTGGTCGCGCCGAAATTGGGGACGGCCAGCAGTTGTCTCGTGCTCAGTTGGATCAGTTGCCCGACCGTCGTAACTCCCAATCGTTCCATGCACTTGCGGGCCCTGGTCGAGAGCTCAAGCTCCTCGGCCGACATGCTGAGCCTTTCCTGGACCGGTATATCTTCACCGGCTTCGAGCGCGCTGATTGCGCGGCCGGTCCTTGCGCCTGTGGCCTGGTAACGGGCCAGGAGGTCCTGCACTTCGCGGTCATCGAGCGCGTTGTCCCGCGCGATGGGAGCGGACAATGTGCCGGACTCCTCCAGGCCGCCCTCGGGCAAGCCGAATATCTCCTCCATCGTCCTCAGGCGCTGTGGCTTGGTGACGTCGACGTACATCGTAAGCGACGACTCCGCGTCCTTGAGGTACAACTGCGCCTGCTTGTGGGTGGGCTCGATGGCCAGGACGCGCTTGTAGCAGTTGATCGCCTGTTCGTAATCCCCGCTGTCCTCGTACAGGACGCCCAGGTTGATCAGCGCGCCCACGTAAGTGGGCTGAAGGTTGACGCAGCGCTCATAGATCTCCCGGGCACGATCGTCTTCGCCGTTCAGGTCGCAGTTGAGCGCCAGCCGGAACAGGCTGCGGGTGTGCTCGGGCTCCCGGTCCAGAGCCGCCTCGAAGTACTCCATCGCCCGGCCGTACTCCCCCTGGACTTCAGCCGCGCGCCCCTTCGCGTAGAGGACGTCGGCAGATGCCTCCTCATCGTTCGGCAGGCCTGCCAGCAGTTCCTCGACGGGCTCGCACTCGCGCAGGTTGCAGTAGGCCTCGATCATCAGGATGTCGGTTTCCTGATCCTCCTGGCCGGAGCGGCCCTTCTCCAGATACTCGATGGCTTCCCGTTCGCGGCCCAGCTTCAGGTATGCACGGCCGAGGAAATGGGCCGCCGTCTTGCGAGTGCGGACCTTCTCCAGTTGCTCCGCCGCGGCGGCGTAGTTGCCTCTGGCGAAGTGCAATGTGCCGAGCTTCTCCAGGGGGCCGCGCTCCTCCTCTCCGGAAGCTCCCTCGACCTGCGCCTCCAACTCTCGGATGCGACTGTCCGTGAAGTCGACGCTCGAGTAGCTATCGTAGACATGTCGAACCAACTGGTCGAGGTTCTCGCGGCCGAGCTCACCGGCCAGCAGGTCGTCCAGTTCGCGCCTGGTGGAAGCAATGGTCATAATGGTCCCTTGAGAAAGGACTTAGGACATAGCAGGAAGGCCATATTGGCGATGTGCCGTAACACCCGCTCTTGCCGTAAGGTACCAGAAAGTTTGACCAGTGTCAAGCTATCTGGTATGCTGCTTGCGCCGGGGGCGCAACTGCCGCAAGGACCATGCCGGGCTTGGGGAGGAAGCCTGCCCGATGGCAATAGTCAACATAACCGACTCGATTGCCCTCGGCGACGGCCTCCCCCTGTTGGTGGTGGCCGGGCCCTGCGCCATTGAGAGCCGGCAGTTGTGCATCGACGTGGCCGGCCGCATGAAAGAAACCTGCGGTGAGCTGGAGCTGCCCTACGTTTTCAAAGCGTCCTTCGACAAGGCCAACCGGACCAGCATCTCGTCTTTTCGCGGGGTGGGCCTGGAGGCGGGGCTGCGCGTGCTGGGGCAGGTCAAGGAGCAGGTGGGTGTGCCCGTCTTGACCGACATTCACATTCCGGACCAGGCCCCGGTCGTCGCCGAAGTCGTCGACGTGCTGCAGATACCGGCCTTCCTGTGCCGACAGACGGATCTGCTGGTGGCCGCAGCGCGCACGGGCGCTGCAGTCAGCATCAAGAAGGGCCAGTTCATGGCGCCCGAGGACATGAAATGCGCGGCCGAGAAGGTCACTCTGATGGGCAATAAGCGCGTGATGCTCTGCGAGCGGGGCACGTGCTTCGGCTACCGCGACCTGGTCGTGGACATGCGCTCGATCGTCCGCATGAAGACCATCGGCCATCCGGTTATCTTCGACGCCACGCATTCGACGCAGCGGCCGGGGGCCCTCGGTTTCCGGAGTGGCGGAGAGCGGCAGATGATCCCCCCGCTGGCGCAGGCGGCCGTCGCTGTCGGGGTGGACGGCGTGTTTCTGGAGGTCCATCCCGACCCTGACACGGCCCTTTCCGACGCCGCCAGCATGCTCCACATCAACGCGGCCCCCGCCCTGCTGGGGCAATTGAAGGCCATCTCGACTCTTCCGGGAATAAGGTGATGGCCCGAACCGGCATCTTCGGGGGCTCTTTCGATCCCGTCCACGTCGGGCACCTGATCCTGGCAGAGCGGGTGCGCTCGGACCGTGGTCTGGATGAGGTCCTCTTCGTGCCGGCCCCCCGTCCCCCCCACAAGTCGGGCCGCCCGCTGACCGAGGCCCGCCATCGCATGCGCATGGTGGAGCTGGCCATAGCGGGCAACCCCGCCTTCAAGTCGCTGTCGCTCGAAATGGAGCGCAAGGGCCCTTCCTATACCCTTACGACGGTCAGGCAGCTTCGGCGGGACCGGGGGGGCGAGCTGTACCTCGTTCTGGGCGGTGACAGCCTCCACGACATCCAGACGTGGTGGCGCGCCGAAGAGTTAGTCAGCGAGGTGGACATCATTGCTTTCGACAGGCCCGGCCGCACGGTCGAGGAAGCGCTCACCCGGCTGAAGGGCGTGTTCGGCGGGGCGTGGGCGGACCGTGTGCGCGAACTGAAAGTCGATGCTCCGCTGCTCGACATCTCGGCCACGCGAATACGTCGTCGAATGGGGGAGGGCAAGTCCGTCCGCTACCTGGTGCCGGACGCCGTCCGCATCTACATCATGGATAAGGGACTTTACGCCGACGCCTGACCGGACGCCATCGGGCCCGGCTGAGGGCGCCGGTTACTCGAGTTCCTCGTCTTCGATGTCTTCCATGTCGCGTCGGGCAATGCGGCGAAGGTCCTGCCTTCGCTTGCGCCGGCTTGGCGCGCGTTTCGCCCTGGCGATCTGCTCCGTTGGCTTCTCGACGTCCGTCTCCCGGGGCACCTGTTGCTCTTCGGTGGTCTCGACGATCCTCACGTAGCTGTCGTAGCGGTCCGCTGGCAGGTCGCCGGCTTCGACCGCCTCCTTCACCGCACAGCCGGGCTCGTGCATGTGCACGCAGTCGGGCATTCGGCAGTCGGCGGACAGCTCCCATATGTGGGGGAAGAATTGGGCCACGTCCCGCTTCTCAATGTCCCACAGCGTGAACTCCCGTATGCCCGGCGTGTCCACCACGTAGCCGCCGATGTCGAGCGTCAACAGCGAAACGCTCGTGGTCGTGTGCCGTCCCTTCTGCCTGACCGGGCCGGTCCTGAGCCTCAGGCCCGGTTGGATCGCATTGATCAGAGCCGACTTGCCGACGCCGCTGTGGCCGGCCAGGACCGTGCTCTTGTCGCGCAGGACGTCCTTCAGGGCCTCCAGGCCCGTGCGCTGGGTGGCGCTGGTCAGAAGGACGGCGTAGTCCATCTCGCGGTAGGTGTTCGCTGCGCCCAGATACTCCGATTCGTCCCTCGCGAGGTCGATCTTGTTGATGCAGACGACGGGCTCGATGCCGCCGGCCTCTCCGGCGATGACGTACCGGTCGATGATGCCAGGCGTGAGCGGCGGCTTGTGAACTGAAGCAACGATGAGGAGCTGGTCCACGTTGGCGACGATGACGTGCTCGATCCTGGGATCACGCGGGGACCGGCGCGAGAGCTTGGTCCTGCGGGGGCAGACCTCCTCGATGACGCCCTCGCCCTCCTCGGTAGGCGTGAAGACTATGCGATCGCCGACGGCCAGCGGCTTCGATTCCCCCGTGTCGCTCGCCACCAGCCGGCCGCGGACCCGGCACTCATAGGTTCTGCCGGCCGCGTACACTTCGCACAGGACCGACCGTATCTTCGTGACCGTCCCTTCCATACGCTCCTTCACTCGGCGCCGGGAACGCGGCGTCCCAGCTCGGTGAACAGGTGGTCCAGCGCCAGGCGGCGGTTGGCGTTGCCGCCGACGGCCTCGATGACGTCGAGCACCAGATCGGCCTCCTCCAGGAAACGGTCGGGCTCGGCGCCGGCGGCTGTCTCCCGGATCGCGTCCCGCTCGGCCCGGTTGCAGAGGAGTGGCTCGCCTTCGGGGTCAGCCGCCGCCACGGCAAGGTCGCGGTAATAGAGGAGGGCGCACTCGAGCAGCTCCTGGAGCCGGATGCGGCTTTCGGCGGCGGAGCCGCCTCCCTGCCTGGCCAGGCCGTCCAGCCAGTCGGAAAGGGGGAAGTTGCCCTCGATGGAGATCGCCCCGAGCTGCTCGACCAGTTCCTTGTTGAGCAAGTGCAGCTCAGCCTCGCGAAGCCGCTCGGCCAGACCGGGGCTACCCCAGGCCCGCCGGGCCAGCCAGTGCGCGTCATCCGGGGGCATGTCGTCTGCTTCCAGACGGGCGGTCAGGGCCCCGGGCTTCAGGTTCCGGAACCTGACGAGGCGGCACCGGCTGATCACGGTCTCCGGGATCGGGCGAAGCGTCGAGGCAATGAGCACGAAGACGCAGTTGCCGGGCGGCTCCTCCAACGTCTTCAGGAAGCAGTTCGCCGCCTCGATGGTCAGACGTTCGGCGTCGCAGACGACGAAGACGCGGCGCGCTGCGATCACCGGCTTCAGGGCCGCCGCCCGCTGCATCTCGCGCACCGCCTGGATCGGGACAAGCTGCTTGCCCTCGGGAACGGCTTCCTGCCGGTAGTCGGGGTGAGTCCCGGCTGCCAGGAGCCGGCAGTTCCGACAGGCCCCGCACGCGGCATCCGGCTGCGGGCTGTCGCCGCACAGCAGGATGCGCGCGAGCTCCTGCGCCATGGCCAGGCGCCCCGTGCCGGCCGAGCCCACGAAGAGGAAGGCGTGCGGCAGCCTGCCGCTTCTGAGCGCCGCCCGGATCAGCCGCGCCGCAGTCTCCTGTCCCGGAATGTCGTCCAGCGACATTGTGCCCTCAGTCACTTCTCCACGATGGCAAGCACCCCATCGACCTTAACCTTGTCTCCCTCCGCGCCGCGGATGCTCTTGATCGTACCGCTGACCGGGGCGGGCACGGTGAAGGCCGCCTTGTCCGTCAGCATCTCCACCATGTCCTGTCCTTCCTCCAGCTCCTCGCCTTCCTCCACGTACCAGAAGGAGACTTCGGCCTCGTCGGGGGCATCCTCGCCCAGGGGCGGCAGCTTAACTTCGACTTCCATGTTGTTCTCCACTTGTGCTTCCCTGTTTCTGGCCGCGCCGGCCCAATACCGCGGCGGCCACCGCTTCGGCGTGGTAGCTGCTTCGCACGAAGGGGCCGCTGGCAACGGCTGCGAATCCCATCTCCAGCGCTCGGGTCTTCAGCTCGTCGAAGCGCTCCGGCGGCACGAACTCGACAACGGGATGGTGCGCCTCGGAGGGAGCCAGGTACTGCCCGAGCGTCAACACCCGGCAGCCTGCGTCCAACAGGTCCGTGAACACTGCGGCCAGTTCATCCTCCGTTTCTCCGAGGCCCAGCATCAGGCCGCTCTTGACGACGGCGGGCGGTGAGCGCCGTGCTGCGTGCGCCAGCACCCCCAGCGAGCGGCCGTAGTCCGCCTGCGGCCGGACTTCGGGGTACAGCCTGGGGACCGTCTCGACGTTGTGGTTGAAGACCTCCGGCCCGGCCTCCAGCACGCGGTCCACGTCATTGAGGCGCCCGCCGAAGTCCGGCACGAGCACCTCCACGTTTGCCGTCGCGCTCTCGTGGACGGCCCGGATCGTCCGGGCGAACTGCTCGGCCCCGCCGTCGGGCAGGTCGTCGCGAGTCACGCTCGTGATGACCACGTGGCGCAGTCCCATGCGGCGCACTGCTTCGGCGATGCGGGCCGGTTCGTCGGGATCGAGGGGCCGGGGGACGCCGCTGGCGATGGCGCAGAACGTGCAGTTCCTCGTGCAGACCGACCCCATTATCATGAAGGTGGCCGTGCCCCGCGCGAAACACTCTCCCATGTTCGGGCAGTGGGCCTCCTGGCAGACCGTGCGCAGGTCGAACTCCTCCAGCAATGCCCGGACCCGCTCGGTGTCGGCGCGCGGCGAGAGCCGCTTCCTCAGCCAGGGCGCCAGTTTCCTGCCGGTTTCCTTCATGCCGTCGCAAACCTCTCTACGGGCGCCCTTTCAAGGGACATCTCGAAGTCTTCGGCGAAGTACTCGGCCGCCCGCTCGGCCACTTCTCCCATGGGCGGCGCGGACCCTAGCTCGCGCTCCAGGGACGTGATCTCGACCTGCCGCAGGCCGCACGGGACAATTAGATCGAACCCGGTCAGGTCCGTCGAAACGTTCAGCGCCACGCCATGATAGCTGACCCATCGACGCACGGCGATGCCGATCGACGCGATCTTCCTATTCTCCACCCAGACGCCCGTGTGCGGCGAGTCCGCATGGGCTGGAACGCCGTAGCTGCGGCAGAGCCGAACCAGCCAGCCTTCCAGGTCCCGCAGGAAACGGTGCAGGTCACGCCCGCGCGCCCTCAGGTGGACGATGGGGTAGACCACCAACTGGCCGGGACCATGGAAAGTGACCTCTCCGCCGCGGTTCGTTTCGGCGACGGTGACTCCGAGTTCCGCCAGCCGTGCATCGCTCGCCAGCACATCCGAGTAGGTGCCCCTGCGCCCGACCGTAATCGTCGCGGGATGCTCGACCAGGAGCAGGTAGTTCGTCCGGCCGCGGGAAGCAATGCAGGCATCCCGCAGCCGCTCCTGAAGCAGCATGGCTTCCCGGTAATCCAGACTGAGCAGTTCCGGGCAGAGCAGTTCCGGCGGTGCGGCGGGCGGCATCGCGGTCAACCCCTCCAGTTCACGGGCAGGCCGATCAGCCCTTCGGCGGCCTCCTGAAGCGCCTCGGGCAGCGTCGGATGGGCGTGGATAGTCTCCGCCAGTTCCTCGGCGGTGCACTCCAACTGCATGGCCAGGGCGGCCTCCCCGATCAGGGAGCTCGCCTCCGGCCCGCAGATGTGAACGCCCACCAGCTCGCCGGTCTTCGCGTCGGCCAGCATCTTGACGAAACCGTCCGTCTCGCCCAGGATGTGGGCTTTGCCCAGGGCCAGCAGCGGGAACTTCTTCACCACGATCTCCCGGACCGACTTGCGCGCCTCGTCTCCGGTCAGGCCCACCGTGCCGATTTCCGGGAAGGCAAACGCGCAGGCGGGCACGACGCGGTAGTCCATGGCGGCGGTAAGCGAGCCTGCGGCGTGAGATGCCGCCACGATGCCCTCCCGGCTGCCGGCGTGGGCCAGCATCGGGTGGCCGACCACGTCGCCCGCGGCGTAGACGTGGGGCTGCGTCGTCTGCATGTGCTCGTTGACCCTCAACTGCCCCTGCTCGCCCGCCTGGAGGCCGGCCCGCTCGAGGTCCAGGCCGCCGCAGTCCGCCCGCCGTCCCACGCAGACCAGCATGCGCCGCCCGGCCACTTCTTGTCCGTTGCTCAGCTTCGCGCGTACGCCGCCCTTGTCCTTGCTAACGCTCTCCAGGCGAACGCCGGTCAACATGGCAACGCCGAGCTTCTTGAGGCTCTTCGCCACCTGGCGGGCGCAGTCCTCGTCCATGCCGGGCAGGATGCGATCCATGGCCTCTATCACGACAACCTCGACACCGAAGGCCGCGTAGATCCCCGCGAATTCGACGCCGATGTAGCCTCCGCCGACGATGACTACGGACTCCGGAAGCTCGTTTGCTGAAACGGCGTCCCCGCTGTCCACCACGACCTCGTGGTCGAAGGCCGCCTCCCGGAGCTCGACGGGCCTGGAGCCCGTGGCGATGATGATGCTGCGGGCGCTCACGTCGCGCTCGCCGTCCGGGCCGTCAAGGTGCAGCGTGTGGGGGTCCTTGAAGCGGGCGACGGCCCGGATCAGCTCGACGCCCTTGCCGCTCAGCAAGGCCTTGACGCCGCCCCGCAGCTTCTTGACGATGGCGTCGCGTCGCGATGCCACGGCGGCGTAGTTCAGTTCGCACGCTGGAATGTCCAGGCCGAATTCGGCGGCCCGATCGAGCTGGAGCAGCATCCGGGCCGAGTGCCAGAGCGCCTTGGTGGGAATACAGCCGACATTCGTGCAAACGCCGCCGAGTTCCGACTTCTCGACCACGCAGGCTCGCGCGCCGAGCTGAGCGGCGCGGATGCCGGCCACGTATCCGGCCGGTCCGGCCCCGATGACGGCCACGTCGAAGTCGTACTTGTCGCTCATCATTGCTTTCTTAGCTGCAGACGGGTCCTGAAAGGTCCACGAACGAAGCGAAAGGTACTGCCGAGAAGGCTCCATTGTAATGCGTGCGGGCGGCCAGTCAAAGGGCGTGGGCCGCCCGGGGAGCGGTGGCTCGCGGGGAGCCCTCGGTGCGCGCGAGGTATGTCGACGGGGACACGGCCAGGCATTCCGGCACTCAGAAAGGTCACCCCGGGAGGAAGCCGCCGTTGAGCCTTTCCAGCTTTTCGGCGTGTTCTTCGCGCCTGGTCTCGCGCAGGCGGGCGCAATACGTCTCCAGCCTGCCGCGGCTGTGGAACGGGCCGCCCTCGTCCATGACGGTCCACAGGGGGTCGATCCGGCTCGTCGAGGTGGCCATCATGTCGGCGTGCCACTTCTCCAGGAGGGCCAGCCCTTTGTTCGCGATCTCCGGCATCTCGTCGACCAGGTTGTGTGTCTCATGGGGATCCTCCTCCAGGTTGAAGACCATGACCTGGGGGAAGTCCTTCATGCCGGTGTGATAGGTGCGGACGACGATCCACGGCCCGAACCGGATGCTCCGCTGGCAGCTCCAGGCGCACTGGCTGACGACCAGGAACTCGCGCCCGCAATCCCGTCCATCCAGCGCGGCGGCGAAGCTGCGCCCGTCCCATCGCGCCGGACACTGCCCGCCCAGCAGTTCCATCACGGTGGGCGGCAGGTCCAGGTTGTAATGCAGCCCCTCATCCGTGCGGCCGCCTTCCTTGCCCGGCCAGCGGATGATGAGGGGCACGCGGCTGGTGATGTGATCGGCGGTGTGATGGTCCCCGTAGATGTTCAGCTCGCCCTGGTTCTCCCCGTGGTCGGAGCTGATGATGACGACGGTGTCGTCCAGGACGCCTTTGCGCTCGAGGGCCTCGAGTATCTGACCGAAGTGGTCGTCGGCGTAGCGGATGCCGACGTCGTAGCCGTCGATCCAGCGCCGAAAGTCCTCCAGGTTGTGGATCTCGGCCGGCTGGCGCGGCAGCTCACGGCCGGACTCGAAGCCCCACGCTTCGTGGGCGCTGTGCGGGCCGAAGCCGTTGTAGTGTCGCTCGATCAGTTCGTCGCTGACCCAGTCGGGGATCGGCTCGCCCTCGAAGGGGTTGCCGTATTCTCCGGGCGTGCGATAGGGCGTGTGCGGATCCCAGACGTTCACGTGCAGGAACCAGTTGTCCTCTTCGCCATGGCGCTCGATCCAGTCCAGCGCAATCGGTACCACCTCATCCGCCCGCTCCCCGCCGCCCTTGCCCGGGTTGTACATCTCGCGCCAGCCGTGGTAGAACCACCACGCCGAATGGCGTTCCGCAAAGGGGCTGACGCTGACGGGATAGAAGCTGCAATGGCGCATGGCCATCGGCCAGGAGTGCCATTCCTGCTGGAGCCTGAACCCCCGGTCGTGCCCGACGATGTAGGGGTCGGCCGCGCTGCCGCCATGCCCGACCACGCCGGTGTGGATGCCGAACCGGCCCAGGAACAACGCGGCGCGCGAAGGCAGGCAGGGGGCGTCCGTGACGTAGCAATTTGTGAAGACCGTTCCATCTCGGGCGATACGGTCGATGTTCGGCGACGTGTCGCGCCCATACCCGTAACAGCCAAGATGATCCGGCCTGAGCGTGTCGATGTCGTAGTAGAGAACGCGCATTCGGGGCTCCGATGCGTTCGGGGAAATGAGAAGCTGCTGTCTGAGAACCGCCCCACGAAGGGGAGGCCCGGATTGTAAGCGTGCGTCCGGGAGGTGTCAACACGTGGGGACAGTCGCCTTCATCCGGACTGCCTCCTCTCCGCTGCTTGCCGATTCCTCCCTCACGGCTGACTTGCTGACACCAGATCCCCAAATGGCCCCAGCAGCCCGTACTTGCGCCGCCACGAGGTGAACATGATGCCCTTCGCGTTGGGCGTCTTCCCGAGCGTTTCCAGCCACTCCCTGGAGTTGGTCAGGTCGTCGGCGTCGTAGAAGCACGCGCCCATCGTGCGGAAACCCTGGCCGGCGAAGAAGGCCAGGGACTTCTCCTTCATCTCGTTCCACCAGCAGACGATGATCAAGTCCCTGGGCACGTAGTCCGAGGAGCCTGTGAAGTCGCCGACGACGCGGTAGTAGTTGTCGTGCGCGTTGTGGTTCGGGTCGAGCATGTCCGACCAGATGAGGACCTCGATCTCGGGGTCAATCCGCCTGAAGATGGCGTGCTGCTTCGTGATGCAGTCGCCCAGGATCTCGGCCATGGCGATGCCTCGACTTCGGCACGACAGGCAGCCGCCGCCGTTGCGGATCTCATCCATCGAGAGCAGGAACTTCTTGTAGCCCAGCACCTCGTGGAGCCGCCGCGCCTGGGTCTCCCAGTGATCGTAAAGGTCGGGATTCGACATGCAGAGGCTGATCTGCCTGCCCCACGAGTGTCCCACGAAGGGCATCTTGTAGCAGTCAAGAACCAGCCGCTCGCCCTCTCGGATCGACGTCCCGGGCGTGAGTGTGACCGCCTCCAGGTCACGGCGGTTCTCGATTCCCTCGAAGTCCACCCCTTCAACGAACGTCACTGGCCGGTCCAGGCTGCGCAGTTCCAGCGGCGTTCCCTCGCGACGGACGACGTCGGCCACCGAACCGTACTGGCGGACCTGGAGGTCGTCCACCCAGAACCTGCCCGACTTGCCGCCCCAGATGCCCGCATAGACGTTGACCTCCGTCTCGTCAACCGTGATGAAATCGACCGTCACGTCGGTCCAGTCCTGTGTGGGCTCGACGCTCGGACGGACGCTTGCGACCGTGCTGCCTCCGG
>CAYUDW010000004.1:35190-37857 GCA_964442595.1 uncultured candidatus Brocadiaceae bacterium
GACGGAGTCCAGGCCGAACGAGGACAGGACCATGCCGTTCAGCCCGTGGTCCGCGGCGGTGCGGATCAGCTCTTTGATCTGGTCCACGTCCTGGCGGTTGCGCCCATAGCCGAAGCAGAAGAACCACTTGCCCTGGAGCATGCCGCTCCCCTCCGCCGCGCAGACGGGCAGGCATGCAACCGCAATGGCCGCGGTCAACACCACAAATGTCGCTGCGCATCTCATGTCCCCGGCCTCCCTGCTCGTGTCGCGCCCGCCGGAACACCACCAGCGCGGGCCATCCTATGCCCCATCTCGGGTCGTGTCAAACCAGCGAGCAGCCGCACATTGTCGCCGTCTACCTCCCGTGGTAGAATCCCCCCGCTGGCCGCGCGATTCGTCTGCGGCCTGCTCTGGTTAAGGAGTCATTCCCGCGTAACGTCGAAAGCCGCCTGCCCGTCCAAAGGTCACACGGAGGTTCTTGCCATGGAGTGCACGCATTCCGCGCTGTTGCTCGCAGTGCTGGCGCTATGGATGGCGCCACAGAGGTTGGCCTTCGGGGCCAATCACCCGATCCGCACCTTTACATTCGAGGACAGGGCGCCGGAAGTGGCCCGCCTCTACCGGCTCGGGCTGGAGCGCGACCCCGCGCATATTCCCGCCTTCTGCGCCGCGTTGAAGGATGATGACGTGGCCGTGCGTAAGGCCGCCATCGCTCAGCTTGTTTTCACTCACGACGACTCGGCGTTCGACTCCGTGGTCGCGGCAATGGAGGACGAGTCCTCGTGGGTACGACGCGGAGCGATCGCCGTGCTGGAGAAACTGGGCGACCCGAGGGCTATACCGGTCCTCGAGCGGGCCCTGACGCTCACGCCGCCTGAGCCCCGTCAGGAAGGGGCCCGGGGCGGGCGGCGAGGTCCCTGGAGGGGCGGCGCACCCGAGCAAGGCGCGGCTCTGCGGCAGGTGGAATACTTCAATCGCATGGCGGCCGCACTGGCGCTGCATCGCATGGGCAGCGACGCGGGCGCTTCGACCGTGCTGGACATCCTGAAAGGTTCGCAAGAGAAGCCCGTGCTCCAGATGGCCGCCAAGTGCGTGATCTTGATGGACCTGAAGGAGGCCACGCCCGAGTTGCTGCGGATCGCGCGGGAATGCGAGGCCTTCGGCGAGGACAGCCCCGGTATGTTCGCGATCCGCGCCTTGCGCATCATGGGCGATCCGGCGTACGCCGAGCAGATGGTCCAGCTTGCGAAGGACAAGTGGGACTGCCCGGGCGGCTTCATCCGGATGGAGGCACTGAACCTGCTGCTGCTGCACGGCGGCCAGGACGTCGGGCCCATCTTCGGCGAGGCGATCGGATCGAGCTCGTGGCGGGAGCAACAGCGCCTGATCGTGGCGGGCCTGCGCAAGTTCCGCCCGCCCGACGCCGCCCGGCTGCTCACCGAGCATCTCCTGATGCCACGCGAAGTCGATCCGGAAACGGGCGACATCACCAGCTTCTACAACCACGGTGTGTTCTACATGGCAGCCGAGGCCGCGGGCGAGCTGGGCGACACTGGCGTGCTGCCGGACCTGAAGGCCGCCTACGCGGGGTTTGCCCGGCCGCGGGACCACTTCCACCTGCGGCTGCACCTGGCCTTCGCCATCGCCGCGCTCGGCGACGGCTTCGGGATGGAGGAGCTGCACGAAGCGCTCGGGCACGAGGACGCGGCCGTGCGGCGGCTGGCCGCGAAGCTCCTGGGCCGGCTTGACTCGGCGGACTCCCTGGCGCTGCTGACGGACGCTTTCGAGGCAGAAAGGGAACCCGCCACGTTCCGGGCCATGAGGGCAGCCCTGAAAACGCTCGGGGCGCCGCGGGCCGTGCTGGCCTGTCCCGAGCCGCCGCTGCCTCCCGCGCCTGCCGACACTTACAGGAAACCCCGCTACATGCACGTCACGTTCGACGATTGCACCACCATCGAGTCCATGGAGCGCCTGGTCGGGCTGATAGAGGAGCTGGCCGAGCACGACGTCCGGTGGGTGCCTCGCATGTACGTGGCAGCCCTGTCGAGGCATGACTTCCAGTACGCCACCATGCTGCTTCAGCGCAGCTTCGACCGCGGCTGCGAGTTCGAGAACCATTCCCTGCATCACAACCCCGACGGCCAGGCCCTCTGGTGCCGCACGGCCGACGAGGTGCGCCTGGACTGCGGTGGCTGCACCAACTGGCTGCACGGCAACATCATGGGCTGCGACCGCATCTACACCTGGAAAAGCGGCGGCGGCGGCTTCCGCAGGGAAGGCGATCCCGTCATCAGCCGGGAGGAGCTGCGGCAGGTCACCGGCGAGGCATTTTGGGCCACCAATGTCGATTACAACTGGCGCGCCTTGGAGAAGGCCAACCCCGACTATTACGCCCCGCCTTACCACCTCCTCGACGGTAGCCCCGTCGGAAGCTGGGCCGTGCGCGGCGACCTGGGCTACGGGTACGAGGCGGACAGTGTGGAAGAGGGCGTGAACGCCTTCGTCGAGTCGCTCGACGCCTGGTACTTCCATCAGCCCGAGACAGTCTTCGAGCTGAGCGGACATGACTGGCCCAACAGCACCATACCCGTCCGTCTCGGGCACGAGACGCACTGGGAGGTCCTGAGCGGCTTTCTGCGGGAGGCGCTGCTGAACCGGCGGGAGCGCTATCCGCTGCTCTACAGC
>CAYUDW010000004.1:37957-45958 GCA_964442595.1 uncultured candidatus Brocadiaceae bacterium
GCGTCTCAGAGCGGGGCGCCCTCGTCCTCTTCACGCAGGGCCTCGAAGCCCGAGACGATGTCGAGCAGCTCGGACGTGATGGCGCTCTGGCGCTCGTGGTGGAAGCTGGCCTCCAGCTCCCGGAGCCTGTCGCGGATGTTCCTTTCAGCGGCCTCCATCGCGGCCAGGCGGCTGGCGTTTTCACTGGCGGCCGACTCCGCCAGCGCCCGGTACAGGCACACGAAGATGTATTCCCTCACCAGCGCGGCCAGCAGGTTCCGCCACCGCATGGTGAACATGGGGATCGTCCGCGAGGGCCAGCGGCGCGATTCGAGTTCAGCCAGCCAGTCCAGGTCCAGGGGAATGAGCTGCACCATGTGCGGCTGGTACGAGGTGCTTCCGCGCAGGCGATGGTGGAATAGGAGCACGCGGCTCACGTCTTTGTCGACGTACCACTGGTTTATGCGCACGAGCATCTCCTGTGCGGTCCGCGTGATCGCGTCGAGTGAACCGGGCACGCGGTAGCGCTCGGCAATCGGCTGGCCGAGGTTCTCCAGGCGGGCCCCGATCCGCTCCCCCAGCGCGAAGCAGACGCGATCGCCTTGCTCGACGCCGGACTGCTGCATGCGCTCACAGGCGTACTGGGCAAGCTGCTGGTTGAACTGGCCGCACATGCCGAGCCCCGATCCGAGGACGACCGCCCCCAGCCGCTCTCCCTCCAGGCTCGCGGACGGCGCCGGCCTCTCCGGGCCCCGCCGGAGCACAACCTGGAGCCCGAGCTCCACGGACCGGTTGTACTCGGCGAGCGATTCCACGGCGCGCTCGTACTCCCGGATGCGCACTGCGGCCAGGGCCTTCATCGTCTTGACGATCGACTGGAGGTCTTCGGCGCTCTTCAGCTTGTGCTTCAGGTCTTCAAGAGATGCCATAGCGCTACCCCGCCCGCACCCTGTCCGTCGCGTCCCCTGCCGCGCGCTTCAGCGCCTGCCTGTCCTCGTCGCTGAGCTTCTCGCCCCGTGCGATCCGGTCGCACAGGTCGGGCAGCCCCTGAGTCGCGGCCTCGCGCACGAGCTGCTTCGCGCGCGGGATGTCGTCCAGACCGAGGGAATCGAAAAGCCCCTCGGTGACTGCCAGCAGGAGGGCGATCTGCTCCGGCGCAGGAAGCGTCTCGTACTCCGACTGCTTCAGCACCTCGCGCACGCGGCGTCCGCGCTCGAGCGTTTTGCGGGTCTGCTCGTCGAGGCGCGTGTCAAAACGGGCGAAGGACTCGAGCTCCTCGAATTGCGAGTAGGCCAGGCGCAGGTCCCCCGCCACGGCGCGGTAGGCCGGAAGCTGCGTCTTGCCGCCCACTCGCGAGACCGACTCGCCGACGTCGACCGCGGGCAGCACGCCTTCCTGGAACAGATCCGGCGAGAGGTAGATCTGCCCGTCGGTAATCGAGATCAGGTTCGTGGGGATATAGGCGGCGATGTCCTGGGCCTGGGTCTCGACGATGGGCAGGGCCGTGATCGAGCCGCCGCCGTGCCGGTCCCTCAGGTGGGTGCTTCGCTCGAGCAGGCGGGAGTGGATGTAGAAGATGTCGCCGGGATAGGCCTCGCGGGCCGGCGGTCGGCGCAGCAGCAGCGACAGCTCGCGGTACGAGCGGGCGTGCCGCGTCAGATCGTCGTAGACGACCAGGACGTCCCGCCCCTGCTCCATGAAGTACTCCGCCATCGTCATCGCCGCGTAGGGCGCGACGAAGACCTGCCCGGGCGGGTCCTCCTCGGTGGCGGCGACGACGATCGTGTTCCCCATGGCGCCGTGCTCGCGCAGGTCGCTGACGACGGCGGCGATGGCCGAGCTGCGCTTGCCCGCCGCGCAGTAAATGCACAGCACGCCGGTCTTGCGCTGGTTGATGATGGCGGTGAGGGCGATGGTGGTCTTGCCCGTCTGGCGGTCGCCCAGGATCAGCTCGCGCTGGCCGCGGCCGATGGGCACCAGCGCGTCGATCACCTGGATTCCGGTCTGGAGCGGCACCGTGACCGGGGCGCGGTCCATGATGGCCGGCGCCCTGTGTTCGATGGGCCGGCGCCCGGCCGCGCGGATCGGGCCTTCCCCGTCGAGCGGGCGGCCGGCGGCGTCGACCACCCGGCCGAGCAGCTCTTCGCCGACGGAGACGTCCACCACGCGGGCCGTGCGGCGCGCCTCCTGACCGGCCGCGATCCCCTCTGCCTGGTCCAGCATGATGACGCCGACGCGAGCGCGGTCCAGGTTGAAGGCGAGTCCGAGTTGCCCGCCTGCAAATCGTATCAGCTCCTCCGACTGCACCCCGGGCAGGCCGTCGAGCTGGACGACGCCGCGACCGACGAAGGTGACGACGCCCGTCTCCTCGGATCGCGGCTCCCCCCGGCGTGAGAGGGCCTCGTCGACGGCCTCGAATGCGCCGTCGAGCGCCCAGCGCAGTCGTGTGTCAGCCTTCGCCATGGGCCTCGTCCTCGCGGCCTGCCTGCTGCTCGATCAGGTCGGCCACGCTATCCTCAAGCGCGTCCAGGTAGCTGTCGAAACTCCAGCTCAGCTTGCGTCCGCCTGCCCGCAGGTCAATCCCGCAGAGCAGCTCCGTGTCCGTGCGAAAGGCGACGTGGCCGTCTTCCGTCACGACATCCTGGATGGCCCCACGCAGTTTCTCGCGCATCTCTTCCGGCAGTTCGAAAGCGCTGCGGATGGCGATCCGCCCGCCGGCTTCCCGAGCCGACTCTGCCATGGCGGCGCTCTCGTCCTCGCCCAGGCGGCGCAGCCGCTCGATGAAGGTGGCGGCGACCTGCCGTTCCAGGTCCTCGTCCGCCAGGTCCGCCAGGACGCGCCGGGAGACGCCGACGATCCGCTCGCCGGCGCGGCGGCGCAGCTCTCGCAGGAACTCCTTCCGCTCCTCGCGGATGGATTCCTGCCAGCGGGCCTTCGCCTTCTCCGTCTCCTCCCGCGCCTGGTCCATGAAGGCTCTGCGGTTCTCATCGGCCTCATCGCGCGCTTCGGCAAGGATCGCCTCCCGCTCTTGCTCCACCTCGCGGCGCTTTTCCTGGTAGCTTGCCTTCTCGCCTTCGGCCTGCTGCTCCCTCTGTTCCGCTTCATTCAGGCGGGCGGCGATCCGCTCCTCCCGTTCGTCCATGACGCGCACGATGCGGCCGTAGAGTAGCAGCTTGAGCGCAACCAGCAGTATGAGGAAGTTGACGATCTGCGCGACGAGCGTGAACAGGTCTATGTTCACCTCTTATCCTCCCGCTTGGCTGATCACGTGATCCCAGAACGGATTGGCGAAGATCAGGATGATCGAGACCACGAAGCAGTAGATGGCCGTGGACTCGACCATGGCCAGCCCCACGAACAGCGTCCGGGTGATGGTGTTCGACTCGTCGGGTTGCTGAGCGATCGATGCGAGCGCCCGCGCCAGGGCGATCCCTTCTCCGACCGCCGGCCCGACCGAGCCGATCGCGATGGTCAGCCCGGCCACCACTATCGAGGCGACGCCTATGGTATCGACGCTGGTCACTTCAGGACCCTCCTTGCGATTGTTCTTGAGAGGTGGGCGCCTGCCGGTCCGCGCGGGTGCCCGAGGCGATGTAGACTGCGGCCAGCACGGCAAAGATGTAGGCCTGTATCTGGCCGATCAGCAGGCCCAGGGCCTCCATGAGGACCGGCACCAGCAGCGGCGCCACGACCAGCAGGATGCCGGCGATCATCGTGCCGCTCATCATGTTGCCGAACAGACGCACCGCGAGCGCCAGCGTGCGCGAGAGCTCGCCGATGACGGTGAACGGCAGCATCAGCGGCGTCGGCTGCACGTAGTGTTTCAGGTAGCCGAAAACGCCGCGCCTGGTCACGCCGTAGATCGGCACCGCGAAGAAGACGCAGATGGCCAGGGCGGCGGCGGTGGAAAGCGACGCCGTGGGCGGCTCGTAGACCGGCACCGGCGCCAGCAAGTTGGAGAGCGAGATGAACAGGAATAGCGTGCCCAGAAACGGCAGGTAGCGGGCCGGCTCTTGCTGGGTGATCTCCGCGACCTGGTCCCGCATGTAGGAGACGAGCGCCTCCAGGAAGTTCTGCCAGCGAGACAGCGGCGGTTCCACCCTCAGCCGCCGCGTCACAAGCCACGAGATGAGCAGCAACAGCCCCATGACGAGCCACGTGCAGAAGATCGTGGCATTCAGCGCCACGGGGCCGACCCGCCACAGAACGATGCTGTCCGGGCTTATATGCACCTCACGCCCCCTCCGTCGGCGGCCGCCTCAGGACGCCGACCAGGACAAGGCGGGCGACCACGAAGCCCGCCACGCAGAGCAGTAGGCGCTGCCAGCGCCCGCCCCGCACCATCAGGACAAGCACGGCGACGGCGATGCCCGTCCTCAGAATCATGCTGCCCATGGCGAGGACAATGGGATGCCGAGCCCGGGGCAGCCGCCGCAGCGTGAACCAAAGCCCGCCGAAGTAGAAGATCCCCACCACCGCGCCCACGCAGAAGCCGACGATGAGCTGCAGCGCTTCCATCAGCGGCGGCGCTCCTCCTCGATGGCGTCCCGTTCCCTCTGCACCCAGTACCACGCGTTCAGGCAGCCGATGACCACGCCGGCCACCAGCAGCATGAGGGTCCAGGAGAACCCGCCCGGCCAGGTGGTGTCGATCCAGATGCCGATCGCCACGCCGATCATCATGGGCACCGCCACGGACCAGCCGACCAGCCCGAACGTGCCGAGTCCGAACCAGACGCCGCGCGCACGCCGCTGCCGGGCGCGAACCCGGCGCACCTCCTTTTCGGCTACCTCCTCGGCGAACTCGTCCTGGACGTCGGCTTCAGGCTGCGAGTTCTCCGCCATGTCACTCTCCCAGCTCGACGAACCTCACGACGAACTGGCTCTCGAGTTGTGCCAGCGCCGTTCGTGCCTGCTTCTCGTACTCGTCCAGTTCCTCGAACCGCTGCCTGACGCCCCTTTCCAGCTCGCCAAGGGCGGCCCCGCCGACGGCATTGCGCGTCGAGACCAGCACCTCGTCCCCGCACTTGATCAGGACGCCCTCGTCCACGGCCAGAAACTGCTCCCCGGCCTCCTCGCCCTCGGGCACGTAGGCGAGCAAACCCGGAACCAGCGCCGCGGCGAAGTCCACGTGCCGGGGCAGCAGGCAGAAGCTGCCGTTCTCCGCCTCGCCCGTTACCTTCACGACCTGGCGGTCGACGAGAACGCGCACCGGCAGTATGACCTTGAGCCTCATGGCTTCTCCGCCTCGTCCACCGTGCCGATCATGTAGAGCGCCTGCTCGGGGTAGTCCGAGAACTCGTCCCTGAGTATGCGCTCGCATCCGTCCAGGGCGTCGCTCAGGCTCACGAACCGGCCTTGGCGACCGGTGAACTGCTCGGTGGTGAAAAAGGGCTGAGTGAGGAATCGTTCGAGCCTGCGCGCCCGACGCACGGTGCGCTGGTCTTCCTGCGAGAGCTCTTCCATGCCGAGCATCGCGATGATGTCCTTGAGCTGTTCGTACTCCGCAAGCGTGCGGCGTATCTGCCGAACGACGCGGTAGTGGCGCTCGCCCACCACGCGCGGCGAAGCCATCTTCGACTGCGACTCCAGCGGATCAATCGCGGGATAGAGTCCCTGGCTGGCCCGCTTGCGCGAGAGCACGATCGAGGCGGACAGGTGGCCGAAGGTGTGCACGGCCGCCGGGTCCGTGAAGTCGTCCGCCGGCACGTAGACGGCCTGGATCGAAGTAATCGCCCCCGCCGGCGTGTTGCAGATGCGCTCCTCCAGTTCGGCCAGCTCGGTGGCCATGGTGGGCTGATAGCCGACGCGCGAGGGCAGTTGGCCCATCAGGCCGGAGACCTCCGCCCCGGCCTGGATGAAGCGGAAGATGTTGTCGATCAGCAGCAGCACGTCGCGCCGCCTGTCGTCGCGGAAGTACTCGGCCATCGTCAATGCGGCGTGACCGACGCGCCAACGTGCGCCCGGCTCCTCGTCCATCTGGCCGAAGACCAGGACGGTGTTCTCGAGCACGCCGGCCTCCTCCACCTCGCGGTAGAGCTCTTCCCCCTCGCGGTTCCGCTCGCCGATGCCGCAGAAGATGCTGATCCCCTCGTGGGCGCTCACGACGTTGTGGATCATCTCCATGATGAGCACGGTCTTGCCGACGCCGGCGCCGCCGAACAGGCCGGCCTTGCCGCCGCGCTCGAGCGGTGAGAGCACGTCGATGGCCTTGATGCCGGTCTCGAAGACCTCGGCCACGGTGCTCTGCTTCGAGAGCGGGACCGGTTCCTGGTGGATGGAGCGGCGCTCGCGCACCTCGAAGTCGCCCTTGCGGTCTATCGGCTCTCCGAAGACGTTGAACAGGCGGCCGAGCAGCTCATCGCCGACCGGCACGGTGATGGGGCCGCCCGTGTCGGTTACCGGCGCCCCGCGGCAGAGGCCCCGCGTCGGCGTGAGCGCAATGCAGCGGACCGTGTCGGGACTCAGGTGGGCAATGACTTCCACGAGCACGCCGCCGTCCTCGCCGACGCGCAACTGGTTGTAGACGGCCGGCATCCGGTGCGGGAAACGCACGTCCACTACCGTGCCCCGCACGGACACGACCGACCCCGAGTTATGTGCGGCTTCTTTGCCCATGCCCCCTTGTGCACAATCCCAACGCGCAATCCGGATCTGAGGCCCCGGCGCCTGCACCAGCCTGACGGCGTGCAGAATCCCCGGCAACGCACGTCGACGGCGGCCCGTCCCGCAACTCAGTATCGGAACAGCGCCGCAACCTTGGCCGCCTCGCCCGGCATCCCGTCCGGCTCCACGGCGTAGACCGTACCACCGTGCAGCACGGCCAGGGCAGCGGCTTGGTCGAAGAGATCCTCGTCGCCGACTTCTCCTTCCTCGTGGACCAGCACTTCGCCCGTAGCGTCGTCGTAATTGCCCCAGCAGTGAATCCCGAGCGGCACGAAGAGCGTGTGTATCCGCCCGTGATGGGCTGCCTGGACTACTTCCTCCAGATCGCTCGACGCGCGTTCGGTGCCCATGGCCTGCTCAACCAGCTCCGCGGCTTCCTGCTGGGCTGCCATGAAGATGGGTTCCACGATCGGCCATGCCTTATCGTGCAGCTTCTGCTCGCTCAGCCGGTCGGGGTTTCCCTTGATGCCTTCGTCCACCAGATGGGGGTAACTGTTCGCCCTTCGGTAAATCGGCAGCAGGCTTTCCGCGCCTGCGAGCACGAGCGGCGCCTTTTCCTCTCTCAAGACGTCGTGAAGGGCCGCGTCGATCTGGCGGAAGTACTCGCGGATACGGACCTTGTCGTCGTCCGTGCCAACGCCCTGCCCGTGGAAGACGGCCGCGTGTGTGCCGCCCGCACGCACGGCGCCTGTTCCCGTGTGGAACTGCAGGTGCCGCTCCTGCACGTCGAAGCGGAGCGCCTCGGCCAGGTCTCTGGGCATGCCGCGCACGTCCAGGTGCCGAACGCTCCAGTGCGTGCCCTCCAGCACGCGGACGGCGTTCTGGCTGAGCGCCAGCACGTAGAACCGCCCGTCGCGGCTGAAAAACGGCAGCAGCGGCTTGATGTGGAAGTGCTCCCCGACGACGGACAGCTCCTCGACGTGGAGCGGAAGGCGGTAGCTGAAGAACCGGCCCGGCCCGGCAAAGGCAGCGAGGCCGTCCGCCTGGTGCCGCCAGAAGTCGGAATCCTGGATCAACTCCCGGGCAGGCGCGAGCAGGTCCTCGACTTCCGCCGTTCGCAGGCCCGATTGCTCCAGCGCGTCGCGGGCAGCGTTCACCACGTTCTTGAACCGGATCGGATTCTCGCGCGTGCGCCGGCCCGCCCGCTCAGTCGGGATGTAGAGCGACACACACGGTCTCTCGTGCGCCTCGATCAGCTTCCGCAACTCGCCCCTGGTCAGCAATGCCATAGCCGCATTCACCTCGCGCCAGCTGGTCAGGAAACGGGCAACAGCGGCCGTCGAGCCCCCTGGTGTGGGACCCGCCGACACCTCCACCCGTATTCTACCGCATATCGCGGTTCCTGTCATCGCGACGC
>CAYUDW010000005.1:0-9611 GCA_964442595.1 uncultured candidatus Brocadiaceae bacterium
CGACGCAGGTCGCTGTCGCTGCGCCTGTACTGGATCTCCACGAGCTGGCTGAGCAACTCGTCCCGCTCGACTTCCTGGCCGACCTCGATGTTGACGAACATGGCCTGGTAGTCTTCGGGCGCCCCGATGCCGTAGATGCAGGAGACGCTGGCCACGATGACGACGTCGTCCCGCTGCATCAGGCGCGTGGTGGCCGCCAGGCGCAGCCGGTCGATGTCCTGGTTGATGCTGGCGTCCTTGGCGATGTAGAGGTCGCGCGAGGGAATGTAGGCTTCCGGCTGGTAGTAGTCGTAGTAGCTGACGAAATAGCCGACGGCGTTTTCGGGGAAGAACTCCTTGAACTCGCTGTAGAGCTGGGCGGCCAGGGTCTTGTTGTGGCTGATGACAAGCGTCGGCAGGCCGAGGCCGGCGATTAGGTTCGCCATGGTGAACGTCTTGCCGGTGCCGGTGGCGCCCAGTAGCGTCTCGCACCCGCTGCCGCCCCGGAAGCTCGCCAGAAGCTGGGCGATCGCCTCGGGCTGATCGCCTGCCGGTTCGAAGCTGGCTTCGAGTTGAAACTGCGCCATGTCAGTCGGTGCCTTCTGAGTCGACTGTTGGCGGCGCGCACATGGCGTGCGGCCGGATCTTCTGGATTGTCTTCTCCCCTATGCCGGGGACTTCCGCCAAAGCTCCCAGCGAAGCGAACGGCCCGTGCTCCTCCCGATACTGGACGATGGCTTCGGCCGTCTTGGGCCCGATGCCCGGCAGCATCTCCAGCTCGTAGCCCGCCGCCGTATTGACGTTTAGCCTGGTCGGCATGGGCAAGCTATCACCCCCCTGCGTAACCGCCACCGAGCCACTTGGGCGGCTGGCCTGGAGGACCTGCGCCAGGCCGATGGCTGCCAGCAGCAGTCCGATCCCGACTGCCAGGACCAACAGCTCCCTGCCGGACAAGGAGAACCAACGCGTACCGGCGATGGATGGTCGGCCCATTCTTTCTGGGGTCCCCCCTTACTTGCTCGCGTCCAGGATGGCCTGTTTCAGATCGTCCGGGACGGTGTCCCGGACCTGCTCCTCCACTGCAACGGCCAGCCCACCGTAGGAGGTGGGCCTGTAATAGGCCTTGATGATGACACCCGGGTGATGGTTGCAGATCAGCATCGGCATCTGCGTGGGCGTGTGCCGCACGATCACGTAGCTGATGCCGCCTTCCTCATGGTAGGGGCAGCGGAAGAGCTTCGCCACCTCCTCGGTCTGGTCCCACTTGAGTGTCTCTCCTGTGGCCCTGGTGATCTGCCAGCCGTAGCGGCGGCTGTGGAGCAGGCGGTGGCGCAGGTCGGATACGCTGTCGAACGTGCGGGGGTCCTCGTAGACCAGCCTGGCCAGCAGCATCAGCGCTTCCATGTTGTCCCGGCAGCGGAACTTGGGGCTCGGCTTCAGGGAAATGACGTACTGTGCCCACGCCGTCTCGAATCCCCCCACGTCCGTGCCGAAGCTGACGCGGAATGCCTCCTCCTGATCCTCCCGCTCGGACAGCTCCTTCAGGAACCGGCTCAGCATACCGGCATAACGACCGCCCTCGGCGTGAATGAGGAAGTGAGCGAGCGACCAGGCCTGCGAGTAGAAGAGGTCGGCCCGGTGGCTGTTGGTGCTCACGTTCTGGAGCCACCTGTCAGGGCCCATGGTGAACAACTGCGCCAGGGGGATGTAGCGCCCGCGCGCGATGGCGCTTCGCACCGTGTGAAGGCGCAGCGTGGGCACCTGGCCCGTCGTGAAGCCCTCGCCGTTCCACGTGGCTTCTGCGAAGTACTCGGCCAGACCTTCGTTGAGCCAGACCGGGCATTCCTGTGAGACCACGTTGTACATGAACTGGTGGAGGCCCTCGTGGTAGAGGGTGCGCAGGACCTCTTCGGTCGTCCGTCCGTGCCTGTGGGCTGCCAGCAGTTGGTCGTAGGACACGAAGACCCCCGTCGAGCCCTTGACCTGCGGCGGTGTCAGCTTCCGGTACTGTTCTTCGTCGTCGAAAACCGCCACCCGGAACCTGAGCGTCATCTGCCCGTAGTTGCCGAAACGGTGCGAGTACTCCTTGAATATCTCCTCCATGTGCGCCCCCACCAGACGGGCGAACTCGGGGCTCACGTCCGTCTCGATGGAATAGTGCTCCGTCTGCTCCTTGAAGAGCTCGGGGCTGGCGTGCGCCGCGCCTGCCCAAGGGAGGGCCAGCAGGGCCGCGCAGAGGACGGCGCGAAGCGTCTTGCCGGGCCGACGTATCTGCCGCATCAGTCCCATCTTAAGTGCGGAGAGGCATAGTGGCCTGTTGGCTGAAACGGACATTCTCCATTCTACCTGTCCGCTTCGGGCGTATCAACGCGAGGAGCCTGCGCTGCGCCCACGATTGGTGCGCAGGGCAGTTCTTGACTCGTGTCGGGCTTGCAGTTAGCATCGCGGCTTCCCGCCCGTCGAACCGGACGGGCCGCCGGGGCCAGCATTGACAACTGACCGGAGCGCATACAGATGAAGATAGCCATCATAGGGGCCGGCGGGTTCGTCTTCCCGCTCACGATCACCCGGGACGTCTGTTCTTCTGAAGAGCTGCGGGACTGCACGATCTCGCTGATGGACATCGCTCCCGACCGCCTGGCGCGCACGGCGCAGGGCGCCCGCGCACTCGTCGGGGAGTTCGATCTCCCGACGAAGATCGAGACGACGACGGACCGCCGGGAGTCGCTGGACGGGGCGGACTTCGTCGTCATCGCCTGGCAGGTCGGGGGGCTGGAAGCCTTCCGCACGGACGTGGAGATACCGCGCGACTACGGCGTTGACCAGCCCGTCGGCGATACGCTCGGGCCCGGCGGCGTGTTCCGGGGCCTGAGGACCGTCGAAGTGCTCAAGGGCTTCTGCGCGGACGTGCTGGAGCTCTGCCCCGACGCGCTGGTGCTGAACTACGCCAACCCGATGGCCATCAACACGTGGGCCACGTACGAACTGGGCGTGAACGTGGTGGGCCTCTGCCACAGCGTGCAGGGGACCTCCGCGCTGCTGGCCAGCATCCTCAGCGTGCCGATCCAGGAGTGCAACTACCGGGCGGCCGGCGTCAACCACCAGGCGTGGTTCATCCAGTTCGAGCACAACGGCAGGGACCTCATCCCGGAGATTCGGCGCAAGGTCATCGACAGATACCTGCTCGGCAAGGACGAGGGCGAAAAGAGCGACGACCTGTACGCCGGCGGCAATGAAGCGGTCCGCGCCGAGCTGACGCGCCTGACCGGGTACTTCCACTCGGAGTCCAGCCATCACGCCTCGGAGTACGTGCCCTGGTTCCGCAAGGATCCGCAGACCGTCCTCCAGTACCTGCCGCGCCGCTGGGACTACTACGAGATCTGCTGCAACCACGACGAGGAAGGGCAGAACGAGAGATTCCTGGCGGACGTCAGAGAGCGCGGCCTCAGGCCCGGACAGGAGTACGGCAGTTACATCATCCGCAGCATGATGAGCGGCGAACCGTGCGTCATCCACGGATCGGTCAGGAACGAGGGCGTCATTACCAACCTTCCGCGGGGCTGCGCCGTCGAGGTCCCGTGCCTGGTGGATGGGAACGGCGTGCAGCCGACCGTCATCGGCGAGCTTCCGCCGGCGTGCGCGGCCCTGAACCGCGCCTGCGTCAACGTGCAGGAACTGACGGTGAAGGCGGGCCTGGCAGGCGACAGGGATTTGGCCCACGCTGCCGTGGCCATGGATCCGCTGACGGGCGCCGTCTGCACGATCCCGCAGATAAGGGAGATGGTCGACCGCCTCTTCGAGGCGCAGGCGCAGTGGCTTCCGTCCTTCGCGTGAGCGGCTGGGTGCGTTAAGGATCTCTCGCTGCTACGACGGAGGGGGCCCTTGTCCCTGTTCTGTGCCCTCCTCGGCGGCCTCCTGATGCTCCCGCTCCAGGCGGACGCACATGCGGGCCACGCTGGCCATCAGACCCATCATCAGCGACACCGTGATCGCTATGTAGGTGAACATGGCCGCCAGCGAGGCGACGATGAACAGACCGTGCACCTCCCCGAAGAGCCTCAGGCTGAGGCGTGGCAGCATCGCGCCCGCCAGGAGCAGGAGCACCCCGCCCGCATACAGCCACAAGCGCAGGTCCGCGCTCGTCTTCAGAGACGGCCGGTCAGCCTGCATGGCCATGTGCGCCACCAGGCGGCAGAGCCGCCAGGCGAACACGAGAGCCACGGCTGCCCCGCCCAGCTGGAGAAGGCGATAGACGTGCTGCCAGGGGGGCACCGCCTCATGGAATCGCAGCAGGCGGGGGACGCAGATGACCAGCCCGACCAGCGCCAGCCGGCGCAGCGCGCGGACCTCCGGGTGCAGGTCGCGTACCGTGCCGAGTGCGGCAGCGAAAAGGAGCCAGCCGATCGCGTCCGGCAGGATCTCCAGGCTGACGCTCGGCCCCACCTTAACCGCCGGCAGGGGAAGCAGAAACAGGAACGCCCACATCATCGCGATGAACGCCCGCTGGCACGGCCTGGATCGCATTACCTCGACGCCGCGTTCGGCCATGACTGCCTCATTCTGAGAGCTCCCGGGGTACTAGAGCATTTATTGTACCGTCCGGCGCTTGCGGAAGTAAAGGACTGTGCCGGCGGGCCGTGGGGGGCCGGTGTGGCGGACTGAGCGCCCATCCCCGCATGGGCTGACGAGCGGCACGTTCGGCCACGTTCAGGCGGGGCCCTGCTGCTCCCGTTTCCTTCGTTTCTCGCCGTACATCAGCGCGTCGGCGCGCGCCATCAGCTCCTCCAGCGAGCACGGATTATCCGGGTCGTAGCTGGCGATGCCGACGCTTATGGACAACTGATACGCGCGGTCCGGCTGCGCGTTGCGGGCCCCGATCCGCTCCTGGATGCGCTCGTTGATGCGCTGGGCGGTGGTGTCCGGCGCGGCCACGGCAAGCACGGCGAACTCGTCGCCCCCGACGCGGCCGAGGATGTCCGACTCGCGGAAGGTTTCCCCCAGAACGTTGGCGGTCTCGACCAGGGCCAGGTCGCCCTCCTTGTGACCGTGGGCGTCGTTGATGTCCTTCAGACCGTCCAGGTCGGCGAACAGCAGCAGCATAGCGCTCTTGGACCGGTTGGCGAACTTCAACTGCTGCTCGGCCAGGTGGAAGAAGCCTCGCCGGTTGCTCAGCCCGGTCAGCACGTCGGCGACCGACAGCATGCGCAGCTCCTCCCGCACTCGCACGCGATCCGTGACGTCCCGCAGCAGGGCCACGATGGACGTGACGTTGCCCTCATCGTCGCGGATGGCGGCCGCCGAGCAATCCACGGTGATCACGCTGCCGTCCTGGCAGGCTATCTCCGCCTCCTGCCGGTAGGAACCCCTGTCCAACAGCGTCGGGAAATGCTGCTCAAAGACGACCCGTGACTCGGGCGTGAAGAAATCCGTAAGCCGCTGCCCGAACAGCTCTTCGTCAGCATAGCCCAACTTGTCCCTTGCCGCGGGGTTCACCGCCACGATCCTGCCCTCGGCGTCCAGTATCTGGATGAACTCCGTCGCGGCTTCAAACAGGGACCGGAACCGTTCCTCGCTCTCCTGGAGGGCCTCTTCGGCCTCCTTGCGGTCAGTGATGTCGCGCGAGATGAGCAGCGCTACAGGCTCTCCTCTCTCGCCGGTCACGACCTTGCCGGTTGCCTCCAGCCAGAGGTACGAGCCGTCCTTCTTCATGTAGCGGAACTCACCGGAGCCCTGGCCCCTCTCGACTCCCTCCCGCAAGGCCAGAACCGCCCGCTCCCCGTCCTCGGGGTGGACGAAATCGAGTGCACTTCGTCCGAGCAGTTCCTCCTGGGTGTATCCCAGCTTTCTGAGCGTTGCGGGATTGACGTAAAGGTACGAGACGTCGTGCAAGCTGTGCAGCGTTATCAGGTCGGTAGCGTTCTCGGATATCTGCCTGTACCGGTCCTCAGCTTCGCGACGGGCCTCTTCGGCCTCCTTGCGCGCTGTCACGTCGCGGGATATGGTCAGCGCCATCCGCGTGTCCGCTTCGGAGGGAAGGACCCGCCCCGTCTGTTCCAGCCAGATGTAGGTCCCGTCCTTCTTCCTGTACCTGACCTCGGCGGCCTCCCCGCGGGACAGCCCGTTCGCGAAGGCCTCCATGGCCCGGTCCATGTCGTCGGGGTGGATGAGGTCCGCCGGGTCCCTGCCGATCAGTTCGTCCTCGGCGTAGCCCAGCGTCCTGACCGTCGCCGGGTTGACGTAGACGAACAGAAAATCGTCCAGGCTGTGCAGCGCGATCAGATCCGTGGCGTTCTCCAGGATGAGGCGGTGCCGCTCCTCGGCTTCACCGAGGGCTTCCTCGGCCTGCTTCCGCTCGGTGACGTCCCGGATGAATGCAACGATCCCACAGACCTGCCCCGAGGCGTCGCGCATGGGCGATATCGAGATCGAGTGCCAGAAGTCACCGGCGGGAAAGCGGACGGGAAACTCGGCGCGCACGGGCTCTCCCGTCTCGAAGACGCGCTGGATGTCGGCGATTCTCTCTTCCGCCAGCTCGGGCGGAAGCAGATCGCTCAATGAGCGACCGACCATATCCCTTGGCTCGATGCCGTAGCGTTCCCGCAGCTCGGGGTCGCCCCAGACCTCGGTATGCCTGCCGTCTCGGTCCAGAACCGTGATCAGCGACCGGTGAAGCGAGGAGAGGACGCCGCGGAAACGCTCCTCGCTGGCGCGCAGCGCTTCCTCGGCCTCGATGCGCTCCGTGATGTCGGTCACCACACCCAGGATGGCCGGCTCGCCCTCGTAGGTTATGAGTTTGCTTGTGATTATGGCCGGTAACTCTCCGCCATCCTGCGTCCTCAACGCGTACTCGTAGGGAGGCACATCCTCCCCTCGCAAGTGCTTGGCGTAGTTCTCCTTGATGGTTCCCACGGACTGAGGGGCGATCAGGGCGAGGAAGTCGAAATCCGGGTCGACGAACTCCTCCTGGCTGTAGCCCATCAGATCCTCGCACTTCCGGTTCGCATAGACGACCCGGCCTCCCTTGTTGATGAAGATCATGTTAGGCGACTGGTCGGCCAGAGACCTGAACTTCTGCTCTGATTCGCGCAGTGCCCGCTCGGCCTCGATTCGTTCCGTGATGTCTGTGAAGATGCCGAACAGGCCGACCATCTGTCCCTCATCGTCGATAACGGGCGCCTTGACGACCTCCACCGTCCGCTCGACGCCGCCGACGACGTTCCCTTCGACCAGCGTCTCCGGCTGGCCGCTTCCCATGATCCGTTTGTCGTCCTCCCGGTACTTCCTTGCCAGCTCCTCCGGGTGCAAGTCGAAGTCCGTCTTCCCGATTACGTCTTCGGGCCGCAGGCCCAGTTCGCGGGCGAACGGCTCGTTCGCGAACACGAAAACGGAATCCGAGTCCTTGAAGAAGATACGCTGGGGGAGGCTGGCAAGCAGGATGCGCTGTTGCTCTTCGCTGCGCCGTAGCTGGCGGTGGGTTGCGCTCTGGACGAAGGCGTAAAACAGGAAGTACCAGGCAGGCGGCTCTGCCAGTTCCAGATAATCCTCGACCGGGCCGAAACCCAGTGAGACGCCGCTCCACTGAAGAGCGTTGCTCAGGCTTCGGAGTATGGCCAGGACCACAAGCAACAGCAGGGGCAGCCGCACGTCGCGGATCCACGTGCCCTTCGGGCCGGCCAAAACCAGCACGAAGGCCGTCAAGGCCGCCAGCAACGCGACCAGCTCAGCCGCCCCGATTAAGCCCATGGCCCTCCTCCCACTGGGTCGCGAAGAGCCGCCAGCACCACATCGCCAGGAGCAACGAACTCACCGCGTAGCAGGAGTGCTCAACCGCGTTCAGGACGTCGCCGCACAGCACTCCCTTCACTGCCCCGACGGTCCATCCCAACAGCACAATGCTGAAGGCCGTCATCAGCGTCCCCCACGCGGGCAGACGCCTGAGGGCCGGTCGGTGCAGCAGCACGAACACCAGCGCGCCGATGCCCAGTATGAGCCGGATGATCTCGCGTTCCTGCACAATTGCTCCTCGGGCGCGCCGCGACCGGACGGCAGAACGCCTGGGAAAGCGCAGTCTGCTGGCCCAGTCCGCGGCAATAGGGTGCAACGCAAGTTCCGTTCCAGACGCTCACAGATTAGCGACCGTGCGGATCGCAGTCAAGGGGTCGGGCCCGCCTGATTGATTCCGTTTCGCCGCCAACCTATAATCGCATGTAGAGGCGCGGGGTCGTTCTTCGCGTCGTCAGGTGCACAGCGCACAGGGAGACAGACAATGCGAAGCGTGACCCGCAACCGCGTCATCGGCACTTGGGCGGTCTGCCTGCTGCTGGCGGCCTCACCCGTATTCGCCCAGGAGCAGGCGGAGCAGCCGCCCTCCGTCGGCGAGATCGTGAAGCTGACGGTGGCCAGCTACAAGGGCCTGAAGACCTATCAAGGCTCGGGGCACTTGATTACGGAGATGCAGATGCAGGGGACTCCGATGAAGCAGGAAGTCCCCATGTCCATCACCTACGCCGCAGGGCCGAAGTTCAGGGCCATGTCCCAGAGGTCACAGATCTTCTGTGACGGCCAGCAGGTCACCGTTTACGTGCCTCCCCTCGGGCAGTATGTCGTGCGGGAGTTCAGGCCGGACTTCTGGGAAGAGGATATGGCCCGGTTGGGTGTTCTGCCCAAGGAGATCAGACCGGACAAGCTCTTCGGCGGCGAGGACCCGGTGGCCGAGTACCGCCAAATCGTCTCCGAGGCGAGTGTGACTGGCAGCGAGGCGGTGGGGGACTACCAGTGCTGGCTCGTGCAGGGCCACTTTTCCATGCCGAAGGAAGCCCCGATCCAGGGACGCGTGCCCCTGAAGATCTGGCACAGGAAGGGGGACGGCCTGGTCACCCAGATCCGGGCCGACCTGACTGAGCTGGTCAGGGCCCAGATGGCTGCGAGGGGGCAGGACGCCGGGATGCAGTTCGACAGCGTGGCGTTCGTCTACAACGCCGGTCAGATCAGCCTGGATGAGGAGTTGCCGGAAGACGCCTTCGTCTTCGAGCCGCCGGCGGGCGCCGAGAAGGTCGAGCAGTTCGGACCGCCTGAAATGCCGCAGGTGCAAGAGGAGCAGGACGAGGTCGAGCTCGAGGGCAAGGCGGCCCCGGACTTCGAGCTCAAGGCGCTGGACGGCAGCACCGTCAAGCTCTCCGGCCTGAAGGGCAAGGCGGTCGTGCTGGACTTCTGGGCGAGTTGGTGCGGCCCCTGCCGGCAGGAGATGCCTGAGCTCGAACAGCTCTGGCAGAAGGTGAAAGACAAGGACGTCGTCATCTTCGGCGTCAACCTGGGCGAGTCGGCCGAAGCGGCCGGGAAGGCCGCCGGCTCCTTTGGCGTCACTTTCCCGATCGTGCTGGACGCCAAAGGTGCGACGGCGAATGCCTATGGCGTCAGTGGCATCCCCACCGTGGTGATCATAGATGGCGCCGGCGTGGTGCGCGGCCGGCACGTCGGGTACCGTCCCGGCGTCGGCAAGCAGCTTGAGGAAGAGATAGAGAAGCTGCTCGGCGCGCAGTAGCCCGTAAGGGCCCAGAGGGCGGCATCGATGACACGCAGGACGGCACCTTGAGCGCAGCGGTGGGCCGCGCTATCATATGGCGCTCCCCGAC
>CAYUDW010000005.1:9711-28183 GCA_964442595.1 uncultured candidatus Brocadiaceae bacterium
AGGACGGCACCTTGAGCGCAGCGGTGGGCCGCGCTATCATATGGCGCTCCCCGACGGTCGGGGAGCGGACGCCGTGCAGGGCGCCTGTTTCCGCCCGGCAGGTATCTTCTGAGAGCGTTGGTGGACCTGGAGCGGAGAGCGAACGATGGCAAAAGTAGAAGATGCGCTGCGCGATCTGATTCGTTACCACGGCAAGCGCGCCGCCACGGAGGTGCTGGGTGATCTGCCGGCGCAGCTTCGACAGGCCCGGCGGGAGATCCGAGCCTTGCAGAAGGAGCTCGAGGAACTGACGGCCGAGGTTAAGGCGCTCATTGCAGCCAGACAGCGTGCGATGGCCGTGCCTCCGGCTCCTCGGGACGAGACTGAGAAGGTCCGTTTCTCCAGACGCACGCTGACGAGCATTCGACGTCGGTTTGACCTGACTCAGCAGGAACTGGCCGAACTGCTCGAAGTATCCCCCGTTACGGTCACAGCCTGGGAGACGGGCAAGTCGCGTCCCCGCAAGGCGAATCTGGCCCAGATTGTGACGCTTCGCGAGATGGACCAGGCGCAGGTGGACAAAGCCCTCGGCCGGGAATCCGTGGCGCAGGTCGTACGGCCGGACCAGTTGAAGAAGCTGCGGGACCGGCTCGACCTGACACAAGCCGAGCTGGCCGGCTTGATCGGCGTTTCCGTAGCGTCCGTTACCTCCTGGGAGACCGGCAAGACGACGGCGAGCCGCCGGATGCGCCGCAAGATCGGCGAAGTGAGGGGCATGGCTGGCGGCGACGTCGACGAACGGCTCGGCAGGGGAGGCCCTGGCCGTCTCCGTGGCGCCCCTAAAGGGGGCCCCCTCTCCCCGGATGAGATCCGGCAGATCCGCCTTCGGGTCGGCTTGAGCCAGCGGCGGATGGCGCAGAAGCTGGGCGTGTCCGTCAATACGATCTCGAACTGGGAGACGGGACGGACCGTCCCCCGCGGCGGCAACGTGCAGAAGCTCGCCGAGCTGCGTGCGAAGGGGGAGCAGGCCGGCTGAGCCGCCTCTCCGGGCGGCCCCCTGGCAGCTTGCTTGGCCTCAACGCGTTGCTTCCCTGGCGGACGCGATGCTACGTTCCCGGTGGCTGGATGCGTCAAAGGGCCGAGCTGCGGCTCGTGGGAGAGCCGCCGGGCCTCCCTGCGATGGCGGCCGTACCCCCCCTTCAGGTATAATGTGGGTCCACCCTCCTCGGGCGAGCTGGCGGGTACTTGCCCCTCCGTGACTTGTGGAGCGATCGATGCAGAGAGAACTGAAAGATAAGGTCATGAACCTGCCGCCGACGCGCACACTGGCGGCTGATCCAGCGTCCCTGGCTGACATCCCGGAGGGCGCGCCGGACCTGCTGGAGCGCATGTTCCCCTTCACGGAGGTGCCTCAGACGGTTTTTGGAGGCACCGCCCATGAGGAGATCGACGGGGAGCTGATCGAGTTCGACTTCGAGCAGCGCAAGAACGACCCCCTGGTCCTGAGCGACACCACGTTCCGCGACGGCCAGCAGGCGCGCCCGCCCTACACGCGCCAGCAGATGATCGACCTTTACAGGCTCCTGGGGAAGCTTTCCGGGCCCGGCCAGATCATCAGCAACACCGAGTTCTTCCTCTACTCCGACAACGACGTCAGCACGGTGGAAGCCTGCCTGGACATATACGCCGACAACCCTCACTGCCCCCAGCCGACGGCCTGGATACGGGGCCTGCGCGACGACGCCCTCTACCTGAAGCTCATGCAGCACCTGGGCATCAAGGAGACGGGCCTTCTGTCCTCCTGCTCCGACTACCACATCTTCCTGAAGCTGAAGAAGAACTGGCAGACGGCGGCGGAGGAGTACCTGACCATGGGCAAGATGGCCGCCGAGCGTGACATCCGCGTGCGGTTCCACCTGGAGGACGTGACCAGGGCCAACATGGACGGCTTTGTCCTTCCCTTCCTGGGGATGGTGGCGCGGTTTGCGGAGGAGCTGCCCGAGGAGCTGAAACCCAAGGTCAGGCTCTGCGACACGATGGGCTTCGGATTGCCCTACCCGAGCGTGGAGCTGCCCCGCAGCGTGCCCAAGCTCATCTACAAGGCCATCCAGGCCGGCATCCCGTCTCGCCGGCTGGAGTGGCACGGCCATAACGACTTTCACCTGGTCATCGCGAATGCCGCCACGGCGTGGCTGTACGGATGCGACATCCTGAACGGCACGCTGTTGGGATTCGGGGAGAGGACCGGCAATCCGCCCCTCGAGGCGGCCGTCCTCATGTATCGGTCGCTCAAGGGGGCCAGCGGCACCGACGCGGGCGCCATCACCGAGATCGCCGACTATTACCGCGCGATGGGCGTGATAATCCCGGCCGACCACCCGTTCGTGGGCGACGACGCCACAAGGACCCGGGCCGGCATACACGGCCACGGCCTGGCGATGGACGAGCGCATCTACCAGATCTTCGACACGTCCAACCTGTTGGGCATCCCCCCGTCGATCACCATTACGGACAAGTCGGGCCTGCAGGGCATAGTCTACTGGGCCCAGTGCTACCTGGCCGAAACGGTGGCCGAGCGGACCGGCATCGCCGTCAAGAAGACGCGGCTGGTCGAGATCGCCAAGTGGGTGGACTGCCAGTACGACGACCTTGGCCGCACCACCGGCATATCCGACGCGGAGATTGTCTCGCAGATGCTGCTGCACGTGCCCGAGGGCGCCGTCCCGGCCTACGTCAACAAGGAGCACGGCCTGAAGGGCGAGGCCCGCGTGAGCGCCGACGACTGCGGGCCCATCATCGGGTGGATCCAGGACGAGAAGCGGCGCCGGAAACGGGAGGCCAGAGCGCAGAGCTCCGGCCCTCCTGAAGGCATCAGAGCCGAGGCCATGCGGCGGCTGATGGTCGAGCATCTGCCGCATCTGTATGAGTGACCCCGCGTGGGCGGACGAAACGGCAGGCCGGCGGGCGGCTCGCGCGCGTGCCGGGTGGGGGAGTTCTTCCCGGAGCGCGTGCGGCACGGCGCTTGCAAGGATCGTTGAAGGGTTATCAGATTGCGACGGCGGCGCCAGGCGGCCGGCCGCAGTGACATTTGGACCAGACGTGCGGCCTGAGCGCCTGACGAACCCGTCTGCCTGAGCGAAGGAAAGATGCGACCCGAATCCCAAACGAGCCGCGTCCCGTATACGCTTGCGCTCTTGGCGCTGGCCTGCGCTGCGGTTCTGGCGACGTCGGGATGCGGATCCCAGTACGCCATCGAGTTCAGCGAGGATGGGGAATCGTGGGTGTCCTCGCTCACCACGGAATCGAAGCCCGTGGCGCCGGACAACGAGTACATGCTGTACATTAGGGTGCGCCACATTTCGGGGCCCCGATCATTGGTGTGGTTCAGGTTTGAGGCCTCCAACGTGGACCCCGAATGGCAGCCGGCGTACTACCAGACCAGTCCGCCCGTAACCGACCCGGGCAACGCCGTCGAGATCGAGGAGGGAGAGGCGCTCTGGTGGTCTCCCTGGGGTCCGAGCACGATGTACCTGGCGATGAAGGTGACGGAGCCGGACATCCCCACCTCCCATCTTCTGCCCACCTTCTCGGTGAGTGGGAAGGGCTGGCTTCCATGGACTCCGTGGCACAATCTGGGCAGCGTTTCCCCCCAGATACTGGTCACCGGCAACTTCATGTTCAAGCCCGGGGAGGCGGGGGTGGGCACTGATTGGCAGGCCGCCGATGTAGTACACGAGGACATCGTTCTGAAGACGACGGACGTGGGCCAGGCGGACCAGGAACACGCTGGGGATGATACGCTCAAGACACAGGCCCAGACCTACACGATAAGGGTCGTGAATCTGGACAACGCCGCTTCCGGTTTCGTTCTCAGGATGGAGAACAGCACCTTCTCCGGTTTGGCCAGGTACTACGTCGGCAGCCTGGAGATAACGGGCGAAGTCGAGGGTGCGGGCTACAACGTCCCTGTGCTTGCCCCCGGGGAGGACTTCCTTGTCCGCATGGAGGTGCTGCCCGTCGGAAGGACGGCCGACTACGAGACGATTACGCTCCTGTCCGCCCTGACGGGCGTGGCCGAGCCCTTCGAGTGGGCCGGGCCGTTCCAGAGGTTCGATGCCATGAGCATCGGGTTCCGGATCGTGCCGGAAAAGACGGCCACGACAGCATGGCGGGAGACGCCAGCCGCAGACGCAGTCGGGCCGGATTGACCCGTGCATTCGGTCCGGCGCAGGCCGGCGCTGCAGCCGGCCGAAGCCGGCAGGGGGTCTTGCTCGGGGCTCTACGGGGGTGTCCCTCGGGCAAAGTAAGCTTCACCGCCGTCGCTTCGCTGCGGAAGGACTCCGCCGGCTGGGGGCCTACCTTCCCTCTGCCGCGTCGATCTGTGCAGCCTGTCCCTCCACCGGTTCAGCCGGTTCAGGCTCGGCGGCAGCCGTCTGGCTCTCGTGCTTCCTGGCCATGTTCCGTGCCTTTTGGGCTGTGGACTGCCCGGGCTCGGTAACGATGGAGGCGGACAGGAAGATGAGCAGCTCCACCTTCTCGGTGTCGACAGTTGTTCTCTGGAAGAGCTTGCCGAGCAGCGGAATGCTGCCCAGGAGGGGCACGGAGAGGACGGACTTGGTGTCGGCGTCCTTGAAGAGGCCGCCGATGACGATCGTCTGCCCGTCCCTTATCAGTATCTGCGTCTCCATCTCGCGGATGTCGATGATGGGGTATTCGGCCAGCGTTATCCCGCCGGTGCTCTGTGCCAGGACGGATCCCGTCTGATCGCTGACGACGGGATGGACGATCATGTTGACGTACTCGTTGTCTTGAACCTGGGGCAGGACGTTGAGCAGTATGCCGATGTTCTCGTAGTACTCCAGCGAGGTGGTGATCTGGACGACGTCGGTTCCCGAGACGTTGGTTTCGAGGATGGGGAACTTGGTGCCGACCAGGATGACGGCCTCCTGGTTGTCGAGCAGGAGCACCTGCGGCGCGGACAGGATGTTGGCGTCGGCGTGCTCTTCCAGGGCGTGGATGAACATCTCGAACTCGTGCCGCCCAAGCCGTTGCAGCAGCAGGCCGCCCCCGGCGTCGAAGGGCGTCAGCCCGCGCATGACCGCCTCCGGCTCGAAGTTGCCGGGCTCCACTTCCAGGTTCAGCACCTCGGCGCCGTATCTGAACGTGCCTTCCGATCTGGACGCGCTCCAGTCAAACCCGATGTCCCGTAGCTTGTCCCGGCTCACCTCCACTATGTTGGCCGAGATGAGCACCTGGCTCGGTCTGAGGTCGATCTGCTCGACCACGCTCTTCAGGAAGGCCAGGTTCTCGGGCGTGTCGGAGATCAGCAGGAGCTGAGAGGCTGTCTGGCGCCTGTACTCCCCCTCTATCCTTTCACGCGGCGCGAAGCCGGAGCCGTACCTCTCGGTCTCCTCGTCGCCTCCGAAGACCCAGCCCGTATGCCCGGACAGCCTCACCACGACGATCTGGCCGGCATCCGTGCACAGCGGGTCCAGGGTTCCCTTCACGTCCTCTGCGATCAAGTGTCTGAGCCGGATCAGCTCGGTCCGGATCGGCGCGGCTTCCTTGCCGGCGGGGCGTTCGTCCTTTCTGGAGATGAGCGCGATGCCCGGCGCGGCCTCCGTCATCTCCAGGTCGTGGGCGGCAAGGATGACCAGGAGCGCCTCGTTGAGGGGCACGTCCGGCAGGTAGGCCGTGATCACCGCTTCCCTGATCTCGGGTCGGAGGACGAACCGTCGCCCCGTCCTCTCCGAGACCATCTGCAGCAGGTCCTGCAACGGGGCGTTCTTGAAGTTGACTGTGACCTTCCCGCCTTCTCCAGGCCGGATACTCTGGGCGGACGTGGTCGCCGGGAACGCGACGGGCAGGACTTCCCCTTCCTGTCCGGCAGGGACCGGCTCTTCGCCGGCCCTGGCGCACCGGAGGCGGCTGAGCGGCGTGGAGTAGCACAAGAAGGCCACAATCAGACCCAGGGACAGCGCACAGGTTCGCCCGTTCATGTTCCTCACCTTGGTTCCAGGAGCAGCCTCACATCGTTTTGTCTTCCCCAGTAGCGAAAGCTGACCGTCACGCTCGTCGGTTCTATCTTCGAGACGGTTATGCCCGCTCCAACCGGATCGCCCTCTGCAACGACTGCGCGGTTGATGACGGCCATCGGCTCCTTCGCGTCCCACAGGATCGCGCTCAGGTTGAACCGCAGGACGGGCTGCTCCTTGGGCTTCTTGTTGCCTGATGTCCCCGGCACCGGCGTCAGGCCGTTTCCGCCGGGTTCTGCCAGCGCGAAGGGATCCCTCAAGCCGTCACGGACAGAAGGGGGACCGCTGCCCAGGAACGCCGTGACATCCCGCAGGAGTTCATCGACCTCATCGGCGGTCGGCACCTTGCCCTCATCCTGGCCTTCAGCAACCTCGCCGGGCCCCTCCAAGGGCTCTCCTCCGGCCACTACCTCCCGCGTGGGACCCGCTGCTGTCCCGGAGAGCGGTCCGAAGAGCACCAGCCACCACGCCGCGGCCAGGACGACCAGCAGGACGAGCATCATAATGAGCTTCTTTGTCTGGTCAGGAGCCATGGGCTGCCACGCTTACTTTGAGGGCCGGGGCGCCGCTCAGCGGCATATCTGCTTGGGCCTCGTTCGGACCCGCCTCCTGTCGCTCCACTGGCGGCGCGGGCCCGTCGGTGTCCTGCCCGGAGGCGGGCCCTCCTGTGTGGGCCAGAACGCCCTTAGTGGGCATTGTCCTGAGCATTACGTTGAACGTGGCAACCAGCGCGTAGGCAGCCGTCCCCCGGGCAGGGCCGATCCGTGCCCTGTCCACGGAGACGAAACGCTTCTGGTTCTCCTCCAGCTCTGCCAGGAAGGCGCGCAAGTTGGCGAAGGAGCCGCGCATCTCCACTTCGACCTTGAAGAAGGTGCAGCCGCTGACTCGATGTGTGCTGGCCACATCCAGCTTGGCCAGAGTCACTTGCGTGTCCTTGGCGATCCGACCGACGAAGACCGGCACGCTCACCTTGTCGAACCCTTGGCTCTTGGCGTGGAAGCGGTCTATCGCCTCTTTCAGGCCCTTCGACTGTGTGTCTCTGATCCTGGCGGCCTCGCTGATGGCGGTCTGGTGCGTTTCCGAGGCGATGATCTCCTCCCTCTTCTTGGCCAGCCGCTCGGCGCGCCGGGAGGGCGGGTGCACCAGGCCGAAGTACAGAAGAGCTGCCACTGGCACGTATAGGGCCAGGAAGATCCTGACGACGGTCTTTGTGTCCGAAGCCTGTTTCACTGGCAGAAGCACGCGTCGCAACAGGCGGAGAGCCGGCAACCGGCGAGTGGTTAACCGGTCGGGCAGTTGAGGACGAAGTAGAGCTTCCCGCCGTTCGCGACCTCCTGAGGGTTCTCGATGCTCTTCAGTTGCACGTCTTCCAAGCCGTGCATGAAGGCGTCGCTCTTGCGTAGATTCCGCATTGTCTGCTCTATGCGTTCGAGTCCCTTGCCGTCTGCGTCGACGGCCTGTGCGCGCAGCATCAGGGCTTTATCTATGGCGCCGTCGAACCACGTTATGGCCACGCCGGGCGGCAGGGACTCCTGGACCGCGACCAGCTTCGCGGCCCAGTGCCACTTCCGGGAGTAGAGGCTCAGCATCTCCCGGACTATGGTGATGGCATTCAGGTCAGCCGCCTTGTAGGCGACGGCGCGCACGCCGACCTCCTTGGCGATCTTCTGTTCCTGCGCGACCTGCTGCTGGAGGCGAGTGGCGCGATACACGGCGCTGTCACGCAGACTGACCGCCAAGAAGACCGTCAGTCCATAGGCGATGAGCAGCAGGATCGGCAGTAAGGGGGCGAGCCTCTCCGCGACGGCGGGCGGGTGCTCAACGCGGTCTCGTATCAGGTTAATGCGAATCACAGCTCCTGCTCCCCCGTCAGGGCTGCACCAACAGCCACGGCGAAGCACGAACGGAGCCCGGCGTCCTCCGGCAGCTCACAGCGTACGGGCAGGCCGGGAAACGGATCGAAATGCTCCACGGGCGAGTCTATGCCGCTCGCTATCTGCCGATCCAGCCCCGGAGCCAGGCTGCCGCCGCCGAAGAGGCAGACGCTCAGGTCCCCGGCCTCCTCTCGGCGACGCGCTTCGTAGCCAATGGTCCGGGAGACCTGCCTGAGCAGAGGTTCGACGGCACGTTCGACCGAGCCATCGAGCTGGGCACCACCCTCGCCGGCGTTCAACTTGATGGCCTCTGCTTCTTCGAAGGTGGCGTTGAAGTCCGTCATGACGGCTTCGTTGACGTCGTTCCCTCCGAACGCGACATCCCGTAGCACGGTCAATTGGCCGGCGTTCAGCAGCACGATGTTGGTGGTCTGCGCACCGATGTTCAGCAGGAGAACGTTGGCCTCCTTTTGCGCGTCGGTAGCCGAGTGCAGGAATGCGTTGGTCAGCGCCAGCGAGTCGAGGGTGATGCCGCCGCAATACAGCCCGCTTGCTTTGAAGCACTGTACCTGTTCCTCGCTCAACTCCCGCGGAGCGGCAACGAACAACACGCGCACCTTGCCGTCCGGCAGCTCCTCGACCACGTCGTAGTCGAAGTCCATCTGAGACCAGTTACGCGATACGAATTCCTCGGCCTCCAGAGCCACTGCTCCTCGGAGATCCTCTTCCGGCATGGCCGGGAACTTGGTCAGGCGCGGGATGACGGCCGTCCCCTTTATGCTGCCCCAGACCTGCTGTCCGCGCCACCGCCGCTCCTGCGCGATCCGTCGAAGCAGTTGGCGCGAATCGTCTGAGGAGCGGGAGGGAAAGGCAGGACACGTGGCCTGCCGTGCTTCCTCGACGGCGCCGCGAGAGATGCGAACCACCTTTATGGAGTAGGTACCGAGATCAGCGCCCAGCATGACCTTCGCTCGATCAGTCGGAATTATCGGACGGCATAGGCAAAGGTCTAATGGTACACGCTTGCTGCTTTCGTGTCAATACGGTCGGCTTGCCGGAAAAGTCTTTGTCGAATGAGGCGGCTCCGGTATAATACGGGGTCAGTGCGCAGGGCATGCGATGGCCGATACGGGGAACGGGCTTACAACGGCCACAATGGAGTGCGTATGGCATCCGAGACGCAGCTCGACGGTGCGGGCCCAAGGCCCAGGCTGGGCGAGGCCCTTCTGCGCAAGGGCGCCATCACCGAAACGCAGCTGTCCGAGGCGCTCACCAAGCAGAAGGACAGCGGCGCCTACCTGGGCGAGACGTTGATCGAGCTCGGCTACGCCACGCCGGACGTCATCTATCAGACCCTTTCCCGCCAGATCGACGTCCCCTTCGTGAGCGTCCGTTCGGTGGAGATCGAGCCCTCGGTCCTGCAGCTGGTGCCCCGGAAGCTCGCGCGCAGGTTCCACGTCCTGCCGCTTTCGGCGAAAGACGGGGTGCTGAAGGTGGCCGTGGCTGACCATCTCGACATAGTCGCCCTGGATACCATCGCCAGCAACACCGGCCTGGACGTCCAGGTCGTCCTGAGCGATAGGGCTGAGGTCAGGGAAGCCATTGATTACCACTATGGCGGCCTGACGGCACTGGAAGAGACCCTTCAGGAGGCCCTGGACATAGAGGCGGGCGATGCCGAGGCCGAACAGCCGCCGGTGGCTGAACTGGAGATGGAAGCCGGCGACGCACCTGTCGTCCGCTATGTGAACCTGCTCATCCACCAGGCCATAGAGAAGCGCGCCAGCGACCTGCACATCGAGCCTCGGAGGAAGGCCGTTCAGGTCCGGGCCCGAATCGATGGCGTTCTGCACGACCTGACGCCGCCCAGCAAGAGCATGCTGCCGGCCGTCGTGTCGAGGATCAAGATCCTGTCCGGCCTGGACATAGGGGAGCGCCGGCTCCCGCAGGACGGGCGCTGCAAAGTGGAGGACAGGAACATAGACATCCGCGTCTCCACGCTCCCCACCATATACGGCGAGAAGGTCGTGTTGCGGCTGCTGGACAAGAGCCGCCTGGTGCTGGAGCTCTCGGAGCTGGGCCTGGAGAAGGACCAGCAGGAGCTGTACGAGTTCTCCCTCCAGCGGCCCCAGGGCATCATCCTCGTGACGGGCCCGACCGGAAGCGGTAAGACGACCACCCTGTACTCGGGGCTGAGCTTCATCAACAGCGAGGACAAGAATATCGTTACGGTCGAGGACCCGGTGGAGTATGAGCTGGCGGGAATCAACCAGGTCCAGATGAAGCCGCCAATCGGGCTGACGTTCGCCAGCGCCCTGCGCTCCATACTCAGGCAAGACCCCGACGTCATCATGGTGGGTGAGATCAGGGACCTGGAGACGGCTGAGATCGCCGTCCGGGCGGCCATGACGGGCCACCTGGTGCTGTCCACCGTGCACACGAACGATGCCATAGCTACCGTCAACCGGCTGAGCAACATGGGCGTTAAGTCCTACCTTCTGGGCTCGTCGCTCACCTTGATCGTGGCCCAGCGACTGGTCCGGAGGATCTGCTCGCACTGCCGGGAGCCCCACGACTCCCCTCCGGAAGTGCTCTCAAAGCTCGGATTGGAGCCCGCCGGAACGTTCTACCACGGCACGGGATGCCGCAGGTGCAATCGGACGGGCTATTACGGCCGCGTGGCCGTCTTCGAGATGCTGCCCATTGACAAGGAGTTCAGCCGCCTCATCTCCCGGGGAGTCTCCGAAGTCGAGCTGAGGAACGCGGCTCAGGAAAGGGGAATGGTTACGCTGCGGGAGGCCGGAATCGGAAAGGTCGAGCGAGGCGTGACCACGGTGGAGGAAGTCGTCGCCAGAACCATGCGGTGAGACACCATGGACGAGCGGATCCTCGAACTGATGCTCGCAATGAGGTCCCTGAATGCCTCGGACCTCCACATCACGGTGGGCGTGCGGCCTCAGTACCGCATCTTCGGGAAGATGCGTGCCGCCGACATGCCGGCCCTCAGTCCCGACGACTCGAGGAACATGATCTACTCGCTGCTCAACGAAGAGCAGAGGCAGCGCCTGGAGCAGGAGAAGGAGCTGGACTGCTCGGTCGGGATCCCGGGGGAGAGTCGCTACCGCATAAACGTCTTCTTCCAGAGGGATTCGGTGGCCGGAGCCATCAGGCGCCTGCCTTACGAGATTCCTTCATTCGATGAACTGGGACTTCCCCCGAAGGTGCTCTGCGAACTGTGCGAGCGCAGCCGCGGCATGATCCTGGTGACCGGCCCCACCGGAAGCGGCAAGTCGACGACCCTGGCCGCAATGATCGACTACATCAACGACAACTTCCACAAACACATCATCTGCGTGGAAGATCCGATAGAGTACCTGCACAATCATAGGCAGAGCGTCGTCAACCAGCGTGAGGTCGGCCAGGACACGCGTGAGTTCGGCGAAGCGCTGCGACACGTGCTGCGGCAGGACCCCGACGTGGTGCAGATAGGCGAGATGCGCGATCTGGAGACGATCCGCTCCATGCTGACCGTGGCCGAGACGGGTCACCTGGCACTCTCGACGCTCCACACAAACGATACGGTGACCACCATTAACCGCATCATCGACGTCTTCCCGCACGACCAGCAGGAGCAAACACGGGTGCAGCTTTCCTTCGTGCTGGAGGCCGTTATCGCTCAGCTTCTGCTGCCGGTCGCGCAGGGGCAGGGATTGGCGCTGGCCTACGAGATCATGGAAGTGAATCCGGCCATACGCAACTTGATAAGGGAGAACCAGATCGATCAGGTCTACTCCCACCTGCAAATGGGTCGCGGGACGGGCATGAAAACCATGAACGCTTCCCTGGCGGAACTGGTGAAGGCGCGCAAGATCACCGAGGGGACCGCCTGGTCCAAGTGCACGAACGCCAAGGAGTTGGCGGCGCTTCTGGAGGCCAGCTAGAGGGACTCGGCCGAGCGATGCCCAAATTCAGCATAGTTGCCAGGACCGGGGCTGGCAAAACCATCCGTGAGAGCAGGTATGGCACGACCAGGGAAGCTCTGGTCGCGCAGCTCAGGCGCGATGGCCTGGTTCCCATCGCCGTCGAGTCTGCCGACGCGGGCACAGAGGCGGGCGCTCCTCCGAGGCCGGCCGCACGTCGCTTTTTTTTCGGCGGCGTCGGCCTACGCGAGGTGACGGTCGCCTTCCGGACGCTGGCCACTATGCTGGGGGGCGGGCTGCCCATCATAGACTCGCTGGTCGACGTTGCCGAGCAGTCCGAGAGCGCGCGGTTCAGGTCCGTCCTGCTCGCCGCGGCGACCGACGTCCGGCAGGGCACCATGTTGTCGGATGCCCTCGCCGCGTATCCCGCAGTCTTCAGCCCCCTCACGCTCGCCCTGATCAAGGCGGGTGAGGAGAGCGGAAGCCTGGCCGAGATCCTCTCGAACCTTTCCGACTACCTGGAGGCCCAGCTTGACCTGCGGCGCAGGATACGGGTCAGTACGATGTATCCGGCCTTCATCATGGGATTCTTCTGCGTTGCGGTCAGCGTGATCTTCCTTTTCATCCTGCCCAGGTTCCGCGAGATCTTCGAGCGCGCGGGCGCCGAACTGCCCTTGCTGACCCGCATCGTTATGACCGTCAGCAGCGCTTTTGGCGAGAACATCGGCTACGTCCTGCTTGTTCTCGTGGCCGGCGGGGTGGCCTTCTGGTTCTGGCGCAAGACGCCAAGCGGGCGCAGTACTGTACACGCCGTGCTTCTGCACCTGCCTGTGATCGGCAGGCCCGTCCGTGAGATGATCATGGCCAGGCTGGCTCGCACCCTGGGCATGTTGATAGACGGCGGTATCCCGATGGTCGAGGCCCTTTCGCTCTCGGCTGCTGCGGCGGGAAACGTTCGCGTTGAGCAGCAGGTGGCGCAGGTCAGGCAGAACGTCGTTCGCGGCGCGTCGCTCTCCGAGGAACTGTCCTCTCGACCGTACTTTCCCCGACTGCTGGTCCGCATGGTGGCTGCCGGCGAGGCGAGCGGCAGGCTCGGGGACATGCTCGGCCGCGCCGCGGAGCATTTCTCCCGCGAATTCAGCGCCCGGGTGGAGATGCTGATGGCCCTTTTGGAGCCTGCCCTGCTCGTGGCCATCGGGATCCTGGTGGGCTTCGTTGTCGTTGCCATCTATTTCCCCATTTTCAACCTTGCCAGAACCGTCACGTGAGCCGTACCGTGCCCAAAACGCCTGCGGGGAAAGACTTTGTCGCAACCCCTTGCGAATGCACGGCGCTCGTGGTATAATGTGGGGCTGATTTCGGGAAGGCGTATCGCTGCACGGGTTGCATGCTCCAATCTGGCACCAAGTTCTCTCCCCCTGTACCTTCTTGGAGGGTAGGTGGCATGAGTCGAAGGAATGCCTTCACCTTGATTGAACTGATGATCGTTGTCATCATCGTGGCCATCCTGGCCGCCTCCGCGGTTCCGATCTACCGGACGATGGTGAGCCGGGCCTATTCGGCAGAGATCGACTCCGGTCTGAGCGTTTTCCGAACCGCTGAGCGCATGTACCGGGCCGAGCACAATGAGTACACCACCCAGGCTGGCCTGGAGGACGGCGGTTTGGTCGGCTCGAACGACTTCCGGGACATGCGTTACATTTCCTACTCGGATTACGCGATTCCGGCCAGCGCTGCGGACACGTACACCATCCGCTGGACTCGCCCGGGCACGGGGGATGTGGCGGACTACAAGTACTCTCAGGTCGACATGGACCAGGGCGGCGTCATAACACGCACGCCGTAGCGTCGCACAGAGTTTGAGCGTTGGGCACTGACCCGGCAGGCCGACGTCTGCCGGGTCGGCCCTTTATTGCGGCCGGACAGGGCGGCGGCTGTGATGTGGATGCCGGCTCGCCGGCGGCCATGGGGTGAAGGAATGCCATGAGAGCTTGCTGGCCCGCCCGGCGTCATTCTCGACGGGAGTTCACGCTGGTCGAGGGGATCGTCGCCACCGTCATAATCGCGGTGATACTGGTGGGCGCAGCGCCCTTTTTCTACTACGCCCGCTCAGTCATCCACCGCAGCAGGCTCCACAGGCAGGCCGTCGAGGAGGCCACCGAGCACCTTGAGGAACTCCTCAAACTGGCCTACGACGACATCGCGCCCGGGATGCCACCCCACCAGGTGCAGCTTGATGGCGTGACGGCCGCCATCACCACGCAGGTGCAGACCGAGGCGACCGATCCCTCCAGCGGCTATTCGTACAAGCGCGTGACCGTTGAGATCAGTTGGACCTTCAATGACCAGGCCGCAGAGGAGCGTTTCGTCACGTTCATCAGCGGCCGCAGCGAGGCCCCGTAGCAGATGGACGAGCGGACCGGTCGGGCGGGCGTAACCCTCATCGAGCTCATGATTGCGGCCGTCGTGCTCGCCATCGTCCTGCTGGGGATCTACAGCCTCTGGACCTACTTCTTCGCCGAGGTCGGCAAGGGCGAGGAGAAGGTGGCGTTGCAGCGGGACGCGGACCTGGCCGCCTACTGGATCGAGCTGGCCATTCGCGAAGGCAGTTGGGCCTACCTGGACACGGGGGGCGACGACTCGTTGGTCGTGGAGAACCTGCTGAGCGGGGCGCCCTGGCAGACCAGGACCATCTACGCCGCCGACGGCAAGCTGATGATGGACACGGACGGAGACCAGGAAGAGATCGTCGATAACCTCGACTCCCTCCACTTCTACCCCTACATGACTCACGTTGAGTATGAACTGGAGGTCGGGCAAGGCGACGACGTGGTCGCCATGAGCTCCGGCAAGGCGCTTCGCAACGTGCAGTACCGCGGCGCCTGGCACTTCTCCGAGGAGTCCGGCCCGTTCACCTACGACGCGTCCGCCGCCAACAACAACGCCGGCGTCTACGGAAACCCGTGGGCGGGCGGCGGGGATGCGTGGCTCGGATCGCAGTCCGCCAGCGATTACGTGCGCGTGCCCGACAACGACAGCCTCGACTCGGGCCTCCGCGTGGCGTTCGGTGCCCGCGTCAACGGGACGGGCACGATCATCAACCGAAACGCCTCGGGCGGGCCGAGCGGCTTCTTCGCGGTTTCCGTCCAGGGCGCCACGTTCCGCTACCAGTTCAGCGGCGGAGACTATAGCGCCACTGCCAGTCCACTGAGCAGTCCGGGATGGCATGAGGTGCACGTGCAACATGACGGCGTCAGCGGCCGCATCCACTTCTACTGCGACGGCGTCAAAGCGGGTCAGGCGAACGCTGCCGGCACGGCCGTCACCTCCGGTGACCTCTACATCGGATCCGAGCAGGGGACCGTCGGGTTCTGGGCCGGGAGCCTGGACGACGTCAGGTTCGCGGATTTCGGGAGCTAGGCATGAAGCGGCGCGTCTTCGACATCGGACAGCTTCTTAGCCGCCGGGACGGAATGGCCCTGGGCGCCGCCATCATCATACTCGTCGTCATACTGGTTCTGGGCCTCGCGTACCTCTCGGTCGCCGTTCACGAATGGATCCTCGTGCGTAAAGAGGTCGACAATGCCGAGGCCTTCTTCCTGGCCGAAGCCGGCAGGCAGCGTGCGCTCTACGACCTGAACGTTAACCCCGCCGTATTGCCCTCTTACAGCGACGAGCCTCTGGGCGGCGGAACCTACAGCGTCCAGACTTCCGGTGACCCGAGCACGGGCGCGACCGTCACGAGCACGGGCGTCCTCAACGACATGCAGCGCCGGGTCCGGAGCACCGTGGTCGTGCAGTAGGCGCACGCGGCCGGCGCGGGCGCAGCTCTCCCATGGATGACCTTCTGGATGAACTGATTGAGCTGGACGAGCAGGGCTTCGTCCTGACCCCGGGCGAGCAGCCCGCTGCCTTTCGTGAGTCTGCGCTACGCACCCTGGAATGGGCGCGCGGCGTCCGGGACGAACTCGAGCACGAGGGACAGGTCCGGCTGTTCGGCGAGACCTTCGCGGCCGAGCAAGTCGTCCCGGGCGAGCTTCTGCATCAGTGCCTGGAGCCGGTTCGGGCCGTCTATGGCGTCAGCCCTTGCTGGGTGCCCGCCTTCTTCTCCGACAGGCTCATGCCCGTCTACGTCGGCGCCAGCACCCTATACGAGACGGGGGAGGAGGGCCTCCGCGTCTGCTTGCTTCTCAGGGCACCGTTCCGCGAGCGAGCGCGCTGGCTCATCTACGACCGCGACGAGCTCGTCTCGCACGAGGCATGCCACGTGGCCAGGGCGGCGCTTGAGCAGCGGCAGTTCGAGGAGGTGCTGGCGTACACACTCTCCCCCAGCGCGCTCCGGCGGACGGCGGGGGGAGTGTTCAACGCGGGATGGGAAGCGCCGGCCGTGCTGGCCGGCGGCGCCTTGGTGATCGCAGGGGCGGGGCTGGAGCTTGCGGGCGTGAACGGCTTGATCAAGCTGTTCAGCGCGATTCCGCTGCTCGGGGTGCTTGCTTTTCTGGCCGGCAGGGCGGTGCGCGCCAAGACGACCGTGAGGGCCGCGCGACGCTTCCTGGAGCCCGTGTTCGGGAGTAATGCTCCGGCCGTGCTGTTCAGGTGCACGGATGAGGAGATCCGTCTGCTCGGCGGCGCTTTCCGCCGCGGCGTGGCAGCCGACGAATGGCTTGAAGCGCATCGCGAGACATTAAGGTGGCAGATCATCTGCCGGCGTTTCCGGGCCGGATCGGGCTGACGTGCGCGCTGCCTGGTGCGCGAGCGCATCTGCGCGGCATCGTGAGGACGCGCCCGGGCGAGATCCCCTCATCGCTCGATGCGCCCTGGGGCAAGGCAAGCTCGTGCCGGCTGCAGATATGGAAAGGGACGCCAACAGGCGTCCCTTTGGATGATGCGCAGTCTGTGTGCTTCGGCTTTGTCGGATGCCCTGCCTTTCAGTCGACCGGGCCGCCTGGCTCCCAGCCCAGGGCCGCAAGCCTGGCCAGCAGGCGCGACATGATGTAGTCGTGCCGGGCGTTCTCGTCCGCGATGGGGCCGCCGACCGGCCGACGGGCGGGTGCACCGACGAACTGCTCGAGGAACGCCAGACGAGCCGCGTGCCGCCGCTCCTCTGCCTGAATCTGCAGCAGTAGCGCGTTGATGAGCTGCTGCTGCACCTCCCAGCTCAAGCCGCCACCGCCAGGGGCGTTCCCGTTGCCGTTCCCGTTGAAGATACGAACGGACCCGAACGCTGGCGGCAACAAGACCACGGCCAGCATGACCAAGACTACAATAAGCTTCTTCATCCGGTCCTCCCTCTTGACGACTAACCGCATCCCACTCGCCTCTCGCGACTATACCCGCACCGGCTCCCTGCTGTCAAACCTTACATCTGCGCAGCTCCCGAAGCTGCAGCTTTGCCGAGGGCCTCGTGGGCGCCTACGTCCTGTGATGCCCGATGCGACGTGAGATGCCCAGGCCGATCAAGGCCCGCCAGATACGGACGACAGGCTTTGAAAACCTAATATTTTGGCCTCTTGCGGGCACTCTGGATCCTGGCCCACCTATCCCGCAGCGAGACGGTGCGGTTGAAAACGGGCCTGTCGTCGGACGAGTCGGCATCGACGCAGAAATAGCCTTGCCGTTCGAACTGGTAGCGCGTTCCGGGCGCGGCGCCGGCCGGGCTCGGCTCGACCTTGGCTGACGCGATCACCTGGAGCGAGTCGGGATTGAGCCGCGCCATCGGATCCGCGTCTTCTCCTTCCTGCTCAACGTCCTCGTCCAGAATCAGGCGATCGTAGAGCCGCACTTCCGCATCCAGCGCGTGAGGGGCGGAAACCCAGTGCAGCGTTGACTTGACCTTGCGCCCGTCCGGCGCGTCGCCGCCCCTGGTGGCGGGGTCGTAGGTGCAGTGCACCTCGACGACCTCGTCCGTCTTCGGCTCTCTGACCACGCCCGTGCACGTGACGAAGTAGGCGTACCGCAGGCGCACCTCGCGGCCGGGGGCCAGGCGGTAGAACTTGCGGGGCGGCTCTTCCCGGAAGTCTTCCCGCTCGATGTAGAGCTCGCCCGAGAACGGCACCGTGCGGGTGCCCGCGGACGGGTCCTCGGGGTTGTTGATCGCCTCCATCTCCTCGGTCTGCCCCTCGGGGTAGTTGTCTATGACGAGCTTGAGCGGGCGGAGCACGCCCATGACGCGCGGGGAGCGCTTGTTGAGGTCTTCCCTAAGGCAATGCTCCAGGAGCGCCATGTCCGCCGTGCTGGGCGTCTTGGAGACGCCGGTGCGCTCCAGGAAATCGTGGAGCGCCTGCGGCGTATAGCCGCGCCGACGCAGCCCCCGAAGCGTAAGCAGGCGGGGATCGTCCCAGCCGTTCACAAAGCCCTGCCGGATCAACGGCAGCAACCTGCGCTTGCTGGTAATGGCGCCGGAGACGTTGAAGCGCGCGAACTCGATCTGCTGCGGATGGTGGACGCCCAGCCGGTCCAGGAACCAGTCGTAGAGCGGCCGGTGGTTCTCGAACTCCATCGAACAGATCGAGTATGTGATGCCCTCGATGGAGTCCTCTAAGCCGTGCGCCCAGTCATAGCTCGGGTAGATGCACCATGCGTCGCCCCGGCGGTAGTGGGTCGCGTGAAGGATGCGGTACATGACGGGGTCGCGCATGTTCAGGTTCGGGTGCGCCATGTCGAT
>CAYUDW010000005.1:28283-35337 GCA_964442595.1 uncultured candidatus Brocadiaceae bacterium
AAGAGCCGGTCTCCCCAATCGGCGCCGAGCCAGCGGAGGTCCTCCACGATGGCTTCGACGTACTGCTCCTCTTCGGTGAGAGGGTTCGTGTCGTCGAACCGCAGATTGAAGGTGCCCCCGTGCTCCCTGGCCAGGCCGTAGTTCAACCAGCAGGCCTTGGCGTGGCCGATGTGGGCGTAGCCGTTGGGCTCCGGGGGGAACCGGGTGTGCACGCGGCCGTCGAACCGGCCGTTGCGCACGCCCTCGGCGACGATCTGGCGGACGAAGTCCAGGCCCGCCTCCGGACGGCCGCTGCCTACGCCACTGCCTGTGCTGGAGATGCCCATTGTTCTCCCATAATACTGCGGGCTCGCGCGAAATAACTGATGGTATGGGCAGCGCGGCGTTCTGTCAACTTGGCTGCCGCTGGCGCGGGTTCCGTTGCAGGCTGCGGGGCGAGCGGTTACTCTGTCGCGGCGTCGCCTTCGATGGCGACATGCCCTGATGCCCGCCTTGCTCAAACGAGGAGCACTCATGCTTGCCCAGACTCCCCCGATGGGATGGAATAGCTGGAACACGTTCGGCGCGAACATCAACGAGGGTCTTGTGCGGGAGACGGCGGACGCCTTCGTCGGGCAGGGCCTGAAGGATGCCGGCTACGATTACGTGGTGATCGACGACCTGTGGGAGGCGGACGAGCGCGACGCTGACGGGCGCCTCGTCCCGGACCCCGACAAGTTCCCGAGCGGCATGAAGGCACTGGCGGACCATGTGCACGAACGCGGTCTGAAGTTCGGCGTTTACTCGTGCGCCGGCACCCACACGTGCGGCGTCAAGCCGGCCAGCTTCGGCTACGAGGAGGAGGACGCCTGCACGTTTGCCGAATGGGGGGTCGACTTCCTCAAGTACGACTTCTGCTACAAGCCACCGGGCGTGGAAGGCATTGCGCTCTACGAGAAGATGGGGCAGGCCCTGCGCGCCACGGGCCGGCCCATAGTCTTCAGCGTTTGCGAGTGGGGCACGATGGAGCCGTGGCACTGGGCCGCCCCGCGGGCCGGCGCTCACATGTGGCGCACCACCGGCGACATCAACGATAGCTGGGAGTCCGTCGAGCACATCGGCTTCGAGCAGCAGACGGGGCTGGAGAAGTTCGCCGGGCCCGGACACTGGAACGACCCCGACATGCTGGTCGTCGGCATGCACGGGGAGGGCAACGTGGCGCGCGGCGGCTGCACGGACGAGGAGTACCGCGCGCACTTCGGCCTGTGGTGTATGCTGGCCGCGCCCCTGATGATCGGCTGCGACGTGCGCAACATGGGCGAAGCTGCCAGGGAGATACTGACCGCCCCGGAGGTCATCGCCGTGGACCAGGATGCGCTGGGTCGCCAGGGCTACTGCCTCGGCCACGACGGTCACAAGGGGGAGGTCTGGAAGAAGGTGCTGGCGGACGGCTCGGTGGCAGTCGGCTTCTTCAACCGGAATCCGAAGCATCGGCGCCTGCTCGGCGCCTCGTGGCAGGCGCTCGGCCTCCACGACCGCCGCCCCGCCCTCGTCCGGGATCTATGGAGTGGCGAAGATCGGGGCGAGTTCGCGCGCAGCTTCTCGGACATGGTGGAGCCGCACGGCTCAAAGCTGTTCAAGGTCACGCCGCAGTATTGAGAGCTGCCCCGCCGCGCTTGACAGTCCGTTGGGGCGGGACTACCGTATCGCGTGAACGGGGGCCGGGGCACCCCCGGGCCTGAGGCATCGGAAACCGCAAGGGAGGGAAGGCGTCATGTACGACATCGGCGTGGCCGTGGTCGGCGCGGGGTTCATCGGGCCCGTTCACGTGGAGGCGCTCAGACGCCTCGGGATCCGCGTCACCGGCATCCTGGGCGTCGACGAAGAGGAGTCCTGGGCGGCGGCCGAGTCCCTGGCCCTGCCGAAGGCCTACGATAGCTTTGAGGAGGTGCTGGAGGACGCGGACGTTGAGTCCGTGCATCTGGCCGTGCCGAACCGGCTGCACTTCGAGATGGCGCGCGCGGCGCTCGGCGCCGGCAAGCACGTCATCTGCGAGAAGCCGCTGGCCATGAACTTGGATGAGTCGGCGGAGCTGGTGAAGCTGGCCGACCGGGCGGAGCTGGCGGCCGGCGTCAACTACAACATCCGCTTCTACCCCCTCAACCTCGAGGCGGCCGACATGGTGCGCCGGGGCGACGTGGGGGACGTCTACTCCGTCTGCGGCAGCTACGTGCAGGACTGGCTGTTCTACGAAACCGATTACAACTGGCGCGTGCTGGCCTCCGAGGGGGGCGAGCTGCGGGCCGTCGCGGACATCGGCACGCACTGGCTGGACCTCGTGCACGCCATCACCGGCCTGGAGGTCGAGGCCGTGCTGGCGGACCTGAAGACGGTCTTTCCCGTGCGCCGCCGCCCGAAGGGCGAGGTCGAGACCTTCACGGCCAAGATGGAGAAAGCGATCGAAACCGAGCCGGTGGCGATCGACACGGAGGACTACGGCTGCGTGGTGCTGCGCTTCAGGAACGGCGCGCGCGGCTGCCTCTGGTGTTCCCAGGTGACGGCGGGCCGGAAGAACTGCCTCCGCTACGAGGTCGCCGGCGCGAAGTGTGCCCTTGCCTGGGACAGCCAACAGCCGAACGAGCTCTGGATCGGCCACCGCGACAGGCCGAACGAGAGCCTCGTGAGAGATCCCGCTCTCGTGTCCGAAAACGTGGCGCCCTTCACGAACTTCCCGGGCGGCCACAACGAGGGATTCCCGGACTCGTTCAAGCAGTGCTTCCGCGCGTTCTACGATTACGTGGCGACCGGTGACTTCTCGGCGCCGGCGACCTTCCCCACCTTCGCCGACGGCCACCGGGAGATCGTCCTCTGCGAGGCCATTCTGAAGAGCCACCGCGAGGGGCGCTGGGTCGAGCTTTAGGGAGGCGTTCCATGAAACTCGGATTCTGCAGTGCCATCGTGCCGGACCTGTCGCTGAGGGACGTCGTGAAGTTCGCGTCGGCCGAAGGCTTCGCCTGCGTGGAGATCATGTGCTGGCCTGTGGGCAAGGCGGAGCGACGCTACGCCGGGGTGACGCACATCGACGTCGTGGGCTTGCGCAAGGGGCGCGCGGCGGAGATACGGGACCTGCTCGCTGAGGCGGGTGTCGAGATCAGCGGTCTCGGCTACTACCCGAATCCGCTCGCCCCCGACGGGCGCGAGGCAAGGGTCTACGTCAACCACATCAAGAAGGTCATCCGCGCGGCCGAACTGCTCGGCGTCGGCGTGGTCAACAGCTTCATCGGGCGCGACTGGACGCGGTCCGTGGAGGACAACTGGCCGGTCTTCAGGAAGCGCTGGCCCCCCATCGTGAAGTGCGCCGAGGACCACGGCGTGCGCATCGGCATCGAGAACTGCCCGATGCTCTTCACCGCCGACGAGTGGCCGGGCGGGAAGAACCTGGCCCACTCTCCGGCCATCTGGCGGCGCATGTTCGACGAGATACCCAGCAAGAGCTTCGGCCTCAACTACGATCCCTCGCACCTGGTCTGGCAGCGGATCGACTACCTGAAGCCCTTGCGCGAGTTCGCCGGACGCATCTTTCACGTGCATGCGAAGGACGCACGGGTGGATCGGGAGCGCCTCGACGACGTCGGGATCCTGGCGACTCCCCTGGAGTTCCACACGCCCAAGCTCCCCGGGCTCGGCGACGTGGACTGGGGCAAGTTCTTCTCCGTCCTGACGGACATCGGCTACGACGGCCCGGTATGCATCGAGGTCGAGGACCGGGCGTACGAAAGATCCCGCAGGACCCGCCTCCAGGCGGTTAGGCAGAGCGCGGCGTTCCTCCGGCAGTTCATCGCCTGAGCTGGGGCGATTCGGCGGGCACGTAAGTGTGACCCCGGGCGGCTTTGGGTTTCACCGAAGGAGAGCAGCATGGACTACACCTACCAGGACATCGCCAAGATGATCGACCACTCCCTCCTCAACCCGGTCATGACCGACGAGGACCTCGAGGAGGGGTGCCGGATCGCCGTCGAGTACGACGTCGCCACGGTCTGTGTCAAGCCCTACTATCTGGAGCGCTGCGTCGAGCTGCTGGCCGGCAGCACGGTCAAGCCCACGATCACCGTCGGCTTCCCTCACGGCGGGCACACGACGGCAATGAAGGTGGCCGAGGCGCGGGAAGGCGTCCGGGGCGGCGCGCAGGAGCTCGACATGGTGGTCAACATCGGCAAGGTGCTCAGCAAGGACTGGGACTTCGTCCGGGACGACGTCGCGGCGGTGGTCGAGGCCGGCCACGACGGCGGGGCGGTGGTGAAGGTCATCTTCGAGAACTGCTACCTGGAAGACGAGCACAAGATCGCGCTCTGCCGAATATGCGGCGACGTCGGCGCCGACTTCGTCAAGACCTCTACGGGCTACGGCACGGGCGGCGCGACGGACGAGGACCTGAAGCTCATGCGCGAGCATTCACCCGGGCGCGTCCAGGTGAAGGCAGCCGGCGGCGTGCGCACGCTGGACCGGTTGCTGGAGGTCCGCGCCCTGGGCGTCACCCGCGTCGGCGCCAGCCGGACCGTCACCATCCTGGACGAGTGCAAGGGGCGGCTCGGGCTGTAAGGTGAGGTTGGCTTAGGACTTCGGACTACGGGGAATAGCCCGGGTTTGGCTCGGGGATCTTCGCCTCGATCCTTTCGCGCCAGCGGACGAGCATTCCGTGCAATTCCTCCGCGCGTTCCGGCTCGTCCTCCGCCAGGTCATGTTCCTCGCCGATGTCCTCGCGCAGGTTGTAGAGCTCCAGCCGCCCGTCCTCGAAGAACTCGATGAGCTTGTAGTCCCCCGCGCGCACGGACGAGCCGGGCGTGCCGCCCTGGTTGCCGTAATGGGGGTAGTGCCAGTAGATGGCCCTGGGTTCGGGCGCGTCTCTTCCCTGCAGCAGGGGCGCCAGGCTCACTCCGTCGCAGTGCTGCTCGGGCATCGGGTCCAGGCCGGCCATGTCCAGCACGGTCGGGTAGAAGTCCGGGCTGGTCACAGGCGCAACGCAGACGCTTCCGGCTTCGACGTGCCCGGGCCATCTGACGATGAGCGGTTCGCGCGTGCCTCCCTCGTACATCCATCCCTTGCCCTCCGCCAGGGGGGCATTGCAGGTGGGCGAGCCCTCGGCGGTCGCGAGCCCGCCGTTGTCCGAGGTGAAGGTGACGACCGTGTTGTCCGCCTGCCCGATGTCCTCGATGGCCTGGAGGACGCATCCGATGCCCTCGTCCATGCTCTTGACCATTGCCGCATAGCTCGGATCGGACTGGAGCAGGCGGCGCGTGATGCGCAGGTGCTTCTTGTGCTCGCAGGGGAAGGGCCCGTCTTCTTCGAACGTCTGAGCCTTGTCGAGGCCGGCGATTCGGGCCTTCTCCTGGAAGCGTTCGATGTAGTCAGGCTTGGCCTGGATCGGGACGTGCACGGCGTAGTAGGCGAGGTAGAGGAAGAACGGCTCATCCCCATTGCCATGTATCAAGCGCACCGCCTCGTTGCTCAGGCGGTCGGGCAGGTACTCGCCCTCGGGGCCGTCTTCGAGCGTCGGGATGCCCCAGGGGCTGAAGTAGCCGTTGCGCGGCATGCCCCAGCCGCAGCCGGCCACGTTGACGTCGAACCCGTGTCTCTCGGGCCAGTAGGGCTCACCGCCCAGGTGCCACTTGCCCACGTGGTAGGTGCGGTAGCCGGCGTCCTTCAGGGCCGAGGCGAGCGTGCGCTCTTCGAGGGGCAGGTGGTCGACGTACGGGGCATCGAGGAGCTTCCCCCGGGCGTCGCCACCGATGTAGTTGGTTACGCCGACGCGCGCGGGATACCTGCCCGTAAGGATGCTGGCGCGCGTGGGCGAGCAGACGGGGCAGGCCGCATAGGCGTCCGTGAAGCGCATGCCCTCGGCAGCGAGCCGGTCCAGGTTCGGCGTCTCATAGAACGTGCTGCCGTAACAGGCCAGGTCCCTCCAGCCGAGGTCGTCGATGAGTATGAACACGAAGTTCGGTGGGGCCATCGCGTCGTCCCCTTCTATCTTGTCAGGCGGTCGCGTTGCGCGGCATTATAGGGGATCGGGATCGGGTTGCGAGTTCACTCCCCCGTCCATGAGAGCCCTGCACTCTCCTTGCCGTGCCGTTGGCGCTGGGCTATCATCGGCTCCTTAATGGAGTCCTTCTGTTGATGCCGCCTTCTGCAAGAGGTGGACGGGATGTCGGGCGTGTTGAGAGTCTGGCCTCGTCTGGCGCTGCTGGCTGCTGCCCTCATCGCGGTTCCGGCGGCTGCAGCTCTGGCCGCGGGGGGGGATGTGGACGCTCTGGACAATGTGGTCGAGCGGGACGGAGCCTACGTCCTGGCCGCAGGTCCGAACGTGGAAGGCGTCGTCCTGCTTCACCAGGGCAAGTGGCCGCCGCAGGTGATCCGTGCATTCCACGAGGTGCCCTGGCTGGACGCTGCCTCCGTTCGCATCCGCTGGGCCGAGCTGGAGCCGGCGGACGAGCAGTTCGACTGGTCCGGCTTTGACGCGGTGCTCGGCGAGGTCCGGAAGTACAACGCGGCGCGTGCGGATGCCCATCGGACGCTGCACATACGCGTGCTGGGCGGGGAGCACTGCCCTCGCTGGTTCGAGGGGGCGGGCGTGCGCTTCTATGCCACCGAGCACCGGCTCGGCCCCGGCAAGGGCTCGCTGCCCCTCCGCGTGCCAGTGCCTTACGACAACCCCGATTTTCTGAAGCAGCTCCGCCAGGTCTACCAAGCGATGTACGAGCGCTACAAGGACGAGCCGCTTGTGACGGTCTACCATGGCACATGGTCGGCCGGGCCGTGGGACGAAATCTTCCACCCGCAGGGCGGCGCGCCGCTCCCGCCCGGTTACACGCCGGGGGAGTTCGTGCAGGGGATGGTCGAGCAGCTTGACGTGCTGATCGAGGAGTTCTGCCTGAAAGGCAAGGTCGCCGAGCTGCCTTACTCGGGCAAGTACCCGCAGAAGGGCCAGCTAGACATCACCGGTCCCCTGACTGCGAGGGCCGTGGAGCGCCTTGGCCGGCGCAGCCCGTTCCTCTACATTCAGTCCAACGGGTGGGGGCTC
>CAYUDW010000005.1:35437-40867 GCA_964442595.1 uncultured candidatus Brocadiaceae bacterium
GCGCCTTGGCCGGCGCAGCCCGTTCCTCTACATTCAGTCCAACGGGTGGGGGCTCACCAACACCGGCGTCCAGACCGTGTCGTGGGGGCACGAGCTCGACGTCAACGCGGCCTACGGCCTGGTGAACCTGGCGTTCCAGGCGCTGGGCACGAACGCAGGCAGGGGCTGGCGGCCGCAGGGCGATTGGGTCGAGCTGATCCGGCTCGCCCGGCTGTACGACGCCGCCTATGTGGAGATATACCCGCCGGACCTCATGCCGCTCGACGTCGACCACCGCATCGTGGAGGCCTTCACGGGTGAGGAGGCCGAGGGCGGTTCCGTCGGGTTCCGTCCGTGGCTGAAGCGGCGGGGCCGCACGCTCTACGTCCGCGAGGGGACTGTGCGACGCACCTTCACCTGCGGCCGGCGTCCCAGGCGCATCGTGCGCCTGATGACGCTGGCGGATGCGCCGTTCGGGACCTTCGTTGGCTTCAGGGCGCGGACGCGCTCAGCCGGCGACGACTGGAGCGAATGGCGCGAGGAGACCGAAGTCGCCCAGTTGCCGCCGGGCACCGAGGCTCAGGTGGAAGCACGCCTGCACACCGACGATGGCTGCTTCACGCCGGCCGTCAAGCTGATGTATCCATCCAGCGAGGCCCCGTGGGAGGAGCCGACCTGGCGCCCGGTCGCCGCGGATCCGCCGTAGCATCACGCCGGGCAACCGGCCCTCAGAAGCAGTGCACGGCCGAGCTCTTGAACGTGCAGTAGAGCTCTGCGCCTGCCTGCACGCGGAGCGTCTTGAAGGACTCGTGGGTGATGAGGGCCGTCAGGCCGAGCCCTTCGCTGGCGACGTGCACGGCAAGCAGAGGACCGACGTGCTCCCACTCCCGCACCTCACACCGGAACTGATTCCGGGCGCTCGAGTCGAAGGCCTGCCGGGAGAGCAAGACCTCCTCGGGGCGGATCCAGATGAAGGACGTCCCCTCGTCGGCGGCGACGGCATGGACCTCAACGCCCCGCACGGAGCAGACGCCGGGGCGGACGAACGTCACGGGCAGGATGTTCCGCATGCCCAGGAACGCAGCGACGTCCGGGTCCGATGGCCTGTGGAAAAGCTCCTCCGGGCGGCCGACCTGCCGGACGGTGCCGCCCAGCATCACGCCGACCCGGTCCGCCAGGTACAGCGCCTCGTCCGTGTCATGCGTTACGTGCAGGAAGGTAGTGCCGCTCTCGTTGTGGATGCGCTTGAGCTCCTTGCGCAGGCGCGCGCGCAGGTTGGCGTCGACGGAGCAGAGCGGTTCGTCCAGCAGCAGCGCGCGCGGCCTGGTCGCCAGCGCCCGCGCCAGGGCCACTCGCTGCTGCTCCCCGCCGGACAGGCTCGGCGGACGGCGGCCCAGCAGGTCGGCGATGCCGACCTGCTCGGCGATCTCCCGTGTGCTGCTCGCGGCTTCGCGCCGGCCCAGCCCCTGCGCCCGCGGTCCGTAGGCGATGTTGCGCGCGACGCTCATGTGGGGGAACAGGGCGTAGTCCTGGTAGACGACGGCGAAACCCCGGGCCTCGGGCGGTGCGTCGGTGATGTCCACGTCCTGCCAGAGGATGCGACCGGAGTCCGGGCGCATGAGGCCCGCCACGATTTCCAGCAGCACCGTCTTGCCCACCCCCGAGGGGCCGAGCAGCACGAAGTACTGGCCAGCCGGGAGGCGCAGATTGACGTCGGTCAGGGAGAACTCACCCAACCGCCTGGAGATGTTGCGCAGCTCAAGCACCTCGTGCGGCCTCCCCGCGACGCGTCCTGGCCACGAAGCGCAGGACCGCGAAGATCGTCACGCAGATGAGGATCAGAACCACCGCCGCAGACCTGGCGTAGGCGAGCCCGTAGTCGTTGAACCGCTCGAAGACCAGCACGGGCGTGGTCATGGGGTGATAGGCGATGATGACGACGGCGCCGAATTCGCTGATGCCGCGCGCCCACATCAGGATGACGCCGGACAGGATGTCCCGCCATGCCATCGGCACGGAGATCGTGAAGAAGACCCGGGCGGGAGAAGCTCCGAGAGTTCGGGCCGCCTTCTCGAGCCTTTCGGGCACCGCCTCGAAGCCGGCGCGTGCGGCGTTGACCAGGAAAGGCATGGAGACGAAGGCCATCGCGACGGCGATCCCCTGGAAGGTGCCGACGAAGCTGCCGAAGGCGGAGCCCAGAATCGAGCGTCGGCCGATCAGCGTCAGCAATGCGATGCCGGCGGCCGAGTGCGGGATAATGATGGGCAGGTCGATGACGGCCAGCAGCACCGCCCGCCCGGGGAAGCGCCTGCGGGCGAGCACGTAGGCCAGCGGGACGCCCGTCAGCGTGCCCGCCGCCGCTGCGGCCAGCGCGGCCGCCAGGGTCAGCCGGATGGACGCCGTGACCTCTCCGTCCCTCAATGCGCCGAGGATCTCGGGTGAGGACGACGAGAGCACCAGCCCGAGCAATGGGGCCACGATTAACAGCAGGACGCACGAACCCAGCAGGGCCATGATGAGCCCGAACCACGGGCTGCCGCGCCCGTGCGGCCTGGCCTGGTCCACAGACATAGCGGGTTCTCCTACCGGTCAAAGAAGGGCTTGAGACTCGCCGGCAGCCGGTCATATTCGCCGGTCACGGGCGGCACGATGGGCGCCTGTCCGTTGCCGTCCATGATCCGCTGTCCCTCCGGCGACAGCAGGAGGGCAACGTACTCCTCCGCCAGATCGGGACTGGGCGCGTTCTTCGGGATGGTCACTGAGTAGACGATCGGCGCGCCGACGCGCGTGAGGAACTCGCCGGGCTCCTTGCCCGTCACCTTCATCTGCGCGGCGGCGTAGACCTCCGCGAGTTCCGCCGATCCCAGGTTCACATCGTCGGGCAGTTCGAGGAACCTGAGCCCGTGCTGGCGGGCCACCGAACGGTAGATGAACATGTAGTCGATCTCCCCCGCCTCGAGCAGTGCGAGCAGGTCCGTCTCCTTGGGTCGGATGAACCTGCCGTCGTGTTTCTCCTCCAGGCGCTCGGCCAGTGCGGGCCTGCCGTAGTGCCGCTCGGCGAGCTGGAAGACCATGACGGTCCGGTACCCGCAGGGATCGCTATCCGGATCCGACCGGCCGAAGGCGACGTCCGGCTCCAGCAGCACGTCGGGCCAGCTCTCGGGCCCGATCTTGTCCGCCATGCGCGAGGCGTTGGTGTAGGCAATGCCCATGCAGTTGGTCGCGAAGCGGATGTTGAAGTCCGCGAACTCCGGCATGAGAAGGTTCTCGACGACCTTGTAGTCGGCCGATCCGAGCACGTCGCAGCGGCGCCCGAGGTCGCTGACCTTGCGGGCGGTGTCGCGGCTGCCGGCCGCTTCCGCTTTGACCGACACGTTTGGGTGTCCATGCGTGAACAGCTCGGAAAGATCGCGGAAGGGCACCGACAGGCTGCCTGCGTGGAAGACGATCAACTCGCGGGGGCCTGCCCCCTGGCCTGCCTCCTGCGCCGGCCTGCCGGACGCGAACATCAACGCGACGACGAGAACGAGCCCGCTTATGACAATCAATGCCAACGCCCACCTTGCGCTCACGTTTTGCCCTCCATTGCTCCGGTTCCCGGCGGATACGGATTGCCCGCGGGAAGTATTCACCGCTATCGAGTGCCGGGCTCCAGCACGATCCGGTGCGCATGGGTGTAAACGGTCACCCGGTCGCCCCGGACAAAGCCGCAGAGCGTCATGCCCGAGCGCTCCGCCCCTTCGACTGCCAGGGACGTGGGGGCGGACACCGCAGCCGCAATCTCGATCCCTGCCCGGGCGCCCTTCGCCACGAGCTCGAAACTGGCCCGGCCCGAAAGCGCCACCCCGCAGCCCGCCGTGCTGAGGTCGGCCAGGAGGCACGTGCCGATCGCCTTGTCGAGGGCATTGTGGCGTCCCACGTCCTCCGCGAACGCCATGATGGCGCCTTCAGCATCGAAGACGGCGGCTGCGTGCGTGCCGCCCGTCCGCGCGAAAAGCTGCTGCCGCCCCTGCATCTGCTCGAGAATTCCCCGGAGGATCTCGGGCGACAGCCGCAGCGAATCGCCCACCTGGGGGGCTGCGTCCAGGAAAGCCTCCACGGCCTGGCGGCTGCCGCAGATGCCGCAGGACGTCAGGACCATCAGGTTCCTTTCCGGCGCCCGGACATTGCGGCTGTCCGCCAGTTGCACGCGCACCAGGCCGGGGTCCTCCTCGCAGTCGGACAGCAGGACGATGTCGTCCAGGCCCTGAATGATGCCCTCAGTGAAGGCGAAGCCGACGGCCAGCGCGCGCGTGTCCGCCGGGGTGCAGACTAGGCTGTAGGTGCCGACATCCTGCACGTCGATCACGACCGGCGCCTCGACGGCCACCTCGTTACGCTCCCTCGCCGGCGGCGCACCTCTCGACAGCCGCCACGCCTCGACGTCCAACGTCGTGCGCTGTCGGCCGGCCGGTCCTTGCTTCTCTTCCTCTTCGCCCACGCGCCCGCTCCTCGGGACGTAAGTCAGTGCACGTCCAGCCCATGCACCGTCAGAATCAGGTGCTCCATCGTGGCAAGTATCTCGCCCACGTACTCCTCGACTGCGCGGACGCTGCCCGGCAGGGCATAGATGACTGTCGTGCCCGCAACGCCGGCAACGCTCCGGCTGAGCAACGCCCGCGGATTGTCCGCGCCGAACTTGACGCGTATCGCCTCCATGATGCCGGGGATCATCCTGTCGCAGATGTCCGTCACCGTCTCTGGCGTCACGTCCCGCGGGCCGACACCCGTGCCGCCGGTGGTGAACACGACGTCGACGCCCGAATCGCGCGCTTCCGCCAGCGCCTTCAGAAGCTGCTCTGCGTCGTCGGGCAACACGGCTGTCTCGATCTGGGCGTGCCAGCGCGAGCCCTCCAGGAACTCTTCCAGAAGCTCCCTGATCCTGGGGCCGCTGCGGTCGGCGTAGTCCCCTCCGAACGCCCGGTCGCTCAGCGTGATTACGCGGAACCGCAAGGGTCGAGGCAGGTGCTCGATCGCGTCGCCGCGTTTCACGGTCCCGCCCCGCGCCACTCGACAGAAGATGCCCTCGCGGGGCATGACGCACTGGCCGACCTCTCGGAAGATGGCGCATTCCTCGCCGTGGCATTCCTTGCCGATCTGTGTCACCTCCAGCTCGGCTGGACCGATCCGGAAACGGTCCATCGGCGCGGCGGCGCCCAGGTCGAGCCCCCGCACCGTAACGTTCTCGGCGAACTCGCCCGGCGCCACCGCTCGTCCCGTCCGCTCGACGAACCGGTCCATGCTCTCCTGGCTCAGCAGACTGACCTGTCGGTGCCAGGGCCCTGCGTGGGCGTCGCCGACGACGCCGCGCTCATCCAGCACTGCCTCCTCGACCGGCAGCTTCGGCGTGCCCTTCCGCGTCGAGACGTTGACTGAGACGACTTCACCCTTGGACGACATCGCCTTTGCTCT
>CAYUDW010000005.1:40967-43533 GCA_964442595.1 uncultured candidatus Brocadiaceae bacterium
CGGCCTTGCACATGTCGTAGACGGTCAGCAGCGCCACGCTGACGGCGGTCAGGGCCTCCATCTCGGCTCCGGTGCGCGCCGTGCAGCGGACCTCGCTCGTCGCCTCTGCGCCGTCGTCGAGCAGCCGCAGGCGCACGTCCACGCTGTCGAGCGTCAGCGGATGGCAGAGGGGGATGAGGGCGGCCGTCTGCTTGGCGGCCTGGATGCCGGCCACCTGGGCGACGGTCAGCACGTCCCCCTTCCTGATCCGGTTCTCGGCGATGAGTTGGACCGTCTCCACGGCCATCTTGATGACGCCTGAGGCCCTGGCGGTCCGGCGCTGGACCGGCTTGTCGCCGATGTCCACCATCCTGGCCCGTCCCGCGTCATCGACGTGCGAGAGCCCTTCCATGCTCGCTACCCTCCCACTGCGCGTATCGAGTTCCGCGTGCACGGCCCGCCGGCGGCCGGCTTCTCCAGAACCGCCCGACGAAGGGCGGCCTCGGCGCCCATGTCTCGAACGCTGAAAGCCAGGTCCGAAAGCAGGCACGGTTTGACCAGCCCCGTGCTTGTGAGCCGCAGGCGGTTGCAGCGCGGGCAGTCGCCGCCCCTTCCGCCCTCGACCACGGAGAACGTGCCGGTCTTCGGGTCCATCACGTGGATGAAGCGCGCTTCGAGTCCGTTCTCGCGCGCGTACTGCGCCACTTCGAGAGCGTCCGGTTCGGACGAGGATTCCTTCACTACGCAGTTCAGCTTGATGGGCGTGAGGCCGGCCCTGCGCGCCGCCTCTATGCCGGCGAAGACCCGGCGCACGTCGCCGCCGCCCGTTATCTCGGCGTAGCGCTCCGGCTGCACGGCATCGAGGCTGACGTTCACGCGGTGCAAGCCTGCTCCTGCGAGGTCTTCCGGATGGTCCGCTAGCAGGATTCCGTTGGTGGTCATCGCCAGGTCGCGGATGCCGTCGATCTCGGCCAGCATGCTCACCAGCTCCACGATGCCGCGCCGCACGAGGGGTTCGCCTCCCGTCAGCCGCACTTTCGTCACGCCCAGCTCGACGGCCGTGCGCACCACCTCGACGATCTCCTCGAATGTCAGAACCTCCGAGCGCGGCAGCAGCGTCACTCCGCCGGCCGGCATGCAGTACCAGCACCGCAGGTTGCACCGGTCGGTCACCGACACCCTCAGGTAGTTGATGGTGCGTCCGTAGCGGTCCTTCATCGCCATCCTCTCAGGCGCGGCACGAACGTGACCGGGTCGCCGGCTTCCATGGAGCCGACGCCTATTGGCATGATGAGGAACCCGTCGGCTCGGGTCAGAGCCGCCAGGTGCGCTGAGCCGTGATACTCGAGCGGCTCGGCCGTGCCGTCGATCAGGCGGGCGGGCACGTACTCGGCTCGGTCCGTTTTGCGCCGGCTGAAATCCCGGGCCAGGCGCGCGTCGACCTCGCGCATCGGTGGCTCAAGCCCCATCATCCGCGCCACCGCCCGCAGCACGTACAGGTGGAACGTGAGGTAGACCGAGACGGGGTTGCCCGGCAGGGCGAACACCAGCTTGCCCGCGCCCGAGGCAAACGTCATCGGCTTGCCCGGCTTGACAGCCACCCGCGTGAAGTGAACGTCCAGCCCGGCGTCGATAAGGGCGGCCGTCACGAAGTCGAACTCCCCGACCGAGACGCCACCGGAAACGACCACCACGTCGGCCGCATCGAGGGCGCTCCGCAAGACCTTGCGGGTTGCTTCCCGGTCGTCCGGCACGGACTGCTCCGCCGTGACGTCGAGCCCGAACTGCGCCGCCAGGGCGGCCAGCAGGGGGCCGTTCGCGTTCATGATCCGGCCAGGCCGTATCCGGTCCGGCGAGTCCACGATCTCGTCGCCGGTCGAGATGATGGCCATTCGGACGCGCCGAGCCACCTCGACCTCCGTGACGCCGCAAGAGACCAGGTTGGCAACGTCGACGGGACTCAGCACCGTGCCCGCGCGGAGGACGACGTCACCGCGCCGGACGTCCTCGCCCTTCCGGCAGATGTTGGCGGCGGAGCTGTGCCGGTGCACCAGGAGCCTGTCCCCGCGTTCCTCGGTGTGCTCCACGATGATGACGCGCCCGGCCCGTTCGGGCACGGGGGCGCCCGTCATGACCTTGACGGCGGTTCCTGGCACGAGTTGCTCAGTGCCGACCTCTCCCGCAGGCACAGTTCCCAGCAGGCGGTATTCGTCCCGCTCGTCACCCTCCAGCACGGCGTAGCCGTCCATGGCGGACTTGTCGAAGGGCGGCAGGTCAAGCTGCGAGGCTGCGTCCGCCAGGAGCGCACGGCCGAGGGCCTCCCGCACCGGGACCATTTCGGCCTGTGGCCGAACATCGGAAAGCGCCTCGTCCACGATGCGAAGCGCCTGTTCAAGCGGAATCATCGTGCTCGTGTCTTCCATGCTCCTCTCCGTCGACGTAGCGCGCGAACCTGGCGTCCGCGAAGTCGGCCACCTCCGCGTTGACGCGGTCGAACAGCTCCATGAGACGCCCGCCCTCGGGAGAGAGCTCAGAGCGCCCGCCTCCCGCACCGCCCGCCTGGCGCAGGATGAGGCGCCTTCCGAGC
>CAYUDW010000006.1:0-15689 GCA_964442595.1 uncultured candidatus Brocadiaceae bacterium
GGCATTCCGCCTCGTACATGTCGAAGAGCCGGAACTGCATCGGCACGTCGGCCTCTTCGAAGTTGTAGCGGCTGAACTGCACCTCATCCTGGCGGCTCAACTCGCCGAAGGTGACGCCCGGCGCCCATTCCAGGTTGAAGGAGTTGTCGATCTTCTGCACGAACATGCCGATCCGCTCGACGCCGTAGGTCAGCTCCAGCGATATGGGATCGAGGTCGATGCCGCCGACGCGCTGGAAGTAGGTGTACTGCGTGACCTCCATGCCGTCGAGCCAGACTTCCCAGCCCAGCCCCGTGGCGCCGAGCGTGGGGGATTCCCAGTCGTCTTCGACAAACCGCACGTCATGCCCGACCAGGTCGATGCCCATCTGCGCCAGGCTGTCCAGGTATATCTTCTGGGAGTCTTCCGGGGCGGGCTTGATGAGCACCTGGAACTGGTAGAAACGCTGGAAGCGGTTCGGGTTGTCGCCATAACGGCCGTCCGTCGGTCGCCGAGAGGATTCCACGTAGGCCGCCTTCCACGGCTCCGGCCCGAGCGAGCGGAGGAAAGTCGCCGGGTTGAACGTGCCGGCTCCCGTCTCGACGTCGTAAGGCTGGAGTATGGCGCAGCCGTAGTCGGCCCAATAGTCCTGGAGCGTCAGGATTAGTTGCTGCAAGGTCAGCGGCGCATTGCTCATGGGGTGCACCCGAGATTCCAGTGGGTCAGGCAATGTTACCAGAGCGCGGGGCCCGGTGCAAAGCTCGGCGCCTGGCCGCTGGTCGGCGGATTTGCGCCTTCAGCTTTCAGCAGGGGTGCGGCAATCTGTACAATGTCGGCGGACTTTCGCCCGTTTGGCTCATGCTCGAGAGGGGCAGGAGGTCAGGAGTGCCATGAGACAAGATGCGATGCACAGGATACTGATCGTCGATCACGACACGGAAGCGCAGGAGCAGATGGCGCGTGCGCTTCTGGACGCAGGCTACACGGAGATCATGCGCGCGGACAGCGTGGAGCTGGCCCGCCGTCTGGCGCAGGAGGCCGGGCCGTTTGCGCTCGTCATTCTGAGCGTCCAGATGCCCGACGAGCACGGGCAGGCGCTGCTGGAGGAGCTGGCACCGCTTGCTCCGGAGACGGCCGTCATCATGGTGACGGCCCAGACGGGGCTGATGACCGCCATCGACTGCCTCAGGAAGGGGGCCTATGACTACGTGCTGAAGCCGCTCGGCGTGGACGGGATCCAGATGCCCGTGGCGATGGCCCTCAAGCGGCGCCAGCGCGAGCTGGAGGAGCTGGCCAGCTACTTCGAGCTCGAAGAGGAAGTCGAGCAGCGCGTCAGCATGCTGGAAGAGACCCGAAGCGTCCTTTTGTGGGCAGTGTGCGGCCTCGCCGAGTTCCGCACCCCGCACGGGCACGTCCACCCGGAGAGGGTGGCCCGCTACTCCCAGATCATGACTGAGGAGCTTGCCCTCCGGTCGCCCTACGCGCCGTTCGTCACCAAGCAGTTCCTCCAGAACATCTCCGAGGCGGCGCTCCTGCACGACATCGGCAAGCTGGCGCTGCCCGACACCGTCATCTTCAAGTCGGGCGAGCTGACCGCGGAGGAAGAAGCGGTGGTGGAAAGCCACACCACCCTCGGGCGCGAGATCTGCACGGCAGTCAGGCGCGAGCTGAGCTCTCCGGCCGACAGCTTCGTCGACATGGCGATCGAGGTGACCGGCTCGCACCACGAGCGATGGGACGGCGAAGGGTATCCCGACCGGCTGGCGGGCCGGGATATACCTCTCAGCGCGCGGATCGTGGCGCTGGCCGACTACTATGACATCTGGCGGACGCCGATGACCTACCGGCCGGAGATCCTCCCCGCCGAGAAAGTGGCCGAGGTGATCACCGGGGAGTCCGGCAAGAAGTTCGACGCCATCATCGTGGACGCCTTCGAACGCTGCCGGACGCCGATCGCGCAGGCCGAGGAGGCGCTCGCGCGGGAGTGAGGCCCCGGCAGACGCTGCCCTCATCCGGCGTCGGGTCTCGGCCGCTGAGGCTTTGCGTGCTGCGTCGCGATGGCGTCGGCGCGGGCGTTCTCGGTGCGGGGGATGTGTTCGACTTGCCACCGCTCGAAGCGGGCCAGCAGGTCCAGCACGTCGGCATGGAGCGGCTTGAGGCCCGGGCTCTTGACCTTGTATTGGCCGCGCACCTGCCGCACGAGCAGCTCGCTGTCGCACAGGACGCGGATGCGTCGCACTTCCAGCTCGAGCGCCTTCCTGAGTCCCTCGGCCACAGAGCGGTACTCGGCCACGTTGTTCGTGGCGCGGCCGATGGGCTGCCCCCAGGCGAGCACTTCCGCCCCATCCGGCGCCGTCAGAACCATTCCGATGGCGGCCGGCCCCGGATTGCCCCGCGAGGCACCGTCGCAGTAGAGGTACGCCTCGCCGCCCTTGACCTTGCCCGCGGCCCCTTGCGGCGGCTCCGCGTCGAGCGCAAGCTCCTCCCGCAGGTCCTGGAAGAGCTGGTCCACCTGCTGGCGGCTTGCCTGGGGCAGCAATCGGTAGAGCTTCCCCCAGTCGATCGACTCATAGACGGCTTTGAGCAGCTCGAGCTTGCTCATGGGTTGCCTTGCTGTTCCAGTGAACTGCGGCGAGTTGGCGCACCGGGCGGCGTGCTGCTCTCAAGGTGAGCGCGTGCCCGCCGGGCCCAGTTGTCCGCGTTCGGCGAAGCTATAGTAGCCGTCCCGCCCCACGATGAGGTGGTCCAGCACCTGTATGCCGACGATCCTGCCCGCCTCGCAGAGCCGCGCCGTCAGCGTGCGGTCCTGTGGGCTGGGCTCGGGATTCCCGCTCGGATGATTGTGGACGAAGATCACTGCGGCCGCGCTCTCGCGGATGGCGTTCTTGAACACCTCGCGCGGATGCACGACACTCTCGCTTAACGAGCCCACCGCAACGCGCTCCTCGCGGATGATGCGGTGTTTGGTGTCGAGCATGAGGGTGTAGAAATGCTCCTTCTGGAGGCCGGCCAGTTTCTCGCGCATGTAGGCGTAGAGATGTTCGCTGCCGCTGACGAGGTCGCCTGCCGACAGCTTCTCGCCGGCGTAGCGGTGGGCGATGGCGAGGGCGGCCTTGACCTGCGCTGCCTTGGCCGGCCCGATGCCCCGCACCCGCGTCAGCTCGCCTGCGGTGCAGTCGGCCAGCCGGCGGAAGCTGCCGAACGTGCTCAGCAGCCGGCCGGCCAGGTCCAGTGCCGTGGCGCCCTCGGCGCCGCCGCGCAGGATGATGGCCAGCAGCTCCACGTCGCTCAGCGCCTCCTGTCCGGCGGCAAGCAGACGCTCCCTCGGGCGTTCCGTCTTCGGCAGGTCCTTAATGGTGGGCTTGCGCTGGGGGTAGTCGCAGTACTGCTCAATGGGGCATTCGGCGCACTGCGGCAGCCGCCCGCAGGGCGAGCGCTCGCCCTCGTCTGAACAGAAGCCCAGAACGGCGGCACAGACCTGCTCGGGACTGTCCCCGGACGCCGCTGCCACGTCGCGCAAGGCGGCGCGCGCGGCGTCCGCCGCCTTCGTGCCGGTCCAGCTCCTGGGTATTGCTCCCAGACGCTGGCACCATCGGACCAGTTCCGGCCGGTCCTGCCCGGCTGCTGCCCCTTCGGCGGCGAATGACGCGCTCGTCCCGGCGCCAACGTGCTCCCGCACGATGCAGTATACCCGGGCGAGTGGCTTCTTCGTGCTGCCGCCGAGTTCTGTCGCCGAGTCGGCCATTCAGTCCCCCTGAAGGGCACGCAGGGCGGAGAGCGGCTGCCGGTCAAGATCCACGTGCGTCCACCCGGGGCGCTTGCCGGGCAGGAAGGCCGCCGGGTCGATGTCCGGATTGATCTCCGGCCCGCCGAGTTCAAGCCTCACCGTCATTCCTTCCAGGGGCCTCTCAACCGCAATGAGGCGAGGGAATTGGATGCCATCCTGCGGCGCGTAGTCCTCCAGGTGCACCTCGGTGACGCGCCGTCCCAGCGCATCAAAGCTCTGGATCGCCTCGATGACCAGCTTCCTGCGGTCCACGAGTACGCTCCGAAGCAGCGCGCCGCCCAGAAACACGTCGAAACGGTAACACTCCGGGCCCACTGACATCTGGGTCGCCGGCCAGGTGAGGCCAACCCGCTCCGGCCCCGCGAACCACGTGCGCACCTCATGGGGCCGGATCAGGTGCGGCAGCTTCGCGTAAGCGGCCGGGCCGCCCGTGGCTACCTCGGACGTGCGCGGGAAGGCGAGCCAGAAGCGGTCGCCTCTGGCCCGGAGCCAGAAGGCCGTCTGCCCCAGCTTCTCCGCCAGGAGGTAAAGCGCCGGGATCGTCCGGTCGAACCCCATCTGCCCGCCGAAGCCGGGCAGCTCCCGCCTCCGGCCCTCAACCGTCTGAGTGATCTGCAGGGAGATGTCTCGGTCCCGGACGGTGCGGATACTGTGCGCCCAGACCCGCGTTGCGGCTATCACCTGCCCCGGCGGCAAAGCAGCGGGTGGGGGACCGGGCGCGCGGCATCCGCAGAGCGCAACCGTGGCCACTACGGAGGCCAGAACGAGCCGGTGCATATACCTCATGGGTGGTGCCTTGCAGACAGGAGAATGCATGCGGTTGATGCCAGATAGGAAGGCCGCGCCGCGAAACCGCGTTCCTTCCGAGCCGAAGCGTCGCGTCGCCCGTCGTGTCCTTCGCTGATAGACGCGCGAGACCCCCTTAGTCGAATGCACTGACGTCCTTCGGGCCGGTGCCTCTCTGGCGGTAGATCACGTTGATGCGGTTGATGAACGCCTCGTCGTTCCTGAGAGCGTCGACGAAGAGCTTGACCAGACTCGGATCAAACTGCATTCCGCTGGCGCGCTCGATCTCGCGCAGGATCTCCTCGCGCGGCACCACCCCCTCGTAGGGGCGTTCGGAAGCCATCGCGTCGAAAGCGTCGGCCAGCGACAGGATGCGGGCAATCAGCGGGACGCCTTCGCCCGCCAGGCCGTCGGGATAGCCGCCGCCGTCCCAGCGCTCATGGTGGTGCCGAACGCCGCTGGCGATGCGTTCGGCGTTGTCCACGTTCTCCAGTATTGTCGCGCCGGCCACGGGATGGCGCTTAACGGCCTCGTATTCGGAGTCGGTCAGGCCTTCGGGCTTCTTCAGAACGTCCAGCCTTACTGCCAGCTTGCCCACGTCGTGCAGGAGGCCGGCGATCTCCAGGTCCCGGATATCGGCGCCGTCCAGCCCGCATAGCTCCCCGATGCGCATCGCCAGCGCCGTGACGCGCTCGCTGTGGCCGTAGGTGTATTCGTCCTTGATTTCGACCAGGTTTATGACGGTCCGCATGGCGTCGCGGAAGAGGCCCTCGACCTGACGGGCGAGCTGGGCCCGACGGATGGCAATCCCCGCCTGGCTGCCGATCGCTGTCAGGACCTTCAGGTCATGCTTGTCGAACTGTCGTGATCCCAGGAGGCTGTCCACGTAGACCACGCCGACCGGGCCGTGCTCGTCCCGCATGGGGACGCACATGATGCTGCATATGTGCTGTGCGACTATGCTTTCGCTCACCTCGCGCGAGTTCTGCGGGTCGGCCAGCAGAATCGCGTTGTCGTTCTCGTAGCATTCGGAGACGATGCTGCGGCTGAAAGTGCTGCGGGCGTGGGTGGGAATGGCGTCCTTATTTCGGCTGACCAGGGGCATCAGGACGCCGTTGGTCCTCTTGGCGGCTATCAGGTAGCCGCGGTCGGCCCCCGTAACCGCCATAACGCTGTCCATGATGGTCTCGAGCAGCCGATCGAGGTGGTGCTCCGCGTTGACGTTGTTGATGAGGTTGCAGACTATGGACAAGTCGTGCTCGAGTCCCGCTCGGGCGGGAAGGCCCTCGGCCTTCGGTATCTCCATGAAGAGCGAGGAGGCGGCCGTGACCTCGGCCGGCTCCCGGAACTCGCTGCCGAAGGTCACCTCGTCCTCGTCTTCGACCGGCATGTGGGAGGTCTCTTCCGCGATGCCGGCGTCCAGCAGGAAACGAAACTGCGCGTCCCCGATCTTGATGCGGTCCTGGTGGAACAGGATGACCTTATGGATCCTGCGGTTGTTGACCCAGGTGCCGTTCTTGCTCTCCAGGTCTTCGATGCGGTAGAAGCCGTTCTCGAAAGCGATCCGTGCGTGCATGCGCGAGACCTTCCCCTGGACGAGCTGGACCGCCGCGGATTTCCCGCGGCCCACCACCACGGGCCGCTCCGGCGACAGTACGACTTCCTCCAGGCTTTCCGTCCCCGCTGCTGGAATCAGTTTTGCTTCCATGTGCGGCAAGTGCCCTCGGTGCCTTCGCCAACGAATGCCCGGCCGCCGGCCGTTCCTTCAGGGCGCCAGGTTCTCACTTCTGGGGCCAAACGCGCCGAGTATTATAGGGCAATTCCTTTTCAGCAATCAATTACGTCGGCGTTCGATGTTCCTGGTTCTGCGTTGAACAAGGAGAGCCGGGCGGGAGGGTCAGCCCCTCTCGGCGAAGAACACCTTGCCGTGGAAGCGCAACTCCACGTACCTGATCCCTTGCAGGCCAGGATAGTCGTCGAGCTTGCTCAGCAGCATTGCCAGCTTCTCCGAGTCCGGCACCAGGTGCGGCGCGGCTTCCACCCCGGGCACCTGATCGTAGACGGAAGACTTGCCCCACTTTATCTGCGCGCCGCCGGCGGCCGTCAGCACGATGTCGGGCTCCGCTGCGTCTCGTCCAACTCCCGTTACGTCGATCGTCTCAATGCGAAGCCGCGCCAATAGGCCTTCCCGGCGGAGGAAGTCCGTCAGCCTTGCCCCGGCGGCCAGCCGCGGGCCGTCCCAGCGCGCCCCGGTCGGCGGCGGTTCATTCAGCAGACTGTCCCGGATGACGGGGGAGGGCAGCTCGCCCCACTCGAGGGGCGGCTCGAACAGTTCCTCGGGCAGCCAGTGCCCGTCGCCGTCCACCATGTACAGGCGATCTGCGAACAGCACCTGGCCCATCGGCTTCCGGAACGAAGCTCTGATTGCAAGCGTGTTCGGGAGTTGCCGTTCCACCTTGGTCACGTCAAGGACCCAGGGCGAGGCCCGCAGTTCGTGCTGGACGGCGTGGGCCAGGTCCTTCTGGAAAAGGGAATCTGCCCGGGGCAACCGGCCCAACTCCTTGCGCAATTCCTCCGCCATGCGGGATCCGTCGATCCAATCCGGGAATCCGTTTAGCGACAGGGCCACCGGCTCCACCTGGAATTCCGGGCGGTGAACCACCCCGCGCCATAGCTTCCGAGAGCCGAACCAGACCGCCGCGGCCACCAGTGCCGTCATGACTACCGGCAGCAAGAGTTTGAGCCCCCACTTCAACGCCGATCGGCGCGGGGCCGAGGCGCTCCTGGCAGTGGCTTTGCTCACCGGACGCGGCTCCGATCTTTGCTCTAGGCCGTGCGTCTGCGCTGGGCTGCTGCGGCGTCCCGGAGCGCCGCGCGCACCAGTCTGTCGCAGAGGGCAGCGAACGGGATGCCGGCTTCCGCTGCGGCCATCGGGAACAGGCTGCGAGGCGTGAAGCCCGGAATGGTGTTCACCTCCAACACGTAGAGCCTGCCGTCGTAGCCGTACACCATGTCCACCCGCGCCAGGTGGCGGCACCCGATGGCGTGGTAGGCACGCATGGCCGCCTCGCAGGTCTTCCGATAGATCGTCGGCAGCAAGGAGACCGGCGTGAGGTAGCGCGTGTGCTCGTCCTCGTACTTCGCCTTGTAGTCGAAGAACTGGCGCCCGACGACAAGCTCGATCACTGGCAGCGCCTCGCCCTCGAGCACCCCGACGGTGAACTCCCGGCCCCGGACGTAGCGCTCCGCGAGAACAACGTGGCCCTCCTGACGCGCCGTCTGGATCGCCCCCCGGAGCTCATCCGGCCGGCGGACGATGCTGACCCCCAGGCTCGATCCGCTTGCTGCCGGCTTGCACACGACGGGGTAGCCGAACTGCTCCGTCTGTGCCGCGGCCTCCTCGAAGGTGTGCATGGGGGTGATGACGAGGTAGTCCGCCGTGGGCACCGAGTGCCGGATGAAGAGCCGCTTGCTGGCGATCTTGTCCATGCCGAGCCGGCTCGCGATGGGGCCGCTCCCCGTATAGGGGATGTCCATCTGCTCCAGCAGCTCCTGCGCCGTGCCGTCCTCGCCGAACGCGCCATGCAGGGCGACGAAGCAGACGTCCGGCTTCATCTCCTCCAGCGAGGGGAAAGATCGGCCGGTCACGTTGTAGCTCATCACCTCGTGACCTGCTTCTCGCAGCGCCGTTGCGACGGCCTTGCCGGACTTGAGCGAGACCTCGCGTTCGCCGCCGGGCCCGCCCATCAGGACGGCAACCTTCAGCTTGTCAGACGGCTTCATTCGTTCCTCCGGGGTGTGCTCCCTTGCAGATGTCACGCCGCCATGGCCGGACCTGGCCAGCGTCGCACCTCCATCTCCAGCTCGACGCCGAACTGGCGGCGAACCGTCTCCTTCATGGTGTCGATGAGTCGAAGCACGTCCGCCGCGGTTGCGCCGCCGCGGTTCAAGATGAAGTTCGCGTGCAGCTTTGAGACCTCCGCGCCTCCGACGCGCAGGCCCTTCAGGCCGCACAGGTCCAGAAGCCTCCCCGCCGAGTGACCGGGCGCGTTCTTGAAAATGCAGCCGGCGCTCGGCTCATGGACCGGGTGGCGTTCGACACGGTCCCTGAAGTGCCGTGCCATCCGTCGCCCGATCAGCTCGGGGTCACGCGGCGCCAGCAGGAACTCGGCTTCCGTGACCACGGCGCCATCGAGGTCCGTGCGTCGGTATGAGAACGCCAGCTCCGGAGGCGCATACTCGCGCCGCCTTCCCTCGGGCGTCATGGCTGTCAGGCGCAGGAGACGTTCTGAGATCCAGTGGCCCCAAGCGCCGGCGTTGTCGGCCAGCGCGCCGCCGACCGTGCCGGGGATGCCGGCGAGGAACTCCAGTCCGCCCAGGCCCTGCTCCTTGCAGTAGGCGAGCAGCCTCGCGGTGCCCGCGCCAGCGCCGGCTCTCACGCTCAGTTCGCCCGTGCGCGCCACGTGGCAGAAGCCGGGGGTGCGCATGTGGATGACGGCGTAGGGCAGATCGCCGTCGTCCACGAGGAGATTCGAGCCTCCGCCCAGCACGCGCCAGGCCAGATCGCCACGGGCGCACTGCTCCAGGGCGTCCCGCAGTTCGTGCTCCGTCAGGGGGCGGAAGTAACGGACCGGCGTCCCGCCCAGGCGGAGCGTCGTCAGGTGCCGAAGCTGTACCTCTTGTCCCAAGTGTGCCCCTACGCCGCGATTTGGCGGCGTCCCTTCTCTTCGATCCGGGGGATCACGTTGCGGGCGACCTGCCAGATGTTGCCGGCGCCCATGACCAGCACGACGTCGTCCGGGATGACTTCGCCGACGATGATGTCCTCCATGTCCTCGAACTCGGGCACGTAGTGGCCGAGCAGCCCGATGTGGTTCATCTGCCGGACCAGGTCGAGGGCGCTGACGGACATCTGGTCCTCGCGGGAGTCACGCGCGGCGTATATGTCGCACACGTATGTCACCCATGAGGTGCGGAAGGATTCTGCCAGCTCGGCCAGCATCTTCCTGGTGCGGGAGTACTGGTGCGGCTGGAAGATGACGAACACCCGCTGGTTAGGGAACCTCTGGTGAGTCGCACTCAGGCTCGCCATGATCTCCTTCGGATGGTGGGCGTAATCGCTGATGACGGCCACGTTCCACGGGGTGCCGAGCAACTGGAGCCGCCTGGCCACGCCCTCGAATTCGGCCAGCGCCTCCTTGATGTCCGCAAAGTCCATTCCCACCTCGTGGCACGCGGCGATGGCGGCCAGGGAGTTCAGGATGTTGTGCGTGCCGTAAAGCCGGGTGCTGAACCGGTCCACCTTCTTGCCCCGGTAGACCAGGTCGAAGTTGCTGTGCACCTTTGCCCGCCAGAGGCGCTCTGCGCGGTAGACGGCGCCTTTGGCCTCGATGCCGTAGGTCACGGCCGGGACGCCCGCTTCCTGCATCGCCTGCGCCGTGTTGGCGTCGTCGGCGTTGGCGATGACGAGGCCTTCCTCTCCGGCAGCGCGGGCGAACTCGGTGAATGCCTCCCGGATGTCCCACAGGTCGTAGTAATAGTCCAGGTGGTCCGCGTCGATGTTCGTGATCACTCCGACGTGGGGGGCCAGGCAGAGGAAGGAGCGTTTGTACTCGCAGGCCTCGGCGACCAGGTACTTGCCCGAGCCGTAGTGCGAGCCGCCGCCGAGCTGGGGCACGTCCGCGCCGATGAGGAACGAGGGGTCCAGCCCTCCGTGGCGTAGCGTGAACGCGATGATGGATGAGGTGGTGCTCTTGCCGTGCGTGCCGGCGATGGCGATGCCCTTCTGTCTTTCCATCAGCAGGCCGAGCAGTTCGGGGTACCGGACGACCTCCAGCCCGAGCCGGCGGGCCTGGACCAGTTCCGGGTTGTCGTCGGTGATGGCCTGGCTCACGACGACCAGATCGGTGTTGCTTTCAATGTTGCGCCCCAGCTGCTGAGTGGTCACGCGTATGCCGGAGCGAGCCAGCTTCTCGGCTGCGGGGTTATGCTGAACGTCTGAGCCCGTTATCCGGGCGCCGCACGCTGCCGCATAGGCGGCCATTGATCGCATACCCGTGCCCAGTATGCCGATGAAATGCCAGTGCTCCTTCGACAAGTCCAACTTCTTCGACCTCCGCCACGCCACCATGACACGCTCCTTTCAGGCTGCTCGCAAGAACTGGTTCTGGATTTCCTCTTGCTGCTGCGGGGAAAACGATGCGACATGGCCGAACCCGCCCAGCTCGGCCAGCTCGGCTGCGACGGTCAGGGCCGCCTGAGGACGCCCGAGACGCCAGGCCCCCTCGGCCATCAGCCGGCGCCGTTGTGGATCAAGCGCGAACTCCTGGATCAACGCCGCCAGGCGCCCGCCGGTCAGCTCCGTCTGGTTCACGCTGACGGCGGCGCCGGCCTGCGTCAGCACGGCGGCGTTCGCCTGCTGATGACTCCCTGCGTAGGGGTAGGGCACGAGGATGGAAGGCAGTCCCAAGGCCGTCAGTTCGGCCAGGGTGGACGCGCCGGCGCGGGCCAGGACGAAGTCGGCCGCCGCGTAGGCGTCCTCCATGCGTTCCAGAAAGCCTATTGGTCTGTAGGACGAGGATGAGTTCGCCTGCTCCTCCAGAGCCGCAGGCAGGTGGTCGACCCCCGTCAGATGGATCACCTGGAGGTCTGCTCCCTTCGCACGAATGATCCTGAGGGCGCCATAGAGGGCCTGGTTGAGCACCAGCGCCCCTTGGGAACCGCCCAGGGCCAGCAAAGTGCACCTGTCGGGCGAGACGCCGAGCCTGCGCGCGGCGGCCTTGCGCGCGACGCCGAACAGGCTGCGTCGCACCGGGTTGCCTGCCACCAGCACACGCCTGGCTCTGAGGTCGGCCGGCTTGATGGGCCACTGCAGGACCGCCAGGTCCACCCAGGGCGCCACGAAGCGCACGGCTCGGCCAGGCATGGCGTTCGATTCGAAAACGGCGCTGCGCACGCCCAGCAGCTTGCCCACTAGAAGGGGCACCACGCAGTTGTGCCCTCCCAGGCCCGCGACGACGTGAGGGCGGAAGGCGCGGATTACGGCGCGCGCGCGGTCCGCAGCCCGCAGCGCGCGGAACGGGAAAAGCAGCCTGGCCGCGAGGCCGTTGGCTGGAGTGGCGGGCACCGCAGCCACCTCGAACGGGGCGATGGCCCCACGACAGTGCCTCTCCGCCTTGCGGTCGGTCGCCAGGAAAAGGCACCGCGACGAAGGGAGAAGCATCTTCAACGCTTCCGCCGTGGCCGCGCCCGGCATGAGGTGGCCGCCCGTGGTGCCGCCGGCGAATACGACGCGCAACGAGTCGTGTGATCGATCTTCGAACGCCACCTCTTGCCTTTCTGACTCAGTTCAGCCGATTGCCCGCCGCGGGCGCAGGCGCTCCAGCGCCGCTGAGGCCAGCCTTTCGTAGGCGGGCCTGTCCTGATCCCACGGCTTCAGGGCGTAGGTCTCGGGGGATTCCTCGGATCGGGCGATGCTCACCAGGATCCCGGCGGCCAACATGCTGGCGATCAGCGAAGAGCCTCCCGCGCTGATGAACGGCAGGCTCAGCCCCTTCGTCGGGACCGAACCCGTGGCAACCGCTATGTGCGCGGCCGCCTGTGCCGTGAGCAGCCATGACAGGCCGACGGACAGCGAGAATCCGAAGGGGTCCCGGCTGCGTATGGCCACCTTCAGGCATTCCCACAGCACCAATAGGAACAGCGCCACAACCACCAGGGAGCCGATCAGGCCCAGTTCTTCGGCCAGGACGCTGAAGATGAAATCGTTGCTGGCGCCGGGCAGGAACCCGGCCTTCTGATGTCCTGCACCGAGGCCGACGCCGAACAGACCGCCCGAGCCGATGGCGATCTTGGACTGGATCAACTGGTAGCCCGCGCCCCGTGGGTCCTGCCACGGGTTCATGAACGTAACCAGGCGGTGCATGCGGTAAGGGGCATCGAAGATGAGCCGCTGCAGAAGCGGCAGGGCGGCAGCGGCCGCCAGCAGCGCGTAGACGAGGCGCGTCCCGAAGGTCAGCAGCACCACCATGCACACGCCGCCGGTCAGGACGGCGGTGCCGAAATCCGGCTCGGCCAGGATCAGCAACGCTGCCAGGCCCACGACCCCAACGGGCACGAAGAAGCCGTGCACGAAGCTCCGCATGCGGCCGACGTTTCGTTCGCAGTAGGCGGCCACCCAGATCAGCAGGGCCACTTTGGCGAACTCCGAGGGCTGGAAGCCGACCGGCAGGCCGGGATTGATCCATCGGCGGGCGCCGTTTATCTGCACCCCCAGGCCGGGCACGAAGACCGCCGCCAGGCCCGCGAAGGCCAGTGCGAGCACGGCCAGATGGTGGCGGCGCCACCATTGGTAGTGGACCCCGGCACCGAAGATGAAGCCGAAGAAGGCGGCGCCCGTCAGTGCGAAACGTTTCAGGAGGGCGGACGTGTACTCCGCCGTGCCGGCCGCGCTGGCGGAGATGACGAGGCCCAGGCACGCCAGTGTCATGAACAGCGCCGTCAATCGGACGCTGGGCCGGCTCCACTGCGATTGCGTCGCAGGGGCTGGAGCGTCAACGGCGATCTCGCTTGCTGTCGCCGTGGCGTGCATTGCTCCCTCGTCAGAGGCACATGAGATTCAGTCCGAGCAGGGCGGCCAGGGCCCCCCACAGGTAGAAACCGTGCACGATGCGCGGCTCGGCGAGCCCTTGCTTCTGGAAGATGTGATGCAAGGGCGCGACCGGCAGGATTCGCCGCCCCCAGGTCTTGAACCACGCGATCTGGAGGAACGACGAGCCGATCTCCACCACGAAGACCAGGCCCGCCAGGGCGAGCAGGGGCACCATTTGCGCGGCCAGAGCGGCCGTGGCCAGACCGCCGCCGATCGCCAGCGCCCCCGTGTCGCCCATGAACACGCGGGCGGGGTAGCGGTTGTACCAGAGGAAACCCAGGCAGGCGCCCGAGAGCGCCGCGCAGAAGACCGTCAGTTCCCCGGCGCCGGGCGCGTGAGCGATGCCCAGCCGCGCCGCCAGCGTCGGGCTGCCGGCCGCCCAGCAGGCGCCGCCCAGCACGACGGCGGTCAGCGGCGTCAGCCCTGCCAGCATGCCGTCCAGACCGTCGGTCACGTTGGTGCCGTTGCTCATCGCCCATACCACCACGACGGCCCACGCCACGAACAGCGGGGCCGCCCACGCGCCCGCTCCGCTCAACAGGCGAGCCATCGACGGCAGAGCGCCCGCGGCGCTGAGCGAGCCGACCCGTCCCCACAGCAGCAGTCCGATCGCCGCTCCGACGACCGCCTGATAGGCGAGCTTGTGGCGGATCTTGAGGCCGCGATCCCGGTGCCCCTCGCCACGCAGCTTCAGCACGTCGTCCGCCACGCCGAGCAGGCCCAGGGCGACCACGCTCAGGATCACGACGCGGACCGAATAGCTGGCCGGATCGCACCACAGGACACACGCCAGCAGCACGCTGCCCACCAGCACGAGCCCACCCATAGTCGGGGTGCCGCTCTTGCTCTCTATGCGGCGGCGCAGGTCGGCATCTTCGATGGGGGTCTTCTCCGTCCTCTCGCGGACCTTCAGTCGTTTCAGCCACGCTATGGCGAAAGGGCAAAGGGCAAGGCAGAGCAGGAACGCCGTGGCGCAGGCCAGAACCGCGCGGGAGCCGGGCGCCAGCAGGGCGTGCAAGGTCTCATGGACGCTCGACTGGTGCATGAGCAGTCGGTAGAGCATCAGGCGGCGACCTCCTTCCCCTTGTCCGCCGGGCTGCTCGCGATGTTGTCGGGGATGGTTTCGAGCGCCATGGCGCGCGAGCCTTTAAGCAGGACGGCGTCGCCCGGGCGGACCTCCCACCAGAGCGGGGACCACGCCTGTTCGGCGGACTCGAAGTAGAGGGCCTCCTGCGAGGCGACGGCGCGGCTGCGCCAGCCCTCAAGGAAGTGGCGCGCTAACGGCCCTACGGCGACAAAAACGTCGATGCCCGATTCGGCGATCTCCCTGCCCATCTCGCGGTGAAGCTGCTCCGCCTGCGGGCCGAGCTCCAGCATGTCGCCGCAAACGACGATCTTGCGTCCCGGATAGCTCTCGGCGACGAAGCTCTCCAGGGCTATGCGCAGGGCAGGGGGGTTGCTGTTGTAGCAATCGCAGATGAAGGTGACGCCCCCCAGGTCGCGCTTCTCGTAGCGCAGGGGAGGGGGGCGGAACTCGGCGAGGGCCTTCGACGCAGATCTGACGGACGCGCCGAGTGAGGTGGCTGCACAGATCGCGGCGGCGGCGTTCGGCACGTTGTAGCGCGCACCGCCTGTCAACCTGAAGACCCATCCCAGCGCGTCGAACTCCCAGCCCTCGCAGGCGGGCCGGAGCCGTTGCGCGCGGACCGTCGCGCCGGCGCTCAGGCCAAATGTTCGCGTTGTGCCGTAATACCGTTCGGCCAGCGAGGCGCAGGCCTCGTCGTCCGCGTTCAGCACGAGCAAGCCCCCGGCGGGCAGGTGCCGTATGAGTTCGGCTTTGGCTTCCAGGACGCCCTCAAGGCTGCCGAGCCCTTCGAGGTGGACCTCGCCGATGGCGGTGATCACCCCCAGGTGAGGCCAGGCGGCACGGGCCAGCTCGTCTATCTCGCCCGGATGGTTCGTGCCCATTTCGAGGACGACGAAGTCGTCCCTGTCCGCCGCCGACAGAAGCGTCAGCGCGACGCCGACACGGTTGTTGTAGCTGGCGGGGGCCGTGGTGCACCGGGCATCGCGCGACAGTATGCTGCCCACCATTTCCTTGACGGTGGACTTGCCGTAGCTGCCCGTCACCGCGACGACCCGGGCGCGCAGGCGCTTCCGGCGCCAGGCCGCCAGCGCGAGGAGGGCCTTCTGAGTATCGGGGACGCGCACGACCGCCACGCCCTCCGGCGGCCTTCCGTCCGTCCTCTCGACCACGAGGATGCGGGCGCCGGCGGCCACGGCGTCCGGCAGGTGGTCGTGAGCATCGTGGTTGGGCCCGACCAGCGCAAAGAAGGCCTGGCCAGGCCGCAAGGTGCGCGTGTCGGTGCAGACCCCTTCCGCCACGGTCCAGGGGCTGCCGCTGATCAGCCGCCCGTCGCAAGTCTTTGCGATCAGTTCGGCCGTCAGCGTCAGGGGCCTGTTCCGCATTGCCGTCACGTGCCCTTT
>CAYUDW010000006.1:15789-39763 GCA_964442595.1 uncultured candidatus Brocadiaceae bacterium
TCAGTTCGGCCGTCAGCGTCAGGGGCCTGTTCCGCATTGCCGTCACGTGCCCTTTGCAGGGGTAATCGGATTAAGCGCTCTTCTTCCGTCTGACGGGGATCCGTTCCAGGATCTCTCGCGCCACCGCGCGATCGTCGAACGGGATGTTGCGGCCGCCGGTCTTCTGGTACCTCTCGCAGCCCCGCCCGCAGATGGCCACCATCGAATCCGGGGAGGCGGCGAGCTCTACGGCCAGTTCCATGGCCCGGCGGCGATCCGGTTCGGTCCGGTAATCGACGAGCCCCGAGTCAATCCCGGACATCATCTCGGCGATGATGTCCTCAGTGCGTTCGCCGCGGCTGTTGTCGGCGGTGAGGACGGCGACGTCGGCCAGTCGGGCGGCGATGCGTCCCATGAGGGGCCGTTTGGTCCGGTCGCGGTCGCCTCCGCAGCCGACCACGCAGATGAGCTTGCCCTTGACCAGCGGCCTGAGCACGCTCAGTACCTTCTGCAGCGCGTCAGGGGTGTGGGCGTAGTCCACGCATACGGTCGGCAGGTCGCTGCGCCCTGGCACGCGGACTTTCTCCAGCCTGCCGGGAATACCGCGCAGTCCCCGCAGCGCCTCCTTGACCACCTCCCCGCCTATGCTGAAGGCGAACGCCACGGTGGCGGCAGCCAGGATGTTCAGGCAGTTGTAGTCGCCGATCAGCGCGGTGCGCACGGCGTAGGTCTCGAACGGCGTGCGCACGAGCACCTCCATGCCGTTCATGTCCAGCGAGAGGATCCTGCCCTTGACGTCAGCCAGGTTCCGGATGCCGTAGGTGAGGACCGTTGCGTCCGTGGCCGGGCGGAACCGTTTGCCGAACTCGTTGTCGGCGGGCAGGACGGCCACCGCGTCCGGCCCGAGCCCCTGGAAGAGCAGCCGCTTGGCGCGGATGTAGTTCTCGCGCGTTCCGTGCGTGTCCAGGTGGTCCTGGGTGATGTTGGTCAGGACGGCCGCGTCGAACGCCACCTCGGCCACGCGTTGGTGGATCAGGGAGTGACTGCTCACCTCCATGCAGACGTCGCGCAGGCCGACGTCCAGCATGCGCCGGAACGACCGGTGCAGCGCGATCGGGTCCGGCGTGGTCAGGTCCGAGTCGAGCCAGCGCTCCTCTATGCGGTAGCCGAGCGTGCCTATCGAGCCGGCGGGGCGGCCGGCCTCGTTCAGAATCGTGCGGAGTATCTCCGTCGTGCTCGTCTTGCCGTCCGTGCCCGTGATGCCGGTGATCCGTAGCTTGCGCGACGGCGAGCCGTAGAACCGGTCCGCCAGCCGGCCCAGCGCCGCGCGCGAATCGGCGACCTGAAGGACGGGGCAGTGGGGGGCAGGGAAGGGAATGGCCTGGCAGACCAGGGCGCTCGCTCCGCGTTCGACCGCCTCCGGGATGTAGTCGTGCCCGTCCGCCTTCTCCCCCTTGATGGCGACGAAGAGCGCCCCGGGCGCCGCCTCCCGCGAATCGTTCGTCAGGGAGGTGATGACTGGGTCCGCGTCGTTGACGCTGGCAAAGAGGGGCAGCCCGTGCGCTAGCTCGTGGAGCCGCAGCGCGACGTTGTCTGTGCCACTTCCGCTCATGGCCGTTCTCCGAGTGCAATGCTGACCGGTTCCGCCTGCGGCACGTTCATGTGCCTGAGGGTCCGCAGCGTGATGTTCTTGACGACGGGGGCGGCGACTACGCTGCCGTAGTAGCCGTTCTTGCTCGGGGCCTTGACGCTGACCAGCACGACGATTCGGCAGTCGGCCACCGGCGCCAGTCCGATGAAGGTGGACAGGTAGCGGCCGGCGCCGTAACCCCTGCCGTCTTTGCGCAGGAGCTGGGCCGTGCCCGTCTTGCCGGCCATCGGATACTCGGCCAGCCGTGCGGGCCGGCCGGTGCCTTCCTCGACCACGCGCCGCATCATTTCCAGCACCGTCCGGGCGCTCTCCAGGCCGAGGGGCCGAGCCGCCACCACGGGCTCGCCAGCGGTGTAGACCACCTTGCCCGTTTCGGAGTGGACGATGGCCTTGACCGTGCGCGGCTGGGGAAGGGCGCCTCCGTTGGCGAACGCGGCGAACGCGCGCGCCATGCCCAGCGCCGTCACGGCAATCTCCTGGCCGAAGGCGATGCTGGCGATGCTGTACTTGCTCCAGGCTGCGGGGGGACGGACGATGCCGCCGGTCTCCCCCGGCAGCGCGACGCCCGTCGGGCGGCCGAAGCCGAACCGGCGGATCCCCTCGTAGAGCTTTTCCTGTCCGAGTGCCATGCTGATCTGCGCCGCCCCGATGTTGCTGGAGTGGCAGAGGATGTCGCTGACGGTGAGCTGGCCGTAGGGATGCACGTCATGGAGGGTGCGCCGGCCCATCTGCCACTCGCCCTGGTGGCAGTCGAACCGGGTGTCCGGGCCGACCGCGCCCGCATCGAGGGAGAGGCTGACGCTTATGGGCTTGAAGGAGGAGCCGAACTCATACGCGTCGCTGATGGCCATGTTCCGCTGGTTGGCAACGGGGCTGGCGGCCGGGTCGGCGGGGTCGAAAGTCGGCCAGCTTGCCATGGCCAGCACCGAGCCGTCGCGCGTGTCCAGAACCACTGCGACCGCTCCCTCGGGTTCGTGCTTTTCCACGGCGGTCGCCAGCTCTTGCTCGACGATGCTCTGCACGTAGGTGTCGAGCGTCACGTGAACGTCGTACCCGTCGAACGGGGGCTGCTCGAGCCTGTCCTGCGGGGAGCGGAAGACGCGGCGTCCGCCGTCGCACAGCACGCTTTCCATCCCTGGCCGGCCGCGCAGCAGGGCGTCCATCCGGCGCTCGATGCCGGCCAGTCCGCGTCCATCTATGTCCGTGAATCCGATGACGTGCGCGGCCAGCTTGCCCTGGGGGTAGAAGCGCTTGTTCTCGCGGCGCAGGAAGACGCCGCTCAGCCCCAGGTTCCGCACCCGCTCGGCATCCTCGTCCGAGACCTGGCGTTTCACCCAGACGAAGAAGCAGTCCTTCTGCAGCTTCTCGCGGAGCGGCTGAAGGGAAATCGACAGCGTTCGGGCCAGAAGGACGGCCGTCTTTGCGGGTCCCTCCACGGCGCTGGGATCGGCGTATACGCTCCAGCGCCGCACGGTGGCAGCCAGGAGCCGGCCTTCCCGGTCGTATATGCTGCCCCGCCGGGCGGAGAGCTGGCGGCTGAGCCGCTGCTGCTGATCGGCCAGATCGCGGTAGCGTTCCGCTTCGGCGACCTGGAGCCTCGACAGCCTCCCCCCGAGCAGGAACAGGGCCACCGCCACCATGCCCAGCGCGATGGACGCGCGGGCCTTCAGGGGGATGGACGCGCCGACCTGGGCGGCCGGGGTCAGTTCATCCTGCGGTTGCGTTCCTTCAGTCAAGATCCGTTCAGGGCTCCGATTCGACAGCGGTTGGGTCGGGACCTGGCTCTGGGGCGTGTGGCACTGTGACGGGGCGCTCGCACAGGTCCAACCCGAGACAGGCCAGCAGGGACTGAATGCGTTGCGGATTCTTCAGCTTGCTCAAGTGGGCGTGGTAGACGGCGCGCTCGCCTTCCTGTTCGGCGATCTCCTCGCGCAAGTCCTGCAGGCGATAGCCGGCCGCTCGGAGCGCGGCGTTCTGCCGTACCACGCACAGGGCCAGCGCCGTCGCCAGCCCCAGCAGACAGAAGAACTTGCCGAGCGTCATACGTTCACCTCAGAGCTTGCGCACGGCGCGCAACTGCGCGCTGCGCACGCGGGGATTCCGGGTTACCTCATCCTCCGAGGGCTTGGCCGGGAACGGCTTGAGCACCTCCAGAAGGCCCTCCTTCTGCTGGCGCTGCCATGTCTGCTTGACCCGCCTGGCCTCCAGGCTGTGGTAGGTCAGCACGGCGGCCCGCCCCCCAGGCCTCAACAGGCCGGGCAGCAAATCGAGCAGGGCGTCCAGCTCCTCCAGTTCTCCGTTCACGTATATGCGCAGGGCCATCATGACCCGCGTTGCCGGGTGTATCCGCCAGGTCCGCCCGCGGCTGCGACGCGCCGCCACTTGCTTGACGAGACCGGCCAGCTCGGCCGGCGTGTCGATCGTCCCCCCGGCGCGCTCCCGGCAGATGCCGGCGGCGATCTGCCGGCTCAGGCGCTCTTCGCCATAGCGGTAGAAGACGTCGGCCAGCTCGCTTTCGGACGTACGGTTCACGACCTCCCACGCGGTGAGGCCGGCGCGGCGGTCGTAACGCATGTCGAGCTTCGCGTCGGAGTCGAAAGAGAAGCTGCGCGCGGGATCGTCCAGCTGATGCGTACCGATACCCAGGTCGGCCAGGATGAGGTCGAAGGCATCCAGGCCCGCCTCTTGGGCGAACCGGGGGGCGGAGCTGAAGCGTCCGGCGAAGAGCTTGAACTCGCACGGGGCTTCGGCTTGCAGGCGGCGGCGGGCGATCTCCAAGGCGTCGGGGTCGGCGTCCACACCGACGAGGAAGCCGGCCGAACCAATGGCGAGGGCGAGGGCGAGGGCGTGTCCGCCGGTCCCTATGGTGAGGTCGAGGGCCGCCTCGCCGGCGGCGGGACAGAGCATGTCCAGCACCTGGGGGACCATGGCCGGTTCGTGCAGGGCGGGGCCGGCGTCGGCCTGCTCATTGTCCCGGGTGGCCATGGTCTTGCACTGGGCGTCAAAGAGACACATGCTCGCACGGTGATGCGCGTTCGGTGTCCGGCGCTGGCGCCTGGGCCGATCATTGCCCCGCTTCGGCCCGGTCAGCTTCGGCTTGTCCTGGGGCGGACGGGCGCTTCGCGGCAGGGGTGCGGCGCGCCGGGTCGAGCAGGTCGGCGGCAACCTGCTCGAATGCCTCCACTTGCTCGGCAACCCGCGCCTCCGCCAGATCGCTTCGGATCAGCGCCAGCCAGTAGTCCTGGGCGACCAGCGTTATCTGCTGAACTTGCTCGTCGATGTGGGCGTGCTCGCGGAGTCCCTCCGGAATGACGAGCCGGTTCTGTTTGTCGGCTTCGACGAAACGCATTCGGTAGTACAAGTAATCCCGCGCGCGCCGGATGACCTCGGGGTCCAGATCGGCGGGAGGATTCTCGAAGCGCTCGAGGGCCAGGTCGATGTTGGGGATGGGGTAGAGGAACACCCGTCGCTGCGTGCCGGGCACGAAGTAGAAGGAAAGCCTTTCGTAAGCGGCCAGCGCCATCTCCGGGTCGGCCGCGCGCTGGACTCGGCCCAGCTCCCGGTGCAGCGCGGAGGCCAGGTCGTCGGGCAGACGAAAGCGGCCGCGCTCGTCCAGGCTTACCGAATCCTGGTAGCCGAAGAGACGGACCAGCGAGTGGTTCCTACTGTTTCCCATTAGTATCTCAGTAATCCCATCAGGCTATCTAATGAAACCCCTGATAACCCTACTACTTAGCAAGTCTAGATTGTAAAGCTCTGTTTAGAAGCGAGTACTGCATTGCTTTTCCCAGATTATGATGAGCAAAACGGTCGCAATATTAGCGCCTGCGATCTGCCTTGTCAAGCCTTTTTTCTGGCCTGTTTCCTTGGAGCGCGCTCCCTCCGGGCGTGCCGTCAGGCGAGGCCGGAGCACAAAGGGGGGCGAGCTCCTATGGGGAGTATGTTGGGGAACGGGCGTAGTTCTTATGTGGTAGCAGACACATGGCGAGTTGGCTGCGTTGCCATCCGAAGATTTCTCGTGTTCCCATTGATTTCCGCGGCGGTCGCTGCATGGGGGACCTGCTGCAACGGCGGAGTTCCGGTCCCACGCGTGCCCACGCCCGTGCCCGACGGCCTGCCGGGGCTCCCCCACAGTGCCCGCACGAGCGGCGCCTGCGGAGTTGGCACGGGCCGCGCGGCGGGTTAGAATGGCGGCTTCTTGGGACCGGTTGCGGAGGAGGGAGCGCGGGGATGGTCGTCCTTGGACTCGACTGGGGTCAGAGCAGGATAGGCGCGGCCGTCAGCGACGAGCTCGGAATAGCGGCGCACTTCGCGGACACCATCATAAGGGACGGGCAGGAGTTGGACAGGATTGCGGACCTTGTCCGCCAGCGCGGCGTCGAACGGATCGTCGTCGGGATGCCGTTGCGGATGGACGGCACCGACGGCGTTCAGGCCCGCAAGGTAAGGGGATTCATGAAGCGGCTGCGGAAATGCCTGCCGGACGTCGCCGTTGAGGAGCAAGACGAGCGCCTCACATCAGCGCAGGCCCACCGTGCCCTGTCGGAAATGGAAGCCAGCATGCGCAGGCGCAGGGCGGACGTGGATGGCATGGCGGCGCAGATCATCCTGCAGCGTTACCTGGACCGGCACGCCGCCGATCGCCGTCCGGAGGGGTGACGCGCTGCCGCACCGGTGTGTGGTGACTTCGGCGCGCCGAACAAGGGGGCTGTCCCGGCCGGAGGCCGCTCATCGCAGCATGGAGCAGCGGGCGGCGCCGATCACGCCGGCGTCGCGGGGCAATTCGGCGAAGCAGACCTTCACGTTCCGTCGCGAGGCTTCCAGCGTGCGCCACTCCACTTCATCCAGCAGCGGTCGCATGAGCATGTCGCCGGCTGCTGTGACGCCCCCGCTGAAGGCGATGACCTGTGGGTTGAGGATGTGCATGATGTTGGAGACGGCGACGCCCAGGTAGCGCCCGGTCTGTTCGATGTTCTGCTGCGCGGCGGCGTCGCCCCCGCGGGCCGCCCTGTGAATGCGCTCCGCGGTCAGCTCGTCGAGATGGTCGGCGAGCGAGCTCTGGGCTCCGGCCTGTACGGCCTCGCGCATTCGTCGGACCATGGCGGTGGCGCTGGCGTAGGCCTCGATGCAACCCCGATTGCCGCAGCCGCAGAGCGGTCCGTCGGGATTGATGCTCATGTGGCCGATCTCGCCGGCCACGCCGTTGCCGCCGTGCCATATCCGCCCGTCCAGCACGATGCCGCCGCCGATGCCCGTGCCGAGCGTCAGCAGCACCAGGGAGGAAGCGCCGCGCCCCGCCCCGACCCACTGTTCGGCCAGGGCCGCCACGTTGGCGTCGTTGTCGAGCGTGCAGGGCAGCCCCAGATCGTCCTCGATCATGCGGCGCAGCGGTATGTCGCGCCAGCCGGGCAGATTGGGCGAGAAAAGGACCACGCCGTCGGCAAGGTCTATGGTGCCCGGGCTGCCGACGCCCAGCCCGCGGACCGATCCGGCGCCGGCCGCCTCCATGCAGTCGCGCACGGCCTGGCAGATCCTTTCGGCCACGGCCTGGGCGCCGAGGTCGGATCGCGTCTCCGTCTGATGGCGCTGAAGGACGGCGCCCTCCGGCGAAACGAGGCCGACCTTGATGTTGGTTCCCCCCAGGTCAACGCCTGCGATGGCGTCTTTCACTGGTTCATGCCTTGCCAGAGGAACGAAGCGAAGTGATGGCGGTTCACCGGGCCGGGGGATACTCGTTGCACAGGTAGTGCAGAGGCGGCTCGTCCTCTTCTATCTCGGGGAAGCGCCCGGCCGGCTCGGCGAAGCGATTGTCGGCCATGTCGTCATTGACGGCGGACACCTCGCCAACCAGAACCGTGCCGCCTCCGCCCCAGATCTCGTGATAGAGCCCCTGAACCAGAGATACGCTCTGGCCGGGCTTCAACCTGAGCAGGCCCCCGGCGGGCACCTCCGTCTCGACGCCGTCCACGCTCACCGTAACGGCTCTATCCCGCTCAATCTCCTCATTCTCATCGGAGCCGTAGAGCTGGATGACCAGGTCGGCGCCGGCGCGGTTGATGATGTCTTCCATCTTCTGCCAGTGGAAGTGCATCACGGCACGCTGGTTGTCCCTGCAGATGAGGGCCTTCTCGCAGTAGGACTTGCCGCCGGCGGGTCCGCGCGGATCGCCGTTGCGAAGGGTGAACAGCAGGAGGCCGTAGCGGTCGAAGTCTCCCCGCCCGAAGTCTGCCACGTCCCAGCCCAACATGCGGTTGCGTATCTCGTCGCACTCGTGCCCCTTGCGCTTCCAGTCGTCGGGAGTCCAGAACGCGAACGGCGGCAGGCAGAAGCTGCATTGCCGAATGAACTCGATGCCTTCACGGATGATGGCGTTTATCTGTGAGCGTTCCATGGATCCGGTGTCTGGTGTTGAAACCTGGATGGCGAGGTAATAGTGTTGTTGAGCGGAGCGGATTCTAACTCGCCCCCGGGGAGACTGTCAAGGAGTGTGCTGAGCAGTCAGTTCAGGTCAGGTTACGGAGCTTCGGACGGCGTGAGTCAGACGGACCAGCAAGCTTCGAAGCCGTTGTGCTGGGCCCTTGTCGGCCCAACGGCGTGCGGCAAGAGCGCCATCGCTTTCGAGCTGGCGCGGCGGCACCCGGTGGAGATTGTGTCGGTTGACTCCATGCAAGTTTACCGGGGGATGGACATCGGCACGGCGAAGCCCACCATGCAGGAACGCGCCCTCGTCCCGCATCAGATGATCGACGTGCTCGATCCAGACCAGACGTGCAACGTCGGCTGGTTCAGCCGTGTGGCGCTGCGGGTGATCAAGGGGATCCAGGCCCGCGGCAAGCGACCGTTTCTGGTCGGTGGAAGCGCGCTGTATTTGAAAGGTATAATATGGGGCCTGATGGAAGGGCCGTCCTGCGACCAGGGGCTGCGCCGCAGGTTGTGCCGGGAGGCCGAGAAGCACGGCGGGCACGCACTGCACCGGCGGCTGACCCGGGTGGACCCTCGAGCCGCCCGGCGCATTCATCCCAACGATGTTAAACGCCTGGTCAGGGCGCTGGAAGTACACGAACTGACTGGCAGTCCGATCAGCGCCCGGCAGGACCAATTCGAAGGCCCGCCCAGGCTGGGCGACCGCATGGTCGGCCTTCGCTGGCCGAGGGCACTGCTGTATGATCGCATCGACCGGCGAGTCGACCGGATGATGGAGGCGGGCTTGCTGGAGGAGGTGGCGGGCCTGCGTGACCGGCTCGGTGCCCAGGCGCGCCAGGCCCTTGGCTACAAACAACTTCTGGCATATCTGGACGGCCGTATTGGCCTGGACGAAGCAGTCAGGCGGATCAAGCGCGACACCCGCCGCTTCGCCAAGCACCAGTTGACATGGCTGCGCCGTTTCCCCCAAGCGCATTGGATCGACGTGGCCGAGCACGATGGCCTCTCGGAAGTGGCACGGAGGTGCGAAAAGGCTTTGCTCGTCGCTGCTTGACACCGTTGTGTGGTTCCGCTATCATTGCGCCGAGCCCTAGGCAAGGAGGTGCTGCCTAAATGGCAAGAGTGATCTGGGGTCTAGACTTCGGCGATTGGAGCCTGAAGGCTGCCCGCGGAACGTACGACAGGAAGACCGGCACCATCACCGTCGACCTGCTCGACGAGATCGTGTACGGCCAACTTCCCTGTGGCTATGAGGCCAGTCCCCTCGAGAAGCACAGGGCGGGCATAGTTGCGTTCAGGCAGAAGTATCAGATGGGGGGAAGCGACGACCTTTGCGTCGCGTTGACGGGCAGCGAGGTATTCCATCGCTTCATTCCCGTGCCGCCCGTGCCCGGGCGCCTCGACGACATCATGCGTTACGAGGCCGGCCAGCAGATTCCCTTCGAGCTCGACGACGTCGTCTGGGACTTCCAGCCCGTCAAGGCAGAGGACGAGCGCGAAGAGGGTGAGGAGATAGAGGTCGGGCTGTTCGCCATCAAGAAGGAGAGGGTGGCCGAACTGATGGACCTGCTCGGTCCATGGCGGACGAACCTGCGCGTCGTGCAGGATGCGCCGCTGGCCGCCTACAACCTGCTCGAGTACGAGGGCCTCGTCCGCGAGCCGCTCGTGGTGCTGGACGTGGGTGGCGCTACCACGGACGTGATCGTCCTGAACCCGCCGCGCTTCTGGGTGCGGACGCTGCTGGTGGCGGGCGACGATCTGACCAACGCGCTGGTCGAGCAGTTCGGCGTCAAGGCCGAGGAAGCCGAGCGGATCAAACGCCGGGCCGGACAGAGCGCGCACAAGGAACAGATCCTGCGCATCCTGCAGCCCGTCTTCGATGATCTGACCAACGAGATCCAGCGTTCCCTCGGGTACTACAAGAGCCTGGACCGGCAAGTTCGATTCGAACGGGTTCTGACGCTGGGCAGCGCGCTGAAGATGACGGGCCTGCCCCAGATGCTGGCGGCAGCCCTGCAGTACCAGGTCCAGCCGCTCCGGCAGTTGCAGAGAATCCAGGTGGCCGAGTCGGTGGGACAAGAGAAGCTCCAGTCCGCCCTGGCCGGCTCCTGCGCAGCCCTTGGCCTGGTGGTCCAGGGAGCGGGAGAGGGCCGACTGCACATCAACATGGTGCCCGAGGAAGTGGCCCTGGCGGGAGTGGTGGAGCAGAAGAAGCCGTGGGCGCTGGCGGGGGCCGTTGGCGTGCTGGTCGCCGTCGCCCTCATGATCCTGGGCCAGGTGCTGTATGCCCAGGAGCTGCAGGCAGCCGAACAGCAGGTACCGCCTGGCGTTCTGGATCAAGCCACCCAGATGGAGAACGAGTACAAGGCTGCTGAGGCCGAAGTGAGGGACTTGCGGCAGCGCCTGGAGACCCTCGCGAAGCCCGGCATAGACCGGGGGGTCTTCCTGCGCGTGCTGCCCGTGTTCACGGACGTGATCTACGGCAAAGAGGTGTACCTCAGCGACTTGGATTTCGTGTGGATGGAGGCGTCGGCGGTAGCGGTGGGCGTTGCGCCCTTGGCAACGCGTGGCGGCAGGCGTCCGGGCGCGGGAACGGCGATGATGCGCTCGGGAATGGGGGGGCCCACGGGGCTTCCCCCCGGCGCGCGAGTCACGGGACAGCGTGGCGTCAGGCCGACCGCGCCGTCCGTCGGCGCCAGGGGCCGACGCTCGACGGCCGCTGGCAGGGGAGCAACCGGCGAGGCAGCGCCGTCCGCGGGGCAGCAACTCGTCATGCGCTTCGCCTGCGAATCCCGCAAAATCGGCCTGACGTACATCGAGGAAGAGGTATTCGAAGCCTTGCGCAAGGCGCAGTTCCCGGAGGAGCAGGAACCCGCCTTTGCGCAAGTCGAGATGATTGGGGACGTCAGGGACGTCTGGCGCGATCCGGTCAACGGACAGGAGCTGGCGCAGCCCATGGATGACTCGGTTCGGTTCGCTGTCTTCCAGGGCTACGCAGTAGTCAACACGGGTTCGGGGGCCGAGCAGCAGGAATGACACGCTGCGCTGCGTCGGCGGTACCGGCACGTAAGCATGTGGCGGTTGGCCGCGGGAGGTAGAGGAATGGACTTCATAGTACGCATGAAATTCTGGATTGCTGTGGGCGCCCTGGTCCTTATCAGCGGCGTTGTCTTTGGCGTCTGGTTTGTGCCTGCACGCAGGGATAACAGCGCCCAGATGGCCGCCTGGCAGCGAACGGCCGCCAGCGTGGCGAGCCGTGCCCAAGGCGAGGTCCACAATAACGGGGATGTCCAGAATCTGCAAGACCTGGCGACCGCTTACAGGGAGGATCTCGAAGGCATTACGGAGGGCCTGGGCAAGCAAGGCCAACTGCTCGAGCAGCACTTCGTCGACTCGGAAACCGGGGACGAGCTTGGTCCGGGCACATGGAAGGACGTCTACACGGAGAAGATGGACGCGCTGGAGGAGGAGATTAACAAGAGCTTCCTGTTGGCCCCCGGCCAGCCCGTGATACGGAAGTACTACGGGAGCGAACGGCCGGACGAGCGGGAGATGCGGGAGGAAGAGAAGCAATACTGGCTGCAGAAGTACGTCATGGAGAGCCTGGCTGCGTCGAACAAGGTCCGGATGATTGTGCCCGTCTTTAGTGAGCTGCAGCTCCTGCCGCGGCCCGAGCGCCTGCTTCACCCCAGCCACGGGGAGCTGTTTGAACCCACAGCCTTCCAGATTGACATCGCAACGGAGTACGAGAGCCTGCCCATGGTTCTGGACAGGCTCCTGGCATGCGAGATCCCGCTGAACATCACCTCACTTCGTGTCGAAAGACGTTCCGCGCCGGTTCTGACGACCCGCGAACGGGAGACGGTCCCACAGCAGCGTGGGATGCCTGGTCGCCCTCGGGCTGTCCCGCGCACCATGCCGGCCGGCGCTCCCCCGACAGGTCCCATGGGCCCTGGCATGGACGCCGGCATGCCTCCGGAGGCAGCTGCGGCGGCTGCGGCCGCCGAGGCAATGGCGGCCGCCGCGATGGCCCAGGCAGCCGGTATGGACGGCATGGAGTTCCGGGGCCCGACGGGCAGGCCAACGGCCGGCCGCAGGGAGCCCACCGGTGGCCGGGCTCCTGGCGCACGTGCGGGCGTTAGACAGCCCACCGCGAGGAGCACCGGAAGGCTTCGGGCCGACCGGGAGCAAGCCGCAAAGATACCAGGCGGACTCGTGACCGTCACCATCTCGGGCTACGTTCTGGACTACATGACACCGGAAGAAGGCGAAGAAGGCGGAGAAAGCGAACAGGGATAGGCTCAGGCCTGAGTCGCCATAACGAGCCGCACCCCCGGCGGAGGTCAAGTAATGCCGGTTAAGAGACGAGGTTTTTTCTTCCAATACTTCGACAGGATCGTTTGCGGCGTTGTCGCGCTCGGGATCCTGGCGGCCGTCCTCTATGCCGCCAGAAGGGCCGGCACGGTGAACCGAGTGGCATCGCCGTCCGACGTGGTGGAGAACCTCCGCGTTATCGAGGTCAAGATGCGGCAGGGGGGCGCAGCCGTGCCCCCGCCGAAGGTTGATTACGCGGTCATGGTCACGGATCGCCTCCAGAGCTACTCGCCCCCGCGCCCGCTGAAGGGCGACCCGTTCTATCCGCCCTTGCCCAAGGCGCTTCCGAACGTCAGGATTGGGCTCAATCAGGAGGCCGTTCTGGATTTCAAGGCGCCGCTCGACAAGGGCTCTGTCAAGGTGGAGAGGGCCAAGGCGGGGGGGGACGAAGATCTCGTCGACGTGATCGGGCACCCGGAGGACGACGACTATACCCGCGTGCGCATACGTAGCCGCGACAAGGAGGGCGAAGTCTTCGTCGTGGGCGAGGCGGGAGGGCTGAAGCACGAACTGAAGGTTTACGTGGACCCGAAGGTGGGCAAGGTCGCCTATGCGCCCAAGGAGATCGATGCCCGACCTGGACTGGGCGTCGTGGTACTGCGGATCGCGCCGGACCCCAGGAACGACGACGACGAAGTCGAGGTAGAGGGCTACGAAGTCTGGCGTCGCGACTGGGCCGATCCACTGGGCGATTATGAGAGCCTCGAGACCGCAAACGTCGGCGCGGGCGTGGCTGGGGTCGGCGCGGTGGGAGCAGCACGGTTCGCCGCAGCCCAGCGGGGCCTGGCGACCCGGGCCAGGGCAGGGGTGCGGACGGGCCTGGAAGGAGCCATCGAGTGGCAGGATCTTGAGGTGGAGGCCGGTCAGAGGTACAGCTATAAGGTCCGCACCGTCGGCCTGAACACCTACCCCAAGGAAAGCGACTTCACGGCGTCGGCGTTCGTCGAGGTGCCGCCCATGGTTGACTTCCGCGTTACCGGCTCCGGCCCGGACACGCTCGGGATCGAAGTGGCGGAGTTCTCCTCTGCGGGCGGCGTCTCGCAGGGCAAGTTCTGGGTGCATTCAGGCGACGAGATCGGCGGTGTCGCGCAAAATGCCAGAACGGGGCAAGTCAACAACCTGCTGACCGACTGTGTGCTGGTGGACTTTCACCGAAACGTCATCCAACCCGGCAGGGGTCTGATCTCCGACCGAGCGATCTACATCGACGCCGAAGGGAATCTGCAAGAGGCGTGGCGTTGGCGTACAGGCACGGAGTCCACGTTCTGGGAACTGGTAAAACAGGGCGGTGCCGGTCGGGCACGGACGGGGCCTTTCATGGGTCCTACGGGGCCAACGGAACCGGTGTTTGGTCCGGGCGGCCTGCCGCGCGGCGCGAGGCCCACCGGTGGGCGGCGCGGCGGATGATCTTTCTGGACATTGTGGGCGCGCTTACTGAGGCAGCGCGACTGTGACCGGCGACCTTGCGTGGTGTGTGCGTCGTTGCGGAGCGGGACCGAAGCAAGCCGCACGCTGGCGTGCAGTCGTTCTCGTGTGAGGACCTTTCTGTGAGGGATGATCATGCAGCGTGACAACAATCTGCTGTTCTTCCTGTCGGCGGCCCTGATCCTGTGCGGGGTGCAACTGGCCGGCTGCGCGGCGCCGCAAGAACCGAGTGTCGGCGCGGAGGCCGCACCCCCGCCCGAACAGCAGGTGGCAGAGGCCCAGGAGGCACAGCCTGTCGAGGCCCCGCCGGCCGTGGCCGAAGCCCTCGAAAGCCTCCGGCAGGCAGACCAGGCCTATCAGGAGGAGGATTACCAGCGCGCTCGCACACTCTATGCGGCATTGGCGGAGGGTCCTGAGGGCCTCTCCGAAGAGCAGATCGAGGAGGCCCGCGCCCGGCTCGGCCGGGTAAGCGCCCTCCTCCAAGAGCGCAGTCTGGTGGAACGCAGCAAGCAGGCGCAGGAGATGCTGCACCAGGCGGCCACCCTCGTCGACGAAGGGAAGCATGACGAAGCCGTCCAGAGGCTGGTGGCACTGAAAGAGTCGGCCGATCTGCTCACGTCCCAGGAACGGGCCGAGTTCCAGCGCCTTCGGGAAGCGGTCGCCGCTGCGACCGGCATCATGCCGGGCATGACCGACGAAGAGGCCGAAGCAGTGGCCGAAGGCCGGCTGGAGGCCGTCCTGGAAGCCTATGAGGCGAAGCGCTACGGCGAAGCACAGGCCGAGCTGGAGAGAGCAGGCCTCCTGGCGCAGTATCTGGGCTCCCGCGACAGGCGCAAGCTGCACGAGGTCCGCTCCACGGTCGAGGACACGCTGGCGCGCCTGTTGGCTGACTTGGCGGGGGCAGAGGAGCGGCTGGCAGCGGAGCACTACGCGGAGGCCGGAGACATCCTGCGGTCGATTCAGGCGACGGGCGTCAGCATGGGCGCCGAGCGAGACGCGCAGGTGCGGGACCTGCTGGCCCAGGCCGAGACGGGGATTGAGGAGGTCCGGCAGCGGGCCGAGCAGGAGAAAAAGGATCAGGCGGCCGAGCTGCTGACCCAGGCCAAGGCCCTGAACGCCGAAGGCAACCAGCAGGAAGCAGCGCAGAAACTCGCGGCCTTGAGAGGCCTGGAGGACTGCCTGAGCGCCGAGCAGATGGCCGAGTTCCAGCAGGCGCGCGAGACCGTCGAGGAGGCAACCGGCATCCTGCCCGGAATGACGGCCGAGGAAACGGAGCAAAGGGCAGAGCATTACTTCGAGCGCGGAATCGACGCGTACAAGGACAAGGACTACGCGGAGGCCAAGACCTGCCTGGACAGGGCAGCCATGCTGGACGTGAGCCTCGGCTGGTGGGATAACCGCAAGCTGCGTAAGACCCGGGCCAAGGTCACCGAGAAGCTTGAGGGACTCCTGGCTGACTACGAGCGTGGCAAGCAGCTCTTCTCTGAGGAGCAGTACGCGGAGGCGAAGGGCGCCTTGGAGGCCGTCGAGTCGAGTGGAATCAGCATCGGCGTAGACAGGGACCGGGAAGTGGCGGACCTGTTGGCCGGGATAGATGAGAAGATCGCCGAACTGCAGCGGCAGCAGGAAGAACAGAACAAGCAGCGTGCAGCCGAACTGCTGGCCGAGGCCCGGAAGCTCGGTGCCGATGGCAAACATGAAGAGGCGCTGAGCAAGCTGGACGCGCTGCAGGAACTGGCCGGCTACCTGAGCCCCGAGCAGGAGGCAGAGCTGGCGGCGTTGCGTGCCTCGGTGGAGTCCGCTGCTGAGATCGCGAAGATCGAGACGGCGCAGCAGCAGGCCGAAGAGCTCGCCCGTGAGGCGGCCCAACTCGTGCAGAAACGCAGCGCCGTCGAGGAGAAGGTCGACGCCGGCGAGATGGCGTGGCGCCGGGGGGACCTGCAGGAGGCCAAGTCCGCACTGACCGAAGCGCAGCAGATCCTGCAAGGCATGGACCTGGCTAAGATGCCGGCGCTGGCGAACGTTTCGCAGCAGGTTGAGCAAAGACTACGCGACGTGGACACGCAGCTCAGGCTTTCGCAGATGGCCGGCGAAGCGCGCGAATTGGCCAGGACCGACCTCCTCGCCGCTGAGAAGAAAGTGCTTCAAATGCAGGACGTGGCGACGGCAGAGGGCGTGGCTCTGACCCCCGACGCCCAGGAGGTGTGCGGCGCGGTGCTGGCGGCCGTGGAGACCGAGTATGGACCCGAACGGCGGCTCAGGCCGGAGGAGTTCCGCAGGCTGGCCGAACTCAGCGACAGCTACGGGGCCGCAGGCGAGTACGGGAAGGCCATCGAGCTGCTCTCGCTGGTTAAGGGCGCCGGGGAGGACGTGGTCACGGAGGATTACAGGAACCTGGCCGCGCAGAAGCTGGCGGCCGCCGAGCAAGGACTTGAGCAGCAGAAGGGCGCGGCCGAACGCGTGCTGGCTCAACTGGCGGACGCACGCGGCGAACTGGAGCGCGGCGAACTGGAGAAGGCGCTGGACGGTGCGGCGGCCGTGGTGTCCATGACGACCGCGGAGAACCTGGCCGGCGCGTCCCTTGTCGACGTGCTCGAGAAGGCCGTCTCTTTGCTGGGCGCGGAGCTCGAAGAGGCCATGGCGGCCGCCCGGCCCGACCTGGCGGCACTGGCGGACCGTGGGCTGGCGCAAGCTCGGGCAGGGATTGCCTACGGCCTGAGCCAGTATTACCTGGGGGCCGGCAGTCCGGAGTTGGCCGAGTTCTACCTGAACGAGCTGGCAAAAGGCGGACCCGGCACAGAGCAGTACTCCGACTGGGCCAGCCAGCAGCTTGCGGGCGTGGACCGGATCAGGGCCGAGGCCGAACGGGCCCGTCTGCTCGAAGTCGAGCCACAGGCGAAGAGGGTCTACGATCTGGCGGCCGAGCTGAACCGACTGGCGCGCGAGGGCGGCCTCGCTCAGGTGCAAGCCGCGAGCCAGCAACTGGCGGACGCCCGCCTTGAGCTCCAGGTCAGAAAGGTTCAGAGCGCGCTGAACCGGGGGGCGTTCAGAGGCGCCGCCACGCTTCTGGCAGCGGCGCCGACCGAAGGGGCCAGCAGCGCGGTCGTCGCGCAGCTTTATCAGCCGCTGGTTGAGCGCATAGAGGTGCTGCGCACCGCCGCGGCCAACCTGAAGCGCGTGGAGGAAGCGCTGGCCGCGCACGAGTTCGAGAAGGCCGTCGCCTACCTGCTGGAAGTGCAGCAGTCGGGCGTGGACCCAATCGCTGAAGCCCGCCCGCTCGTCATCCAGAAGCAGGGCCTCGCGGGCGTGCTGGACGCTGTGCGCAGCGCGCAGGACGCCCAGACCGGGCTGCGCGCTGCACAGCAGGAGGAGCTGGCAAGGGCCCGCGCATCGCTTGGCGAGGCCCAGGCAAGGGAGCAAGCCTGGCAGCAGCACTACGTCGGCCTGAAGGCCTTCCTGCTGGATGAAGACGATGCAGTGGCTAAGATGAGGAAGGCACTGGACCAGACGGCGGGCCTCAGACCGTTCGAGGTGGCAGAAGCGCAGCGCATCGTTGACGCCCTGGCTGAAGCAGCCGGGCCCGAACTGCTTGTGAACGACGAACAGGCGGCCGGGGTCCTCTATGAGGAGGCCGTCGAAGCCTACAAGGCCGGGGACCCGGCGCGCGTGAACGAGGCGCTGCGGGAACTGAAGACCAGATACAAGCACACGAAGGTTTACCGCGAGCACATGTGAGCCGATGGCTCACGGCGGTTTTACTTGACAACAGCGATGCTTTGGGAGTTAATACTGGCGATTCCCAGCGGCGCAGCGTGCAAAGACTGGGAACTGATCTGGCAACATGAGCGGCTCGTGAAGCGCTTCTCACTGTGAATAGCATTACATACCGGAGGCCGAGGATGCTGAGCAAAACCGGGGCAGTCTGTCTGGGCCTGTTGTGGCTGATGGCTACTGCGTCGTTCCTCTACGCTGCGGAAGGTCCGCCAGGACAAGAGGCCCCGACCATCGGCGAACTGGAGGCCTTCGCCACCACGGCTGCGGAGGTGACCGACGCCGACGTGGAGGCGGCCCTCGCCAGGGCCGAGGTGAAGATCAAGGAGAACAAGGGCTTCATTGCTCGGGACATCCTGGACGCCCTGGTCGACCGGGACCTCACGGAGGACCAGCTTGAGCAGGCCGCGGACCTGCGTAGGGACGCCGACAAGATCATCGAGCGCAAGGAAAGGGAGGCCGCCAAGAAAGCGGGCTATGCCCCGGCGCCTGAGGAGGCCGAGCGGGCCGACGAGGCGCTGATGCAGTATCGCCGCAAGGTGCAAGTCCAGAAGGAGATGGAAAAGGTCCAGGCGGCCGAGCTGGTCGATGAGGCCAAGCACCTGCTCTATTACGAGCGCAATCCGGAGAAGGCCTACGAGCTGGCCACCAGGGCCCTGCTGCTTGACCCGACCAACATCGAAGCGGCGGACGTCAAGACGGAGGCCGGCGCGGAGCTGGGCAAGGATGAGGAGGAGTTCAAGCTGAAGGCCGAGGCCGCTCGCACGCTGCCCCAGGTCCGGGTGGAGGCGGCCCTTCAGTCACTGCGCAACACCATTGAGCGGGCCCGGCGGCTGCACGGCGCGGGCAGCTATGAGGAGGCCCTGAATCAGTTGCGCTATGCGCGCATGTACGTGGAGACCCTCGCCGTGGCGATGGACGTGGCAGAATACCGCCAGCAAGTCGCGGCGTTGGAGGAAGTCGTCAGGGAAGCCTACGGCCGGGCTCAGCGCGAGCTGTCCGCCGCGGAGAGGGCCGAGGCCGAGCGGGCAGCCAGGGAACGCATCGATGGCATCACTGACGTGGCGCGCAAGCGCCAGGCCAGGCTCGTGGAAGAGATCCGCCAGTTGATCGAGGACAAGAAGTACGAGGAGGCCGAGCGCGTCCTGGACGACCTGGAGGTGGTGGATCCCGGAGACGAGCTCGTGCCGAAGCTCAGGGAGGAGTTGAGCGTAGCGTGGCACGAGCACGACATGTCCAAGCTTAACGCCGCCACCGAAAGAGGCGACATGGCGGGCTTCGAGCGGCAGGTGGACCGTGAGATGGTCCCCGAGCGCACCTTCGACTACCCGGACAAGGGAATCTGGAAGGAAGTCATCGAGAAACGGGAGTCGGCCCCTTACCCCTCGGATCAGCTGCGCGAACTCAGGACGCCCGAGGATCAGGCCGTCCACGATCATCTCGCGGACAGGGTGCCCATCCAGTTCCGCGACACGCCTCTGGTCGATGTCGTGGACTTCCTTGAGCAGACGACCGAAGTGAACTACATGGTCTTCCGCAACGACATTCCCGCAGACGGGGCTCCCGTCTCGCTCACGATGGACACCACCCTCGAGAACGCGCTCGACCAGATATGTGAGCTGACGGGGATGGCGTGGAAGGTAGACGGCGGGCTGATCAAGGTGGGCTTGCCCGAGACGCTGCGCTCGTACGAGTGGCGGGTGTACTTCGTCCACGACCTGCTGTTGAGCATTGAGGAGAGATACTCCGGTATGGCCGGCGGCGGCGGCGGCGGGACTCGCGGCGGCGGCACTACCGGCGGCGGAGGCGGCTTCGGCGGAGGCGGAGGCACCGGCGGAGGCGGCATCAGCTTCCAGTTCGGTTCCCAGGATTCCGATGTGGCCGCCCAGTACCAAGGCGGAGGCGGGGGCGGCGGCAGGGGAGGACAGGGAGGGGGCGGAGGCCAGCAAGGCGGCAGCTACATCACTGACCGGGGCGAGAACCTCGTGCTGCTGCTGAAGCAGACTTGCGGGCCCGAGACGTGGATGGATCTCACCTCGACGGGCATCATCGACGTTGCAGGCGTTGGCGGAGGCGGACAGGGCGGCGGCACGGGTTTCGGGGGGACCGGCGGCGGCGGCGGAGGCGGAGGCGCGAACCTGCCAGGGGAGTTTGGCTTCGGTGGTGGCGCGGGGAGAGGCGGGGCTGGGCCGACGGGATTCGGCCCGGCCGGGCCTGGTTTTGGTGGGCCTACCGCGTTCGGCCCCCCGGGGATGGGATTCGGCCCGCAGGCCGGCGTTCCCGGGGCGGGCCCTGTGTCAGCGGCTTACCCGGAGGGCAGGTCGTTCTTCAGGCCGGACGAACCGGGCCTCTTGATCATCATCCAGACTGAGGAAGTGCACAAGTGCATCGAAGCTCTGCTGAAGAGCATGCGCGCGGCCAAGAAGATACAGGTCCAGGTGGACGTGCGGTTCCTGGAGGTCTCTTCCGACTTTCTGCGTGAGGTTGGGTTCAAGTGGCAGGACTTCGACATGCACCCCCTGGAGGGATTCGATGGCTTCCAGTTGTTCAGCCTCGACTCCGCCCCCTTTATCGGCACGCCTTTGGGCCCTGCCAGCAGCGAATCGCCCGGCGTGAGCGTGGACCTGGGATGGTACGAGGCAGGAGCCACGAAACTGGACGGCGTATTCCGGCTTGGACATGAGCGGGGCACGGCCCGCACGCTTAGCGCCCCGCGGATCGTGTTGGCCAACGGACAGATGGGTTACCTAACGGTCTCCACGACGAGGGACTATGTGGCCACCTTCGACGTGGAGGACGGCCTGCTCATACCCTCGACGGACAGCGTGGACGATGGGATTGACCTCTCGGTGCGGCCCATTGTGAGCTTCGACAGGCGCTACGTGTTCCTCGAACTCCAGCCGACGGTCCTGATAGCGGACATATCGCGGACGTTCACCTTCGAGACCGGAGGGGCCGCTGCCATTACGACGGGGACCGCCGTGACCACGCCGACTGTGACGAATTTCATCACCCTCCCCAGCGAAACCCAGCAAACGCTCGAGACGACCGTGGGTGTGCCGGACAGGGGGGTGCTGATCGTGGGTGGGCTGAGCAAGGCCACGCGCAGTCAGGCCGAGGGTGGCCTGCCCTTCCTGGACAAGCTCCCCATCATCAAGAGGCTCTTCTCTGCCGAGACGGAACAGATCGATCGTAGTACCCTTTTCATCGTGGTCAAGCCCACGATCATCATTCTGGATGAAGAAGAGGAACGGATGCGCTGACCGCTGTCGAGGGGCGGTTCACATGGGCAAGCAGGAGTTCAAAACGGCGTTGATTGTGCTGGTGTCCGTGCTGGCCGGTGCTTATCTGGCCGGCGGGCTGGGCCTCTCAAACCGGGCCTACGGGCAAAGCGAAGGACAAACGGCGGGCGTGATCTGCGTCGTCGGTGAGCAGGTCAGCGGTTACGCGCCGATCGTCGTGATCGACGTTCCGGACCAGACGTTGCTCGTCTACGAGTACTCCTACGGGAACAACAACATCGAGCTGACCGCCGCTCGCACCTTTCGCTACGATAAGAAGCTGCCCGAGTTCGGCAACGACGGGCCGACTGTCGATGAAGTGCGCCAGGCGGTGTTGCAGCTGCAGCGGTAGCGCCGCAGCCTGCACGGGGCGTGGGACGAACGTTACGCAGGTCGCTTCTGCATGGGCAGAGGCGGCCTGCTTCCTTATATAGCCATTTGGCTCCGCGGGGGTGGCGGCCATGGCTCGACCTCCGGGCAGGTCGCTTGTTCCGCTTATGTGCGCTGCGGGCGCCGCCGCTCTGGTGGCCCAGAGCCTGCTCGTTCGCGAGCTGATGGTCAGCTTCTACGGCACGGAACTGGCGCTGGCGGCGGGCTTGTGTTGCTGGCTCATCTTCGTGGCGCTTGGGGCGCTCGTCGGCACGCTCGTGCTCAAGCGTGTGCCCGGCGAGCTCGTGGCGGCCCACCTCGCGCTGGCTGCGTTGATGCTGGGTCTCCCCGCCCAGTTCGTGCTCGCCCGCGTGGTCCGTCCGCTCATGGGGGTGGGGGTGGGCGACTTCCTATCGCTCCGCTCCATGCTGATGGGGGCGGCGCTGGCGGCCGGGCCCGTCCCGTTCGCCGTGGGCTTCTTCTTTCCCGTCGCTGCGCGCTTTGAGGAGAGGGGGACGGCTCGCCCTGCCGGCGGCATTAGCCGCATCTACGTGGCCGAGGCCGTCGGCAGCGCAGGGGCGGGGGCTTTGCTGAGCTTCTACTTGCTGGGCACGGCGCCTCCCTCTGTCATCGTGTTCGGCGCATCGGTGCTGCTCGCCCTGGTAGTCACTGTCTGGGCGGCCGGCGCGAGTGGAAGGACCTGCATCGGGGCGGCGGCATTGCTCGTGGCCGCCGTCTGCTGGAGCCCGGCGCGGAGCTCCGTACCCTTCTATATGGCAATGGTCGTCGTGGTCCCGGTGGCGTGCGGGGCCCTTCTGGACGCGCGGCGCACACGGGCCGCCGGCGGCACGCTCGCAGTCGAGGTCTTTGCTGCTCTGGGCGTGGGGCTGTGCATCGCGTTCGCCGGCTGGGGAGGGGCCCTGGAGCGGGCAACGGCGCTGGCGAGATGGCGGACCTTCAGCCGATTCGACCGCATCACCGGGAGCGAAACCCGCTACCAGCACGTCGAACTCGGGCAGCGCGAAGGGGAGTTCGTGCTCGTCCAGAACGGCATTATGTCCGCCCAGTTCCCGGACTTCAGGGCCTCGCGCGCTCGGGCTGCGCTGCTGCTCACGCAGCATCCGCGGCCGCGGCGTCTGCTTCTGATCGGCGGCGGGCTCGGCGGTTTGTCTCAGGAGCTGCTGAAGGGCCCCATCGAGGCCCTGGACTACGTCGAAGCCGATCCACAGCTCGTTGCGCTGCTCCATGAGCACCTGCCCCGCGAGCTGAAACGGCCCCTGGGCGGGCCGCGGTTCCGGGCATACGGCTGCGACGGGCGTTACTTCGTGCGGAGGTGCAGGGGGGATCCGGCTGCTCTGGCGGAGACCTGGCTGCCCGTGGGCCACACGGGAGCGCCGGGGGAGGGCCGTCGGGCCCCGGCTGCCCCATACGACGTGATCGTCCTGAACCTGGGCGATCCCACGTCGGCGTCCGCCAGCCGATTCTACACCGTCGAGTTCTACCGCGAGGCGTCCGCCATCCTCCGGCCCGGCGGCGTGCTGGCGGTGTGCGGGATATCCGGCAGCGAGAACTACGTGCGCGGGGCTGCTGTGCTGGACTACACGGCGTGCGTTTACCGCACGTTGCGCGCCGTCTTCGATTCGGTGGTTGTGAGACCGGGGGATGAGTTCTGCTTCTTCGCCGGCGCCCAGCGCGGAGGTGCGACTGCGGACGCTGAGGTGCTGATGCGCAGGTTTGACGAACTGGGGCTTGAGGCCCCCGCACTGAAGTACGGCTTCCAACTGGCCGAATTCCCACCCGAACGCGTCGTCTGGACAACGCGGCTCCTGGACGAGGCGGCGCCCTCAGCGACGCCGAACACGGACGCGCGTCCCGTCGTCTTCGCCCTGTTTCTCAGGCTTCAGTCGCATTACGCGCAGGGGGCGGTGCCGGGCCGAATCCGGCCCGACGGAGATCGCGGGGACGTCTTCATGCGCGTGCGCTCGATGCGACGGGTGTGGCTCTGGCTGCCCTTTGCCCTTGTTCTGGCGCCGCTCGCGCTCGCCCGTGCGGGGCTCGGACGGGAGCGCGCCGCACCGTGGGCCTGCGGCGTGAGCGTATTCACCACTGGCATGTTCGGGCTCGCGGCGGAGGTTCTCATCATCTACCTCTATCAGACGTCCTTCGGCTACGTCTATCGCGACATCAGCGCCATTGTCGGCCTTTTCATGCTGGGATTGGCCCTGGGCGGATGGCTGATGAACCGCCGGGCGGTGGCACGGCCGGGCAGTACCATGCTGGCCGTCGAGTGCGCGCAGGCCGTCCTGGTCCTCTCCCTGCCCGCGATCTGCAGCCTGCTCTCGTTCTCGCCGTGGGGCTTCATGCTGCTTTCGCCTGTGGCCGGTTTCCTGACCGGATCGCAGTTCCCGCTTGCGGCCCGCATCGGCCTTCGCTCAGGCGGGCGTGCCGGCACTGTGGCCGGTGCCTACGACGCTGCCGACCATCTGGGTGCCCTGGCCGGAGCCGCCTGGGCGGGGCTTCTGATGGTGCCTGCACTCGGCGTGCTGCAGAGCGCCGCCGTGGTGAGCGTCATCAAGTGCGTCAGCCTCACGGGCCTGCTGTTGGTCCTGGCCCGGGCCTTCGGGCGCAGGGGCCGCCGGTAGTGCACTGACTTGCGCCCGTCCCCCGACAGGTCTATGATGATGATGTTCGGCCCCGACCT